>MFVF01000001.1 GCA_001785965.1 Candidatus Nomurabacteria bacterium RIFCSPLOWO2_01_FULL_42_20
AAGAAGCAGTGGTTCATGTTGGCGTGAAAGCGGGTGAAATTACCATTGAGACCAAAAAGGGCCGAGCCAAGAACTCTCCTTACGTCAAAGCCAAAACTAAAGAAAAAATTGCTTAAAAGAAAGCCCCTCGAAAAAAGAAGGGGGTTTTCTTTTTGGCCTTTTTTGGTATAATCTTTAAGTTCCAAATGCGTCGGTAGTCCCGTAGGGGGCGGGAACGGTCTGTAAAACCGCTGTCATATTGGCCTCGTGGGTTCGACTCCCACCCGGCGCACCACGTAGGAAATTGCAAGTTTGAAGGGTTCGCCTCCCTCCTCCGCATAAAGCTACGGAAGGGCGCGGCGCTTCCTAGAGCGTCCGTGCGGACGCACGGAGTAGCTCGCTCGGCGACTAATTGGTATTCAATTTTGGGGGTAAAAACGAATTGGCGATTTTGAAAGAAGAAAAGAAAAATTTTTAATCAAGGTCGTAAAATTATTTAAGTAACTAACCAATAAAACTATGAGTAAACAATTTAGCGGAGAAAAAGGTCCCGCTCCAGAAAATTTAGAGGACCAAAAACATCGAGAGTTACAGGCCGCAATGGATGAAGAAGATCGAGTAATGGCAGAAATTGACAAAGTTTTTGCTAGTACACCAGATAGGGCAGAAGCCGAGAAAATTGTGCTAGAAAAGTTGGCTCCCTTAATGGATGAAGCTATGAAGAAATCTGGCGAAGCTCTTAAGGCGTGGCTTGACACAATGCGTGAAGCCGGAGAACGTGAGAGAAAAGAAATAGACGATATGGAAAAAGATTTGGGCAAGGAGTAGTTTGTTATCTCTTTTCCAAAGGCCTCTGCTGTAGTTCCGCAAGGACCATCCTTGCGGAACTCTGCCCGTCTAGTGTGAACTGTATACTAACCCAGTGCGCACAGTTGATTTTTTATTAACAAAATGTTAACGTAGTATTACTTTAATTTATGCCGCAACCTAGACTTATAAAATTAGCTTGTCAATCTTGCAAGCGAATCAATTACTGGTCAAGCAAGAATAAAAAACTGGTCACTAAAAAGATCGAGCTTGAGAAGTATTGTCGTTGGTGTAGAAAACACACTTCTCATAAAGAAAGTAAAAAATAAAAGCGGAACATGTTATAATGCCCCTGACCCTATGATCATTATTCTTTTCACAGGGTCGCGTTCTTTTTATTTGAATTTGGTTTTTACCAGATTCTTATAGTCTTCCGGCTTCGGCCAGAGGACACTGGGTGGTTAGTTTAGTGGTAGAACAGATCTCTCCAAAAGATCTGGCGAGGGTTCGATTCCTTCACCACCCGCAGGAACGAAGTGACGAGGACGATAGTGAGCCAATAGTTTGGCTCACGTGGGGAATCGAACGCCGGAGCGATGTTTCGCCAACAGGCGAAACCGCGAGGCGCGGCTAGCAAAAATTTTGCGACGGCAAAATTTTATGCGGAGCCGATTCCTTCACCACCCGCATCGAAAGTCGGAGCGCGACGGCGCGAGCCGGGGTCGCGAAATTTTCTTTGCGACGGCAAAGAAAATATTTGTGACCTAATCCTCGTGGACCCGCAAGATCAAGCAAGTCCATGTTCTTTTTTGTATTGCGCCCAATTTTCTTTCAAATCTAAGAATTTATCAAACGAGTTTAATTTTTGGATGAAAGGGTTATCATTTTTCTCCTCTCCAATAGTTGATTCTTCCTTCTTTCCATAATCATGTCCGGGGTAAACAATGATTTTTTCATCAAGCATCATAATTTTTTTCAAACTCTCGAACTCTTCTTTAGCTGATTTTAGATCACTGGTGCCGCCAATTTTCCCTACAAACAAAGTATCGCCGGTGAAAAGCCATTTTTTGTTGATGAGATAACAAACAGAATCTTTGGTATGTCCGGGGGTGGGAATTACTTTTATAGATATTGGGCCAACTTTTTCATTCTTTTTGGCTGGATCGAATAATTTAGCGCCAGTTAAGTCTAAGATTTTTCCATTTCCCTCAACATGATCAAAATGCCCATGGGTGTTTAAAACATAAGCCAAATCTAATTTATTTTCTTCGATAAAACTTGGAATTTCTTCTTTTATAATCGGATCGACTACAATTGATTTTTTGGATTCAGTGTCGTAAACGATGTAAGAAAAATTTCTATCAAATCCCCCCTTAAATTTTTTGATTTCAATTGACATAAAAATTAAACCTTTTTCTTTATCATAAGGCACTTTTTTGATATGCACAAGGTCTTGCCTTGCATATAAATATCTATTCCATAATTCTATAGAATTATAGAATAGATTATTGGAGGAATGTTTTGATTTTATTTTCTAATTTTTTGAGGTCGGATTTTCTAGTCGGGTCAATCCAGATTATTTTCTTGTCTCTTTTAAACCAAGTCCACTGTCGCTTGGCGTATTGCCAGTTTTTATTCAAAAGCTTTTCCAGCATTTCTTTTTGGCTGATTTTATTTTGCAAATATAGGGCAATATATTTTTGATCAAAACCGAGCTCTCTAAAGCGTTTCCATGGCACGCCTTTTTTGCGCAAATCATGTAATTCAATCGCCATGCCAGCCCTTAATCTTTTTTCTAGTCTTTTCTTAATTTTTTTCTTTAAAATCTCATCTGGTAATTTCAGGCCTATCTTAATAAATTTATACGGAGGCGTTGCCTCCGTTAGGCGGGGGACCTTGCCGAGGGCTTTGGCGATTTCAATGGCGCGGATTAAACGTCTAGGATTTTTAGATTCTACTGTTTGGGCTCGTCTCGGATCAATTTTTTTCAAAAGAGCAAATAATTTTTCAGCTGATAATTTTTTGAGTTTTTTTCTAAGTGTCTCGTTGGGCGGAACTTCTGGGAAAGAAATATTATCAACAATTGATTTAATATAAAGACCCGTGCCGCCGGCAATGATCGGAATTTTCCCATTTTTCAAAATTTCCTCGATTTTTTCTTCAGCTAATTTTTTGTATTCCGCTACGGAGAAGGATTTTCTAGGATTAACCACATCGAGCAGATGGTGAGGCACCCCCATCATTTCTTTTTTAGTTATTTTACCGGTGCCAAGATCAAGCCCTTTATAAACCTGTCTAGAATCGGCCGAGATTATTTCTCCCCCTATTTGTTTGGCAATTTTTACGGCCAAATTACTCTTGCCCGTGGCCGTTTGCCCCAATATCACAATGATTTTTGGTTTCATTAGGCTCTAATTCTAGCATCTACGCGAATTCTTTTCGAGTGAAAAACAACAACAAAAAAACATTGACTTTTTATAAGTAATTATTTAATGTATGAGTATGAGAGATCAACAGCCACAAGTAAAGACAACACATGAGGGGTTGCAACAGAAATATGAAGAACTTCTTGAGGAAGCTTTAGATTTGAATGTTGATTATAACGAGTCTGAACAAGAATTAGCTGAAATAGAAGACAGAGAAGCATCTGGAGAATCTAAACTTGATGATATGGCAATGAGATATAAGCTCATAGAAGAAATTCCGAATATTTACGATCCTCTTCTAGAAAGAATAGAAATTCTAAAAAAGATTGGACTTAATGACATAAACAAGATAAATAAAGATATCAAGTCGATTCTTGTAAGTAAAGAAATTTCAAATGAACAAAAACATAAAGAATTTGTAAAATCTGCTTTAGAAACATTGAACAAGAATGGATACCAAGCCGAAGAGTTTGAAAACAAGTATCTTGGCGGAGTTAAATCTCTAAAAATAAAGAAAGGTGGTATTACTTTTGAAGTCTCGCCTATTATGGAGGAAGGAGTTCTCGAATATGGAACTATTGTTGAAGGAAGTCCAATTATTTTTCTAACCGCATTATCAGATGATTCTGATTCTAAAAAGACAGCTTTTTTTCACAATAGCTGGGAAACTGTACCTGAAGACAAGCAAGCTCAAAAAGAGATCGATAATATAATCGCTTTGCTCTCTTAGCTCTTTGTAAGAGTAAAGGTTTATAAATCCAATAGATTTTGGCTTATTGTCTAGCCAGTCTAGAATGTAAACTTTTATATATTTGGCACATCTTTTCAAATTATTATTTTGAATTTATTTTTTCCACAGTTTTATGTCTTTTGTAAACTTTTCAGCATCTTTAGAAATTCTGATTGTAAATTTTTGGGATTTTTTAGTATCTAGTTTTTGAATATTAGGTTTATGGCCTATTTTTGTAATCATTTCGAAAGTGTCTTTTGCTAATGTCGGAATTTCAGTGACAAAATTGACCATCAAATATTTTCTGTCTTTATAAATTGACCCATCTGTTTGAAAAAGACCCCTTAAGCATTCTTTTGCATAAGTTCTGTTTGACTTTATCCATTTAGGAACGGAAACTTTTTGTTTGCTCTTTGATCCTTCTTTGGCTTTCCAGCCCAAAATTTCTTCCCAGTAATTAGAATAACAACTTATATCAAAACAACCTTTTCTTTTTATGACAGAAACCTTATTTTCCGGAGTCATCTTTTGGACAGATTGTTTTATGTGTTTGAGAAGTAGGGGATATTTTTT
Source organism: Candidatus Nomurabacteria bacterium RIFCSPLOWO2_01_FULL_42_20 (assembly GCA_001785965.1). Taxonomy (GTDB): domain Bacteria; phylum Patescibacteriota; class Minisyncoccia; order Phycocordibacterales; family CAZVEC01; genus 2-01-FULL-42-20. Next base: position 4,516 of record MFVF01000001.1, read on the forward strand.
GTCACAGGTTACACGAAGGCGAACCGCCCGCCCGTTTGAATTAGATAAATTTCCATCACCCAAGGCTACACCTATAACATAGGCTTTAAGTTTTTTGTTTTGACTAATTTTCTTCTTTTTCAAGTGCCGGAGGGGAGAGTCGAACTCCCAAGCCTTGCGGCACGCGATTTTGAGTCGCGCATGGTTACCAATTTCATCACTCCGGCGATTTACTGTAATTCTAGCAAAATAAAGCCAAAAATCAATTTTTGCTTCAGGTATTTTTATGTGCTATTCTTCAAATAGATTTAAGATTTAAGTTATAAGATTTAAGTTTCTTTAATCTTTAATCTTTAATCTTTAATCTTTAATCTTTAATCTATTCTTTAATCTATCCATGGCCGAGCTTTATTCCAATTCAATATTCTGGATCGAGAACGACAAGATTCATCCCAACCCTTTTCAACCAAGGCGCGAATTCGACGAGACCAAGCTAGGGGATTTAGCCGAGTCCATTCGACAATACGGAGTCCTTCAGCCGCTGACTATTTCGCGCATTGAGAAAGAAAAGGAGGATGGCGGTATTGCCGTTGAATATGAACTGATTGCCGGCGAGCGGAGACTTCGGGCGGCAAAACTCGCCGGAGTTTTGCAAGTGCCTTGCGTGATCCGCGTTGGCGACGACAAGCTGGCCAAGCTTGAGCTGGCCATTATTGAAAATCTCCAGCGTGAAGACCTTAATTCCGTAGATCGTGCCCGGGCCTTCATGCGCCTTTGCGAAGAATTTGATTTCACTCACGCGCAGATTGCGCAAAAAATAGGCATGAGCCGAGAATATGTTTCAAACAGCATGAGATTGCTTGCTTTGCCGGAGGAAATTCTGCTGGCTTTGGCCGAAGGGAAGCTCTCCGAGGGCCACACCAGGCCGCTCCTGATGCTTGTTGACCGCAAAGATGAGCAGATGGTTTTATTTAAAGAAATTATTTTCAAGAAGGTTTCTGTCCGCGAGGCCGAGCAGTTTGCGAGGCGCATTGCCTCCGACCGTATTCGCAAAAAAGAATATGCGCCTGATCCGGAACTAATCGAGTTGGAAAAGAGCCTGGAGGAGTCTTTAGGAACACGGGTGCGGATTGAGCGCAAAGATTTCGGCGGCAACATCAAGATAGATTTTTTCTCGACAGATGACCTCCGCTTCATCATGGAGCTTCTTAAATCGAATCAAATTAAAAACCCGGCTGAAATGCTGGAAAAGCATATTGCTCAATCTGCGGAGACAGCTACGCCCGCCCCGACCTTAGGTCGAGGCGGGCCGCAAAACCTTCCAGTTATGGAAGACGAAAATGACCTATATGATATAAAAAATTTCTCCGTCTAAAGCCCCGTCAAGGAGGCTCCTTGACACGGCTATTGCTTGCCGAACAGCTTTAATTTATTTAGGAATCCGCCTTCGCCAACATGAGCTTTAATGTGTCTCTTGGCTAAAGTTGTCTTGGCATAATCGAGCCACTTGCTCGTCGGGTGGCTGTCTTTCTTTTTGATAATTTCAATGATGTCGCCCCACTGAAGCTTGGTGTTCAAAGAAACCATTTTGCCGTTAACTTTGGCTCCGGCGGCGTGGTTGCCGACGTCAGTGTGGATGGCATAGGCGAAATCAATC
>MFVF01000002.1:0-2386 GCA_001785965.1 Candidatus Nomurabacteria bacterium RIFCSPLOWO2_01_FULL_42_20
GCGCCGGTCGTAAAGGCGGCCGGGGCGGCGGTGTCGATAACTATGTTTTTATTCGCACCCAAGGAGCCGGCCGCGCCGGGAGAAGGTAAAGTAAGTGTGGCATTATTCCCTGCTCCATCTTTAATCGTCCCGCCGTTTAAAACTAGGGAATTAATTGTTTCGTAATCCGAATCGGAAGAATTGTGGCCGGCAAGAACGGTGTAATTGAAAGTTAAAATCGTCGTACCGTTACCGGAACTGTAAGAAACTTCATAGACCGGCGAGGAAACGGCAAGTTTGAGCGCCGGCGTGCCGCCAGTTGTAACTACATTCACTGCTTCGGAAAAAGTTATTTGGATTGGAATAAGTTCACCTATTGTAAACAAGCCATTGGCATGATCTGCGGTTACATTGGTAACTGTCGGCGGAGTCGTGTCAGAGGCTGTGTAGTTAATAGTAATTCTTGCGCGGTATACATTGACGCTCTGGTTATTTCCACCCGCCATCGTCGTGTACTTCAGCAGCACTCCGAAGTTTGAAGAAATTACATTTGCTTGAGTGAGAGAAGCGCCCCATCCATCGGCCGCTCCGCCGTATGTCCTGAAGGCCTTGATTGTCTGGGTGGTGCTTAGTCCATTGTTGTTTCCAACGCCTGTGGTTCCGTCTGTGGTCAGTTGGACGGTGGTGTCGGCGAAGCTTGCATCTGTGTTCCATTCCACTTCTACCGTTACCCCGTTAATCGTAGATCCGCTCGGAATGTCGCTGGCGGTAAAGCCAAAATTAGTCAGGCGCAACATATCGGTCGGCTTAGCGTTTCCGTTTACGGTCGCCGTTGTCGAGGTGGCGGTCGTGTCGCCCGTAGCATTGCTTGGGGTAGCCCAAGCAATGCTCATGACATCAGCCGCGTCAACGGCCGTGCCGGCAAATTTGGCGGATGTCGCCGCCGCTTCAGCTCTAAAAGCCGATCCTAAAAAGGAAAAGATTACCGCAACGGCTAAAAATATAGAAATTATTTTTTTATTCATGTGTGATAATTATAACAAAAATGTGCTAATATAAGCAATATGGTTATAAACACTAAGGAACTCGCAGCTGAAAACAAAAAACTCAAAGAATTGAACGCCATGCGCACTGATTTAATTTCATTAAACGCCCACCAAATTCGGACTGATCTTTCGGCCGCCAAATGGATTATTAAAATGCTCTTAGACGGCGACTACGGCAATTTGACCCCCGAGCAGGAAGCCGCTTTGAAAAAGGTTTACGACAGCAACGAACACGCCATTTCCCTTGTTTCCCAAATGCTGTCAGCCGGCAAAGCTAAAAGTCTGAAAAATCTGGATGAAAAATATAAATTTGAGAAGGCAGACATTGTTCCGTTCTTAAATTCAACTATTACTTTATTTTCGGCTGAAGCTAGAAAAAAACAAATCGGTCTTAATTTTTTAAATAAGGGGAATAAACTGCCGAGGGTTTTAATTGACCGGGAGCGTCTAAAAATTGCAATTCAAAATCTTATAGAAAACGCGATCAAGTACAATAAGCCCAAAGGGCAAGTTATTATCTCAATTAAAAAATCGGGGAGTTATCTGGAGACAGCCATTAAAGACACCGGCATCGGCATCAGTCCAGAAAACAAAGAGAAAATATTTGATAAATTTTTTAGAGCTAGAAACACGGAAAAAACATCCGGCTTCGGCGTCGGGCTTGGCCTTTGGAACAGCAAAAAAATTATAGAGCGTCATAGCGGCAAAATCTGGGTCGAGAGCGCGCTTGGCAAAGGCAGTATTTTCTATTTCACAATCCCCATTGCAAAAAAATAGTTATAAAGTTATAATGTTTGTAAAATTATAAAGTTATAAATTAATCACCATGGCTAAAAAAATTCTAATAATTGAAGACGATAGTTTCTTGCAGGGACTCGCTTCCCGCAAGTTAAGGGCTGACGGTTTTGAAGTTTTAAGTGCCGCTAATCACACCGAGGCCTTCGCTGTTTTGGAAAAAGAAGCTCCTTCCATGATTCTTTTGGACCTTCTTCTGCCGGAAGTGGACGGCTATGAGATTTTAAAAAAGGTGCGCGAGAATCCAAAAACCAAAGACATTCCAGTCATTGTCTTCTCCAACCTCTCCGAGGAAAAAGACATAAAGAAAGCTCAAGATCTAGGCATAGTGGAATTCATGGTCAAATCAAACTTCACTTTAGACGAACTGGCTCAAAAAATAAAAGAAACTGTCGGTTAATACAAGGTCTTGCCTTGAATTCAAGGCAAGACCTTGTATTTTTAAATAATATGGAACTTAATTCCCCGATCAAGGACAACTTTCGCCTTGGCGATATGCAAAAAGCCGCTTTAAAGAGGCTCGGTCTTGAAACTCTTCAAGACCTGCTTTTTTATTTTCCCTCCCG
>MFVF01000002.1:2408-15360 GCA_001785965.1 Candidatus Nomurabacteria bacterium RIFCSPLOWO2_01_FULL_42_20
TCCGAAGCAAGATCCCCATGGGCGAAGCAACGGTTGAAGACCTCTCTGGTCCCGCCGTCGCCAAAGGCTATGGCGGGCGCAGCAAAATCAAGGTCGTTTGGTTCCATCAAGCCTACATGGCCAAAATGATTCATGTTGGCCAAACTGTTAAATTGACCGGTCGAGTGGCAGAGAGTAAATCTGGTATTTATTTGGCCAATCCGGAATTTGAAAAAAGTCCCACCTTGCCCGTTGATCTGCATGACTCCCTATTCAGTCAAGGGTTACCCTTGACTGAATCATTAATTTTTCCGATTTACCCGGAGACTCGCGGAATTACCTCAAAATGGCTCTATCATGCGATTAAAAAAATACTAACAACTCTAGACCCCCACCCGTCCTCCCCCTTAATAAGGGGGAGGAGTAAGGAGAGGGTCGAAGATTATGTTCCTGAAGAAATTTTGAAAAAATACCACCTGCCCGCTCTTCGCACCGCCCTCATTTGGATTCACTTTCCCAAAAAAAAAGAAGATGCCGAGGCCGCTCGCAAACGATTTGCTTTTGAGGAAGTCTTCTTAATCCAGCTTGAACGCGCCCACGACCGCATGGAATATGAAAAAAATAAATCTTTTGAAATAAAAATTGAAGCAGGAGAAGTGGAAAAGTTTCTATCACGCTTCCCTTTTAAACCGACATCGGCCCAAACTAAGGCCATTGGAACAATCACGGCCGATCTGATTAAAAATAGACCTATGTCCAGACTACTTGAAGGTGATGTCGGAAGCGGCAAAACATTAGTGGCCGCGCTTGCCGCCTACGCTACCATTAATAATCATCTGCGTTTATCTGCGTTTGATCCGCGTTTATCTGCGAGCAACCTGCAAGTCGCATATATGGCGCCGACTGAAATATTGGCCAATCAGCATTTCGAATCTTTTATTTCTTATTTTCGACATTTACCAATTAACATCGGCCTTATTACTTCCAGCGGCTGTAAGAAATTCCCGTCAAAATCATCTCAGAAATTTGGGGATGCTGCGCAGTCCGAAGCCTTGCTCGCCCGGCGTAGCCTTGGCGAAGCGGGGGCGAAGGACTGGACAACGATTTCCAGACCCCAACTTCTGAAATGGGTGCAAAATGGGGAAATCCCCATTTTACTCGGCACTCACTCTCTCATTCAAAAATCCGTAAAATTCAAGCATTTAGCCCTAGTGATTGTCGACGAACAACACAGGTTTGGAACTAGCCAAAGAATGAAATTAGCCAAAAAAGAAAGTTTTGCTCCACACTATTTATCGATGACCGCTACACCAATTCCACGCACCTTAGCTTTAACTATTTACGGCGACCTTGATTTAACGCTCTTGGACGAAATGCCGCCCGGCAGGAAACTTGTGATCACAGAAATTGTCCCGCCGAATAAGCGCGAAGAAACGTATGAAGAAATCCGCATCGAATTAAAAAATGGGCGGCAAATGTATGTTATCTGTCCGCGCATTGATGAGCCGGATCCTGACAAAGAATTAGTCCTGAACGCTAAATCAGTCACCGAAGAAGCTAAACGGCTTAAAAAAATTTTCCCTAAATACGAAACTGGGATCGTCCACAGCAAATTGAGCAAAGATAAAAAAGAGAAAGTGATGAAAGAATTTTTGGAAAACAAAATTCAGATTCTTTGCGCAACAAGCGTTGTTGAAGTCGGCGTAAATGTTCCCAACGCAACCGTCATAATAATAGAAGGGGCAGAACGATTCGGACTCGCGCAACTCCATCAACTGCGCGGGCGAGTATTGCGAAGCACCCATCAAGCCTATTGTTATATTTTCGCTGAAGCTAAATCGGACAAAACAATGGACCGATTGAAAGCTCTCAAGACGGCCAAAAACGGCTTCGAGCTTTCCGAACTTGATCTCATGCTCCGTGGCGCGGGCGAGCTTTCCGGCGCAAAGCAATGGGGCATTTCCGACCTCGGCATGGAAGCAATTAAAAACATCAAAATGGTGGAAGCCGCCCGGACCGAAGCCCAAGCGCTCATCAAAACCGATCCTGAACTAGATCACCATCCCCTCCTCAAAAAAATGGTCAAACTAAAAGTCGGCGAATTTCATTTTGAGTAAACCCCCACACCTTTCGTTACGATGCGCTTTGCGCGTTGCCTTCGGCAACATCGTAACGAAAGGTGTGGGGGTAAATGAAAAAACCGGCCACGGGGGCCGGTGGTTTAACAACGATGGGATTAATAATTCATTTGGCTGAAACAAATTCTCTGACAATATTCAGACCATCGTCATCAGAATTAATATAACTTCCATTTATGAAAAATTCTTTGGCTTCAGTCGTATCGCGTTCTTCTTCGCTAAGATTTTGCTCGACGATGGAGCCAAGAAATAACTGGCCGTTTTGATCAAATATCTCTATAATTGTCCCATCTTTTGCTGTGTAGGACTTGCCTACTTCTAAAATGATTCCTGTCATAATATATATGAATTTGAATTAAAGTGCATTTTTAAATCCTTAAAACAATAGCATAGGATCTATCTTTTGTCAAAAAAATTGTTCTGAATTCCGTTTTTGAGTAATCATTGCGTAAGGAGTGTAAAAATCAAAATGTCCACCAAGTTTACATATGTATAGATAGTAGACATTTTAATTTTAGGACAAATAGAACGAAAAATGTTAGGCTAAACGGATGCAATTCCCTATCAGGATAAATAAATATTTGGCGGAGAAGAATGTGGCCACTCGGCGCGGGGCGGATCTGCTTATTTCCGCCGGCTTGGTCAAGATAAACGGCCGGGTGGCAAAATTGGGGGAGAAAGTTCTTGCTGGAGATAAAGTTGAAGTCGGAAAAGAAATCCAAAAAGAGTATGCCTACCCCCACACCAAAAATTTTGGTGTGGGGGTTTATTTGGCTTACAATAAGCCCGCTGGCGTCGTGACCCATTCGAGTAAACCTCAGGGTCACCCTGAGCAAAGTCGAAGGGTGACCCATTCACCGCAGGCCGGAGAAAAGGATATAAAACAAGTTTTAAAATTAAAAGAAGGAATGTTCCCTGTCGGCCGGCTTGATAAAGATTCAAGCGGGCTCATTATCATCACCAACGATGGACGCATTACCGACAAGATGCTCAATCCGAAATTTTTTCACGAGAAAGAATACTCTGCCGCCGTTGATCGGCCGATCAGCAATACTTTCTTGCTAAAAATTAAACAAGGTTTTAATATTGGGCCGTCTACAGGTGCGCATCATTATCCGATGCGCCAAGAGCGGGTTCGGCCGGCAAAAATCAGAAAAACCGGTCCAGAAAGTTTTGACATTATTTTAACCGAAGGCAAAAATAGGCAGATTAGGAGAATGGGCAAGGCGCTCGGCTACAACGTCATTAATTTAAAAAGAATCCGAATCATGAATATTAAACTGGGCAATCTAAAAACCGGCGCGACCAGAAAAATAGAAGGCTTGGAACTAAAAGAATTTTTAGAGAGTTTGGGTTTAAATTTTAGCTAGTCCACCTGCCACGATTCGAACGTGGGACCCTCTAGGTATATCGATTACGATATAAAATCGTCGTTCAAACATAATAAAAATCTATCGTGGGCGTGCCTGGACTCGAACCAGGGACCCTCGAGGTATAAGCTCGATGCTCTAACCAACTGAGCTACACGCCCACGGCAGATTTTTATTTGATTTTCTCTAGATTTTATAAGCTCAATGCTCTAACCAGCTGAGCTACAGGCGGTTATAGTTAACTTACAACTAACTAATAACCAATAACTGATAACTTAAATCTTTAATCTAATATCTTATACCATAAAATATATAATAACTAAAGGGCTTTTTTTTTAACGTTCATATTTGCCCAAGAAAACTTTTTCTAAAATGTCGCATTGTTGAAACCTGGTTTCAACAATGGGCTTATTGTAAAAATGCTCCGATCAGAGATCGGAGCGATGTGGATAAGTAAAGAGCAAAGATAAAAGTTAATTCAAATCAACTTTGAAAACCGGCGTATTTCTTTTTCTTTCCAATGAGTCAGTTAGATTTTTTAATGAATCTAATTTCTTCTGCTGAAAATCTGATTGCGTCCGCAGAAAATCTGATTCCGTCTCCAGGAAATCGGATTCTGCCTTCAGCGAATTGGACTCTGTTTGCAGTGAACTATCATCTTTATTTTGTTGCTCCATTGACTTCATGATTTTCTTTTGCAATATTTGCGACTTTGTTCCAAAAAAGAAACAAAAGCCGATTAATATTACTGTGAAAGAGAGTATTAAAAGAGCAACAAACGGAAGTTCAAACAAACTTTTGACTCCCCCGACTACCCATAAAAATCCTATCACGAACAGAAGCATACCGGAGATGGCGGCAATAACAGCATAAAAATTTTCCTTTTTCATGATTTTAGTTTTTTAGTTTTAACTTATTTCTACCCCTACCTTAACATATATAAAATATTTCGTCAATCTGATAGGCGTCGTTTGGGCGCGCGAAATATGGTAAAATTTTACTATGTTTTTATTTTATTTTATTTTTTTCCTGATGGGTCTGCCGGGCTTTCTTATTGCAAGGAAAGTCATTAATGGAAATTCTGCTTACGTTGTTGGAAAGATTATCGGCCTGATGCTTTTTGCTTATCCGATTTGGCTCTTGGCTTCATTGAAAGTCTTGCCCTTTAACAATATGCTTATCATCCTCCCCCTCTTTTTTATCGTGGTTGTTGTAAGCGGCGTAATTCTTTTCAAGCAGTTTCGAACTTTGGACGCGAGACAAAGAAAGGAATTTTTAAAAACTGTTTTGATTACTGAATGTGTTTCGCTTCTTTTATATTTTGCCTATCTTGCCGTAAGAGGATTCGGCGGAGCGCTTGAGAGTACGGAAAAATTCATGGATTTAACTCTGCTCTCCGGCGCCGGCAAAACTGATTTCTTTCCTTTTGCCGATCCTTGGCAGGCGGCCCTGCCGGTAAATTATTATTACTACGGATTTTATCTGTACGCCCTTTTGTCTAAGCTCGGAGGAATTGCCTACGCTTTCAGCTACAACTTTAGCCTGGCGCTTATTTTCAGTCAAACAATTACCATCTCACTTGCGATTGTCTACAGCATCACGAGATCTAGGTTTTTTTCGATTCTCTCGGCGGGCTTAGTGGCGCTGGCGGGCAACCTCCACTACGCCGTCTGTTTTTTCAAAAACATCGGCGGAGAACTGGCAACAAAATGCTTTTATCCAACAGCCACCCGCATCCTTGATCCATCCTACACCATTAACGAATTTCCCGGCTACAGCTTTATTTTGGGCGACCTCCATCCCCATGTCATGAGCCTGCCTTTTTTCCTGACTGGCTTATATCTGCTTTGGGTTATTTATAAAAAAGAGAAGCTAAATGTGCTGCTCATGGTTCTTTTTTCAGCTATCTTGGCCACGGCCGCTGTGATTAATCCGTTTGACTTTATCACCCTCGGGCTTATTTTTGCCATTATTATAATCTCCAAATTTTTTACGCAATTTTACTCCTCGTTCGTTGAAATAAAGGGTATTAAACCCTTTGATACGACTTCGCTCGGACGCCGCGTCAGTGAGCACACTGCCACGCGCTCCTCGCTTGTCGTAATAAAAAATGCGCTAATTGCCTTTCGCCCTTGGATTTTTACCGCCATCCTAACAGCTTTGAGTCCATTTGTTCTCTACTTTCCATTTTTTGCTCATTATCAAAGTCCAGTTACGGGTCTTGGCTTTGCTCCGGAGTTTGTCGTCAAAAATAATCTTGTTGGTACTACCCAATGGCCATCGAGTTTTTGGTTTTTGTTTGGCATTTGGGGATTATATGCTTTAATCTTTTTAATCGGTTTGATAAATATAAAAAAAATAAAGCAGATCGCGAGCGGCCTATTCCCTTTTCTTTTGTTCCTTGTCGCGTTTGTTTTGATTGCCTTTACGGAATTATTTTTCTTGCAGGATTTATTCCATATAACCAATCCGCCTTATTTCAGATCCAACACTGTCTTTAAATTTGGTTATCATGCATGGATATTGAGCGGGTTTGCAAGCGCGGTGCTTCTATGGGCTTTTTGGGGTCAGCTAAAGAGCGTCGTGTCGCAATCTATTTACGTTTCCCTCTTGTCGGTATTTATAATTATAGTTTTCATTTTCCCAATCGCGGGAATAAGCCAAGCATATTTTCCTCCCGTGCCGGAGAATGCCAAACGATTTTTTACCCTCGACGGCGGAGCTTTCATCAAAAATAAATCTATTGATGACTCCCAAACTATAGAGTGGATCAACCGTAATATAAAAAAGCGAACAACTATCCTTGAAGCCGCGGGCGACAGTTATGGTTATTTCGGCCGAATCGGTGTTTTCACAGGAATGAAAAATCCAATTAATTGGTTTTCGCACCAGTGGACATGGCGATTCCGCTATCCGGCCGGCGTCGAAAGCTGGCGGGAGATAATCGGCCAAGAGGTCGACACCGGCTTTGAAGATATAAAAGCGATCGCCATTGACGCGGCAAAAATTTACCTAATCGACGATCCTTTAGAAACGGAAGCGCTCCTCCGGCGGCATGATATTTCTTACGTGTATATTGGCGATCTTGAAAGAGAAACCTACCCCGGCCTCAAAGAAGAAAAATGGAATATTTTAGGCGAAATTGTTTTTGAAACTGGAAATTCACGATTATACAAGGTCGGACTTCCCCAGGAGGTCCGACCTTAAAAGCTCCGCAATCTTTTTGCCTTCTCTCACCGCATAATTTGTGCCTCGATCTTCTGGAAAAATTTGGGAAAAATTCGCTAAATACACACCGGCTATCGGCGTCCGATAGTCTGGAATTTTATTTTTATAATCTAGATCGGCAACATGCTGGGCAAATTTAAATTTAAATAGATGCTTTTCGGTAATTTTTTTCTGGTCAAATTCCGGAAACATTTGTTTTAAATAACGAAACCAAATATCAGTCAAATCATTTTCGCCTATCCTGAAATATTCATGCTCGTGCGGCACATAGGTGCCAAGATAATAAAGATACTTACCGTTATAATTTGAACAAGGAACCAAGTTCGTGTGATTGAGAAAAACCAAAAAGGGAGCGCCGAGGTCATTTATGTTATGCCAATAATAATCACTTAGTTTTTGGTCAGATGCAAAAACAAGCAGCACTGCGCCGAGATAATTGATGCTCGAAAGCTTTTTAATATACGAGGCGGACACGGAAGCTGTCCCAATTAGCCCCGCAAAGACTTGTGAGGGTAAAGTAACAATTACTTTGTCAAACCTCTGCTCTCCGTTATCAAAAGTAAGTATAACTTCATTTGTTTTATCATCTCTCTTGATTGACTGAACTCTAGTTTCTTTTTTTATTATAACGCCTTGTTTTAACAATTTACTCTGGAGCGCTTCTGTTAAAACATCGAATCCGCCCGTGATATAGCCGAGCTTTTCGCCGTCCCGAGCGCGCGAATTAGCCCGAATATGAATGCGGGCCCAAAGCCAGGCCATGGAGATTTCTTTGTAATACTTGCTGAATTTACCTAGAAGAAGCGGCTCCCAAATTACTTTCATCGCCTCTCTGCCGCACCATTTTCCCATCCAATCATACGCCGAAACATTGACAAACTTCTGCCAATTCTTTTTCTTTTTGAGATAAAGCAAGACAATACCGAGACGCAAGCGGCTCAAAAATGATAATGGTTTAAATCGCAGCAAATCCATCGGGGAATTAAATGGATAAAACTTTCCGTCGTAGTAGATGGCAACATTGCTCTTATGCCAGAGCAATTTTGCGCCTAGTCGAAGTTCGTCAATCAACTGGATAATATCTTTATCTGTTTTAAACAAGTGATGATAGGCCTTCTCGAGATGAGTTCCAAGAAGAGAAAACCCGCCGGCTAGCCCGCCCAAATTAGGCGAGGCTTCATAAAGAGTTATTTCAAAATTGCTGTATTTTGAGAGTTCGTACGCGGCTGTCAAGCCAGTGTATCCCCCGCCGATGATAGCAATCGATTTTATTGATTTAGAATTCATGATTTGGGTATATATCGAAAAGAAATATATTTATTTAAAGTAAACTGAACGATAAGTACAACAATAAGCGTGCCGAGTTTTACAATAACGGGATGAAACCCCAGCAAATCTGTGAAAAGATAAAGCAGGCCGGATGTTAGCAGAAGACCCAAGAGACCCACTGCGTAAAAAGACAAAAATCTCTGCCATAAAAAATCACGAACTCGAAAATTGTAAAAAATATTTAGAAAGAAGCTCGTGGTGATACCCGCCATTGTGCTGATAATATTAGCGTACAAATGATACACGCCGAGCTTTTGATTTAAAACAATAAAAATAATAAAATCTAGTCCGGCACCCACAGCGCCGATCGCCGCGTAAGTAAGAAACTGCCGGTTATTTTCGAATTGCTTTTTTATTAGCTGTTTTATCTTGGTCATATGAATCAGAATAAATCGAGGAGACGATATAGAGCGGCCGACCCTTAACTTCGGAATAAATTTTCCCAATATATGTGCCGACGATGCCAAGCATGATCATTTGCACTCCACCGATAAAGAAGATTGCAATAATCAAAAGTGTCCAGCCGGAAACCGTGACTTGAGGAAAGAAAAATTTCATTAAAAGAGCGTAGAGAATGCCTAAAAAAGAAAGTCCCGAGACAATAAAGCCAAGGCGAGAAATTAAAGTCAGCGGCACAGTCGAAAAACTTGTCACGGCGTCAATTGAGAGTTTCAGCATTTTTTTAAATGGATATTTTGTCTCCCCGGCATAGCGATTGGGCCGATCGAAAAGCACACCGGTTTGCCGGAAGCCAACTAAGCTGACTAAACCGCGCATAAATCGGCCCTGCTCCCGAAATTTTCGCAGTTCAGCCACAACTTTTTTATCCATTAAGCGAAAATCGCCGGCATTTTGGGGAATGGCCACCTCCGATAGCATATTGATTAATTTGTAAAACAGACGCGCGGTTAACTGCTTAAAGGCACTGTCTTTCCTAGTTTTGCGCACGCCGTAGACAACATCAAAACCCTCTTCCCATTTTGAAATAAGCTCTAACGCAACTGCGGGTGGATCCTGAAGATCGCTGTCCATAACAATAACCGCATCGCCGGAAGCGAAGTCAATACCAGCCGTAATCGCCATTTGATGGCCAAAGTTGCGGGAAAAATTAATTATAGAAACTCGTTTGTCTTTTTTATGAAGTAAAGTAAGTTTTTCTTCCGTCTTATCGCTGCTGCCATCGTTTATAAAAATAAATTCAATATGGTAATCTTCGATGATTTTTTCAACTCCCTTTGTAATCGCCAAATAGAAATCATCAATAACCTGTTCTTCATTATAAACCGGCAGTACGAATGAGATCCGTTTCATATCTTACCAATATACTAAATGAAGTTGAGTTAATCAAGATTGAGTCTTCCCTAATATACAAAAGCCGCCCATTTGGAGCGGCTTTTGGGTTTAGGGGCTATGAGTGCTAGCTACGGATTACCAATTCAAGGCGTTCAGGGCCGAAGCCGAGAGGGTGCGAGAATCAATCTTGCCGGCGATACCCCATTCGGGGATGGCTATATCGTTTGCCTTGGCCACTTCTATGACTTTGGCGGCAATGGCAGTAGGTCCGTTATTGTATTTCTGCGCGACCATACCCCAGAGAGAATTAGTAGAAACTTTTGCTCTCGTTGCTTTGCCTAGTTCTTTTAAGACGCTGATTACGGAAGAAGCGGTTTTTCGGACGCAAGTTTTCTTGCCGGCGGGATTTACTTTAGTGCAGTCATTCAATTCATGACTGACTTTTGCCGCTTGAGAGACAGCCGCGCCGACTTGGGCGGTGAGTAAACTCTTGGCTTGAGCGAGAGCGGAAGTGTCGCAGGTCAAGGTAAAGACAGCGGCTTGGGTGCCATTGCCATTGGTAGTGGCGTCAACAGTGTTTGAAATTTCGGGAACATCAGCCGTACAGCCGGAAGGCGGAGTGAAGCTGGTGACGACAGACCAGTAGTCATCCAGCGTCTCGTAAACAAACGGCACGTATTCGGTCGCTTGGGAAACGATAATCACCGCTGGGTCGTAGATATCAAGGAGCGAGCCGGTAACTTGGGTTCTTTTTCCGCCTGAACAGGAAAGAAGGTTGCCTGATCCATCAAACACACAGGAAACTTGCAAATTATCGTTGATTATTTTATCTTCGCCGGGGCTGCTTTGGAAGTTCGACTGGCCGGTATAAACGGTCTTTCCGCCGGTTACAATTTTAGCGATCGTAAACCAATCAGTAGTGGAGCTGGCTGGAACACTTGGAATACCGCACAAAGCGATACCATTGAGACCAGTTCTACACTCGCTTGTAAATGTACCAGCGAAGAGCGAGGCCATATTGCTGTACAAGTCGGCAACGGGAGTTGTGCTTTTTACTTCAACTACGCGAACTGTGGCGCCGGAAACGGGGGCCTTGGTTGTTGCGCCGCCTTTAACAATGCTATGCATTATTACGGAAACTTCTTTAGCAAATGGACAGCCGCGGAGATCAGGAGAACCGGGTACTGTCGGACATTGGTCGGCGTTCAAAAAGTCTGAAATGCCATCGGCGTCAAGATCAGTTGATTTAAGAGCGATCCAGTCTCCATTTCCTTTATCAACTCTAGGGAGAGTGTATTTTACTTCATTAGATGAAAGTGTTTCTTTTGTATATGACTGAACTTTTACATCAGTTTTACCAACGAGCTGTTTTTCAACAGCTAGCTTGTCTGTTGATCTAACGAATAGATCCGTGCTTCCAACTCGCGCAAAGACAGGAACAGGGGTTGGAGTGGGGGTGGGCTGGGCAGAAGCAGTAAAAGTAAATGTGACATCAGATGGTGCGGTAACCGTCGCGCCACTTGCATCGCTTATTGTGTTTGCAAGAGCCGCTGTCACCTCTGCCTTAAGGCCAGAAAGAGTGGTTCCGAGCGCAGTGGCGAGTCCCTCTTTTTGTGCCGTGTGCAGTTGTTTTTCAAAAAATCTCACTCTGGGGTCAGCTTCAGGGGGCAGCACACCAGAAGGATAAACAAATCCAACTTCCGTAACTTCGGCAACGCCATTTGCGTCTTTTATTCCATACATACCTTGATGCTTAGCAACAGCTGCTGTGATTAAACCGAACGTTACGTTGATACTTCCATCTTTTTTATTTGAAAACATCATTTCCCTTTGTTGGCCAGTAACCGAGTTTTCTTCCAAAAACTTGCCTTCAATCAAATAAGCGCCTCCGCTGATTTCAAGTCTTGCAAGTACTTCCGCTGTTGCTTTATTTAACCATTCTAAAACAGGTGCTCCTGCATCTATTTTAACCCTGCGTACGTCATATCCATTGGACTTATCTTGCTGTTTAAATGAACATCCGACGGCACTACCATAATCCTGGCTTGCTTCGGTTACCTCTAATATAGTCGATAAATCACCACGGAAGTATTCTCTTTTTGGTGCAAAAAGTTCATATAGGCCAGTTGCTTTATCGAGTTTTGCGGATTTTGCTTTTTTGGTTGTTTCGAAACAATGATCTTGCTGCCAAGTAATACCAGCAGCCTCATCAGTATGCGTAAGCGTTATACGGTCCCAATCTTCCTCAGTCTTGGATTTTGTATAGTCGCCACTGTCTGAATAGATTTCTTTAGCTTGAATGTGGTTATGGGGATTCTCTTTGTGTTGGTAAAGAATGGTTTTTGCTTCATTAAATACATAACGCGTTTCTTCGGTTTCGAATCCTTTGCTAGGGACTTTTAGATCCGGGTCAGAAGCTTCAAAAAACCTGTACCCCGTAGCGGCATAAATTTCTCCGGTTTTAAGGTCAAGTTTATAGGTGGCAGATTCATTCGCTAAATCTCCAAGATCGTTTCTCACGACCCCTTCCACCTTAAATTCACCTGTTGTAACTGTGAGACGAAAATCTTTCCCTGTTATCGTCCCGGGTGTATAACTAAGACTCAATTTACTAGCTGGAGCCGTAACGGTTGCTGTTACATCGATTCCGCTAAAAGTAACCTTGTCTCCCGTATTTAATCCAGCAACATTCACATCGCCATTCCCAGCATCAGCAGTAAATGTAACAGTGGATGTTCCGTCAGGTTCCGCTGTGGTGGTAGTAACAGTACCAGGCACTGCCCCCGTCACCGTCGGGCCGGGCGTAACTGCAGTGTTGTAAAATCTAATTTCATCTAATTGGCCTTTAAAAAATCTTGCTTGACTTGAGTCAAGGGTCGAATTAAAGGCGCCAAGATAAAGTTTCTCTGCTGATGGAAGGAGAGTAAAGCTTGTTGTAAGAGAAAAGACTTGCTGATCATCCAGAAAACCCTTAAACGTAACACCGTCATAGACGTAAACAACGTGGTGCCAATCAGTATCAGAAATTTGAATAGCAGAACCTATTCTAGGGTTCTCGCCAGTGTAACTGCCGGAGCCAGCGTAAAATTCAACAGCGTCATCGGTATATTCCCAGAGGAGTCCATAAGCACTGTCCGCACCTGCTACTTTATTGAATACATATTTTTGAGAATCCGAGAGACTAGCGGGCTTCATCCAGAAATCAAAAGTAAATTTATTTGTGAGACTAAGAGTGTTGGAATGATTGACTTCAATGGCAGAGGCGCCGTCAAGGCTAAACGCCGCGCCGTCAAGGCCGGCTGCGTTGTAAGTGACATTACCGATTTCTTTGCCGTAATTGTTGTTGATCGAAGAATCGCAAGGATTGCCCTCTCCCTTCCATGAACCTACCAAACCATTAGTTGAATCAGTGCCATCTGGACAAGGCGGCGCGACATCAAACTTAATCTGAACTCTTGTCGAACCATCAGAATTTGGAACCAACGTATAACTGCTGGGACCTTCTGTGGCGACATATGTCACAGTAAACCCTTTTTGTATTTTTGTCTGAGCACCGGCGCCTGTGTCAGCGTTAAAGTTTAAACCGGCAGAAGAAGCACCGAATTGCCAGAAAGT
>MFVF01000003.1:0-7770 GCA_001785965.1 Candidatus Nomurabacteria bacterium RIFCSPLOWO2_01_FULL_42_20
CCTATAGAAACAAAATAGTCAATTAATGGTTGCAAGGGAAATCCTTTTTTGCTAGAATGGCCGTTATGACTAACAATATTA
This sequence comes from Candidatus Nomurabacteria bacterium RIFCSPLOWO2_01_FULL_42_20, assembly GCA_001785965.1. Taxonomy (GTDB): domain Bacteria; phylum Patescibacteriota; class Minisyncoccia; order Phycocordibacterales; family CAZVEC01; genus 2-01-FULL-42-20. Next base: position 82 of record MFVF01000003.1, read on the forward strand.
AAAGCGACCAAAATTTGGAGATCATGCAGAAAGCCGGAGGGCATTTCGGCTATAGCAAAAGCCGCCGTCATCCTTCAACCGCCAAATTTATCCTGGGCACCAAAAATAAAACCGATTATATTGATTTAGAAAAAACTAAGGTGGAGCTCGATCGGGCCCTGGAACTGATCAGCAATCTTGCCAAGGAAGGAAAACAAATACTTTTCGTCGGTTCAAAACCGGAAGCTAAAAAAGCGGTTCAAGAAGCGGCAGAAAATTTAGGCATGCCGTATGTAAACGAGCGCTGGATCGGCGGCACTTTGACTAATTTCGGAGAAATTAAAAAAAGGATTGATCGCCTGGTTGATTTAAAAGATAAGAGAGAAAAAGGCGAGTTTGAAAAATACACTAAAAAAGAGCGCCTCATGATTAATCGGGAAATCGAAAGACTGGAAAAATACTTTTCTAGTCTGGTTAAAATGGCTAAAACGCCGAACCTCTTAATAATAGTCGATTCCAGAAAAGAGGAGGGCGCTTTAAATGAAGCTATTAGAATGAAAATTCCGGTAATCAGTATTTGCAATACTGACTGCGATATAAAAAAAGTTGATTACCCTATTGTGGCGAATGACTCTTCTGTCTCAAGCATTAAATTTTTTGTCGAGCAATTAGCTAAGGCCTACAAACAGCAAGATAAGTAAATCAAGCGAGACAAGCAAGGCAAGCGAAAGAGGCTTGATTTACTTGATTTACTTGATTTACTTGATTTACTTTCTATGATTACATCTGATCAAATAAAAGAGTTGCGCGACCAAACCGGAATCTCGGTCATGCAATGTAAAAAGGCCTTGACCCAAGCTGACGGCGATATAAAAAAAGCTTTAGCCATCCTCGCGAGCGAGAATTCAGAAATCGCTTCTAAAAAAGCGGATCGCGAAGTAAAAGACGGGCTCATCGTCATCAAAACTGACGGCAAAAAAGCGATTATGGTCGGCCTTAAATGCGAGACTGATTTTGTCGCTAAGAGCGAAGATTTCGTCAATTTGGTAAATCAAATCGCTGAAGTTGCTTGGCAAGAAGGTGCGGATAAAGCGCAAGCCGAGACGCAAGAGCTCATTAATCCCGTCATTCAGAAAATGGGAGAAAACATTAAACTGGGCCAAGTGAGAATGGTTGAGGGCGCCAATTTGGGAGTCTATCTGCATAACGGCAAGACGGCGGCTTTAGCCAGCCTCTCGGGAGGGTCCTCGGAATTATCAAAAGATTTGGCCATGCATGTCGCCGCCATGAATCCGGAGTCTGTCCAAGCCCTTCTTGAACAGGCCTTTGTTAAAAATCAGGAAATAACTGTAAGCAAACTTCTCGAGGAAGCGGATCCGGACATTAAAATAAATCAAGTCGTCCGTTATTCAGTCTTGGAGTAAAACAAAAATATGTGGATTCTAATTGCTTTATTTTTAATATCTCTCGCCGTTATTCTGGGCATCATACTTTATAAGACAAAAATGATCCGGCGCGGCCAGGCGGAAATAATTACTGATGCGCCGACTCCCGGCTCTCTCCTGCCGAAAATAAACTTTAATCTTATCAAAACAAGAGTTCTCGGTTTTTTGGGTAAATATATTCATCTCTTTGTTCTTATTTTGCTTAAGCTTCGAATAAAGCTTGTTTATTTTGTAAAAAGAAAGAAAGAGACTATGATGCCAAAGATTAAGAAGTTTATTGAGAAAGTCTCGGCTGAAAAACCAGAGAAGACCAAGCCAAGCTTGGTCTCCAAATTATTTAAAAATATTTCCGACTACAAAAACCGTTTAAAAAAAATAGAACAGGAAATGAAAGAGGATGAGGAAAAAGAAAATGGCCTAAAATAAAGAGTACTTTGATTCGACATCGCTCGGACGCCGTGAGAATGAGTACATTCTCACGCGCTCCTCGCTCGTCGAAATAACGCCGAAGTAGCTTCCTCCTTCGCTCGTCCTTACGTCCGAGCTTCGGATGGACAAGCAGTGTTCATTTCAGTATGCTTGCCCTTCGAAGCTCTGATGTTATATCAGAGCATAGTAGGGCCGAAGTAGCTCAGTTGGTCCCATTAGAAGTGAGCCGGATAAATTTGCCGGCATAGCTCAGTTGGTAGAGCAACGGTTTTGTAAACCGTAGGTCGTCGGGTTCGAATCCCACTGCCGGCTCACTTCTAACGGGATAAATGCCGCAGCCGTTTTGCCTGCCCCGTAGTCTCCGACCTTGGTCGGAGTACTACTGGGGTAATCGGCCGGTCGTCGGTTCGAATCCGACCTTCGGCTCAAATTTCAAAATAGGTGTGGGGGTAAATTATTCTTCTTTTTGGGGTTCCTCGGCTTTTTTTAACTTTAGGAGGTCGGGCAAGATTTTTTCAACATCTTCGACGCTTTGGAAGCCTTCATAGACTTTTCTGTTTATTACCAGAGCCGGCAATTCATCTCCTTTAATTTTATAAATTGAAATAAGCGCCCGGACAGCTGAAAGGTCAATATTATAATCAAAAGAATAAACCCTGAATTCCGGATATTTTTCGCGCAGGGCCGTCAGGACATAGCCTTGCTTCTCGCAGTCATCGCATTTTTCCTTATCAGAATAGAAATAAAGAACGAAAATTGATTTCAAACCGCAGCGCTCGCGCACCCTTTTCATCAGAAGATAATCTTTGATCTCAAGTAAAGAATAATAGCGCTTCAAGCTTAAAATCTCATCCTTGCTGCCGCTGATATTCTGCTCGCCATATTCAATCTTGCCCGCCAGGTCTCCTAGTTCTTCGGACAGAAAGGTGTTGTCCACGTCTTTACAAGAAAGTTCTTCTAAGAGGGCAAATTTTGTTTCAGAAGATAAAATGTCAGTCGCAACTTTGTCTTGAATGCTTTTAACATCTTCAATCTTTTTATTGCCCAAAAAGTCACTCAAGTAAAAAGCGCTCAAAAAGAGAGCCAAGGTAATAAAAAAAACTAAAATATATTTTTTCCAATCAATCATAAAATTTTTATCGCCAGGATGGCTTCTTTGAAATGGCGGTATTATAAACAGCCTTTATGAGCCAGAACGGCGCGATAAAGCTATATATGCCAATAAAATAAAGAATGTTTACAGAAAGCTTCACCCGCCCATTGGCCATCCGACTGCCTAAAATCATCGAGACAATAAGCAGGCTAAATAAAATAATAATCAAAATTACTGAAACCCCCGTGTCTATATAAAACCAGCTCAAGCTGGGAAAATTAAAACCAAAATCTAAACCAACCGCTCGGGCTTGAGTAAATTTTTCCATTCCCCTATTAAAAATATTGCCAATTGAGCCAGCAAACAAATAAAGCGCCGCGCTGATTGAAATAATACCGGCTGGAATCGTAAAGAGCGCAAAGTTTCCATACTTAGGCCTGAAAAGAACGTGCTTGTAGTCCAAGGTGTTGTTAAGAAAGCCGTAAATCCATCGCAGTCTCTGCTTAAAAAGTCCCTTAATTGTGCCGGGGGCGACTGTATAAACATAGGCGTCATTGCATTGTTCTATCCTGTAGCCGTTCGATTGCATCCGGTAAGCGATTTCCATGTCTTCAGTATTGTGGGCTTGCCTATAATTGCCTAATTTGTCAAAAACTTCTTTTCTGAATATCGAAAACGGGCCCGGGGTCACGTGGATGGCGCCGAGAAAACCGAGCATTTTTTTAATATAAACAGCCATTTCATATTCCGCTTTCTGGGCATATTGAATGAGATTCTTCGGCTCATGAATGATGATCGAGGGAGCAACCGCCATGACTTCAGGATTATCGAAATAAGTAATAATTCTTTTAAGAGCTTCGGGGTGGACAAAAGAATCAGTGTCTAAGCAGCCGACAAAATCACCTCTTGCTTTTTCAAGACCAAAATTAACCGCCGTATGCTTGCCGCCATTTTCTTTTTTATAAACCTCAACATTGGGATAATTCGCGTACTCTTGCATTAATTCATAAGTTCGATCCGTACTGCCGTCATCAACTAAAATTATTTGCAGTTTTTCTCTCGGATAATTGAGTTTAAGCAATGAGTCGGCGGTTTTAGCCAAAGTTTTTTCCTCATTCCAACAAGGCGCAATCACTGTTACCACCGGATAATCCTTAAGCTCAATTTCTTTTTCTCTTCTGATTATTTCTCTTTTGCGCTCCAAAAATGTCACCAGAAAAAAGACCTGGATGTAAATCGCCAGGAATGTTATGAAATAAGCAAAAATCATCGAAGAGGAAATCATGTTGGAGTAATTTTATCTGCAAACAACGCTATTAATTCTTACACTTTATCATCTAATCAAAAAAACCGCAATGGCGGTTTTTTTGATTATTCGCATGAGCGGCATTTGTATTGCCGCTTTTCCTTTTTTCAATTCGATATTGAAAAAAGGAAATATAACTACACTTTCATCTCACTGCTTCCGGGGACAGCCGAACCTTCCGGCATACAAGTTTTGCACCCCAGTACCACAGAAATTTATCGAATGCATAAATTTCTGGCTACGGGGCGAGAAGTGGTAAAACAACATTTCTACATTGCTCCGGCAGATTGACCTGGCGCGGCCTCGGGCATACAAGTTTTGCAACGGCAAGGGAATATCCAAACGACTGCGGCAATACCGACTAAAATATAAATTATCCACTCCAGCGCTGGAGCGCCGCCAAAAATCAAATTAACAACATTGAAATTCTTGCCAAAGAAGGCGCCCAAACCGACTAAGCCCCAGTTTAGACCGCCGATAAACAAAAGGGCCCAAGTAATTTTGGCTGACAAGCACTTTTTTTTACCACAGCCAGCACAAGAACTTTCACCGCAATTTTTACACATCATAATTTTAATCATCTTCTAGATGCTAGTAGCAGCTAGAAGCTGTAAATAATAATTAATAATATTGATTAAATTATATCACAATCAAGAAATATGCTACAATAAGAGTTATTAACAGCCTTAAATACACAAATACCTCGAATCTACCCCGTGTCGCTCGCGAGCGACACGGGGCGAATACCTCGAATAAATATTAGCGGTATTCGATTGAGATTAGCGGTATTCGTGAACCACATGGAAACAAAACAAAAGTTCTCTCTAAACCTGCCTTCGGCCATCATTATTACCGGCGTTTTAATCGCCGGCGCAATTTTACTTCGCGGCATTAAAGCTCCTTCGCCCGCCCCGGGCGACACTGGGGAGCCGAAAGTAGCCGACCTAAAACCGAGGGCCTTAAGCGCGTCCGAGCATGTTCGGGGCGACTTAAAAGCCGCCCAAGTGGTTATCTTGGAATATTCTGACACCGAATGTCCATTCTGTAAAAGATTCCATTCCACCATGCAAGAAGTCATGGATAATTATTCCGGCAAAGTGGCTTGGGTCTACCGGCACTTCCCCCTCGACTCGCTTCACCCGAAAGCCCGCAAAGAGGCCGAAGCGCTCGAATGCGCCGCTTCACTCGGCGGAAATGAAAAATTCTGGGCTTACACCGACAGAATTTTTGAAATTACTCCGGCCAATAACGGCCTAGACCCGGCCCTACTTCCAAAGATTGCCGAATATGTCGGGCTGGATAGAAGCGCATTTACTGCCTGCCTTGAGAGCGGCCAATTTGCTTCTAAAGTTCAAGCCGATGTTGATGATGGAATAAAAATTAACGTTCGGGGCACGCCTTACAGTCTTGTCTTTAAAAACGGCAAACCCGTAGCCGAAATCCCCGGCGCTCTGCCATACGAGCAAGTCAAACAAATCCTCGACAAATACGTAAAGTAACAGATAACTAATAACAGATAACGAATAACGAATTTAGTTATCCGCCAAAGGCGGATCCACCTCAGGCGGATAAGTTATAAGTTAATCCATATCGTTTGAACTATTATTCGAAATAATCTTTTAGCCGGGTCCCCATACCAAAATCATCAACAAACACTCAATGATTTTGGTACGGGGCGGGAAGTGCTAAATACACAAAAGTGGAAACGTGATTGTTTGAACCACTATTCGAAATAATCTTTTAGCCGGATGATTTTTTCGTTTTCGCGCAGTTTTTCATGAACCTTGGCTTCAATTTGGCGGATGCGCTCGCGAGTTACGCCAAATTCCCTGCCCACTTCTTCTAAGGTGTGCTGAATCCCGTCCACCAGTCCATACCGCATCTCAAGAATTTTACGCTCCTTAGGAGTTAAATCTTCAAGGACTTCGCTGATTTGATCGGAGAGAATTTTCCTGGCCGCTTCCTGATCCGGCCACAGGATTTTCTCATCTGGAATAAATTCGCCCAAGGTCGATCTATCCTGTTCGTCATCCGCGCCAACCGGCTGTTCCAAAGAACGAGTATCCTGATTGATGTTTTCAATCATGCGCACCTTGCTCAAATCAAGACCCATTTCCGTCGAAATTTCTTCTGCCAAAGGATCCCGGCCAAGATCTTGCGAAAGTCTTCGATAGACTTGCTTATACTTGGAAATTGTTTCCACCATGTGGACCGGAATGCGGATGGTGCGAGATTGGTCTGCCAAGGCGCGAGTAATGGCCTGCTTGATCCACCAAGTGGCATAAGTTGAGAATTTAAAACCCCTGCGCCAGTCAAATTTTTCTACCGCTTTAAATAAGCCCAGATTACCTTCTTGAATAAGGTCAAGCAAAGTTAAATCGGAACTCCGGCCGACATATTTTTTGGCAATTGAAACCACTAGGCGCAGGTTGGCGCGGGCCAGCAGGTTCTTTGCCTCCGGATCGCCCGCTTCGATCCTTTTGGCCAATTCCTTCTCTTCCGAAGCCGGAATAAGAGGATGCTGTCCAATTTCCTTGAGATACATCTGAATCGAGTCGTGAGTCTTGGTGTCCTTCGGAATCTCTGTCAGGCCCTCTTCTAAATCAAGCAGGTTGCCGCTCTCCAGAATATCAATTCCGGCCACCGAGATTTTTTCATAAAGCTCGTCCAAAAGGACAATATTGTCTTCAATTTCCGGAAAGGCTTTTAAGATTTCATCATAAGTTATAAAGCCGCGCTTTTTGCCCTTAACAGTCAATTCCTTAATTTTGGCTTCAATGATTAGGGCGGCTTTTCCCGAAGTCGACCTAGGTCGGGCGTGGGCCCGTCCCGACCTTAGGTCGGGACGGGCCTTGCCTCGAAGTTTTTTAGCTGGCTTGCTTTTCTTTTGTTTTTTATTTTTTTTCATAAAATTTTCCGCCTAGGGCCTTGCCCGTGCCGGGACGGCCTAGGGAGGAAAAACGGCTATTTTTAATTTCGTGGATTCTTTTATTGATTTTTTGGCACTCTTCTAAAATCTTTTTCACTTCTCTCTCGTTTTTAACTTTTTCTTCTTTTTTAAGCATAATTATAAGTTCTTTCAGGCGCCCTTCCAAAATTTCTTTCTCTAAATTGTCTAAAAGCTCGTCAAGGGCTTTGTTTATTTGACCGGCATCGTCCCCGTAATACATCTCGCTCTGAAAAATAAGATCTTGCTTAATTTTGGAGCTATATTTTTTGAAAATTTCATCGTGGCTTTTGCCGGTTATTTTTTCAAGCCTTTGCTTGAATCTGGTCAGGGCTTGCCCCGACCTTAGGTCGGGGCGGGCATTCCCTTGACCAGTCTGCCAAAGAAGAATGCCTGCAATTTTTTCTTCCAGCTGTAGGGTGTAACCCCCTCCAACCTCCCCCAAAGGGGGAGGTCTTAATTCCTCCCTCCCCTTATCAGGGGAGGGCTG
>MFVF01000003.1:7785-20658 GCA_001785965.1 Candidatus Nomurabacteria bacterium RIFCSPLOWO2_01_FULL_42_20
AGTCTGCCACCTTCTTAATGAAATGAGCTTGGTCAAGCTTGCTTCCAAGCTCGGCAATGTAAGGCAAAACCTTTTTCGTAATTTGCTTTGAAAGATCTCTGCCCTTTAGCCCTTCTTCCCGCAGAAAATCCAGATAAAAATCTATGATGTGCTTCGCGGAGGCCGTGCTCTCCGTCCAGCCTGTCTTATTTTTTAAAATATAATCAGCCGGATCCAGGCCCTTAGGCAATTTAGCGATCCGCACATCCATTCCTTTCTCCAAAGCGGTCCTTACTGAACGCTCGGAGGCCTTAAGTCCGGCCGGATCCGCATCAAAAGCCAAAATCAAAATATCTGTGAAGCGCTTGACGAGATCGATATGATAAGAAGTCAGGGCCGTACCGGATACGGCGACCGTATTATCAAAACCCTCTTGATGCGAAACAATAAGATCCATCTGCCCCTCAACGACTATGCAAGAATTTTTCTGCATAATGGCCCTCTTGGCCTTGTCGTAGCCGTATAAAATTCTTGATTTGTTGTAAAGAGTAGTTTCGGGACTATTTATGTACTTTGCCCCCACTTCGCTCTTCGAGCTTCGCGGGGCAAGTCCCTCGAAAATTCTTCCGGAAAATCCTACAATCCGGCCCTGACTATTTGCAATCGGAAACATTATTCTCGCCCGAAAGCGGTCGTAATATCCCCGATCACCCGAGATAATCAAGCCGGCTTTCTCAATCAGCTGTTCGCTATATTTCTTGCCTTTTAGATAATCGCGCAGGGCAGACCATGAATCGAGAGCGTAGCCGATTCTGAATTTTTTTATTGTCTCGTCAGTCAACCCGCGCTTGCGGAGATACTCGACCCCTCCCAACCCTCCCCTTACTAAGGGGAGGGCAAAGGGTGGGGTCCATAAATTTTTCTCAAAGAACAAAGTGGCCTCTTCCAAAATTTCATACAGCGCCGCCGCCTCGCCTTGCTTATAGCCTGAAGTGGAGCGCAAATCTACCCCCGCTCGATCAGCTAGCGTTCGAAGCGCCTCGCTGAAATTAGCGCCCTCAACTTCTTCAATAAAAGTAAAAATGTCTCCGCCTTTGTTGCAGCCGAAACAGTGGAAACTCCCCCTCGCAGGCGAAACAAAAAAAGAAGGTGTGCGCTCGCTGTGAAATGGACAGCGAGCGCGTAAATTCATTCCCGCTTTCTCGAGTTTGACATACGAAGAAACAACATCAACAATCGAAAGCCGCTCTTTGATTTGCTCAACTGGTGTCATGGATAAGTTATAAAGTTTGTAAAGTTATAAAGTTTGTAAAGTTAAAAGCAAATGCATTTTGTATTCACTTTATAACTTGATGGACTTTATAACTTTATAACTTTTTTTTAAATCCTGTGCCGGCGGGAATCAAGTGGCCGATTATGACATTTTCCTTAAGGCCGCGAAGCTCGTCTACTCCGGCTCGGATGGCATTGCTTATGAGAGTCCGGTTGGTATTTTGGAAAGAAGCGGCCGACAGCCAGCTTTTGGTTGTCAGAGCTGTTTCGGTAATTCCAAGAACAATAATGTCTCCCTTAGCTTCTTCGCCGCCTTCCTTTTTTTGGCGGATATTCTCTTGAATAAAATCAGAATTCTCCACAATGTCGCCCGCCGAGAAATTTGTAGCGCCGGAATCAGTAATGCGGCGGCGGGAGAACATTTGACGGACAATAATCTCAATATGTTTTCGGGAAATTGAGGCGCCTTGCAGTTCATAAACTTTCAAGATTTCATTAATAATGTATTCTTCAGCATTGCCTTTGCCGCCATAGCGGAAGATTTCACTGATGTCAGCCGAACCGTCGGTCAGAATATCTCCTTTTTTGATTTTTTGTCCGGACTTCACAATGGGCTCGCGGCCGAAGCTAAGCTCGTATTCCGTGCTCTTCTTGTCTTCATCCAAAACAACGATAATTTTTTCCTCGCCCGTATCTTTAATCGGAAGTACAACACCCGCCGCGCGTGAAATAACCGCCGGATTTTTAATACTGCGGCGCTCAAAAATCTCTTCTACGCGCGGCAGTCCCGCCGTGATGTCGACATTGGCTACGCCGCCGGCATGGAAAGTTCGAAGAGTAAGCTGGGTGCCGGGCTCGCCAATCGCCTGGGCCGCCACGATACCAACCGCTTCGCCCTGCTCGACTAGCCGATTCCGAGCCAAATCCATGCCGTAACACATTTGGCAAACGCCTTGAGCAGTCTCGCAAGTCAAAGGCGATCTTACGGAGACTGATGAAATTCCGAGAGCTTCAATCTTCTGGGCTTCTTCTTTGGTAATCAGAGCGCCTTTTTTGTACAAAACTTTGCCTTTCTTGCCTTTTGCGCCAGAGGATGCAGAAATGTCTTTAGCCAGCACCCGGCCGCGGATATTTTTAGAAAGCGAAATTTTAATGCCTGAAATATCTTCCTCGGCCAAAGTCCTGCCTTCTTTGGTGCCGCAATCTTCTTCGGTCACAATAACGTCTTGAGAAACATCCACCAAGCGCCTCGTCAGATATCCGGCTCTGGCCGTATTGAGAGCGGTGTCAGCAAGTCCTTTGCGCGAGCCGTGAGTGGAAATAAAATATTCAATCGGAGAAAGCCCTTCTTTGTAGGAAGGAATGATCGGGAAGTCAATGATGCGGCCGGTCGGACCTTGAATAAGCCCTTTCATGCCGGCCAGTTGAGTTAGGCTGTCGATCGAGCCTCGGGCCTTGGAATAAAGCATGTCGTAAACCGAGCCTTTTTTATCCAAAGTCTCTGGCAGAATTTTTTCAATTTCACTTCTAACTTTCTCCCAAATTTCAATCGTCTTCCGGTATTTTTCTTCCTTTGAGAGGAGGCCTTCCTTGAACTGTGCGGAGGCTTCTTCAGCCTCGATGTGGCCGCGCGCTACGATTTCTTTCTTGGCCGCCGGCACTGAAATACTGTCAATACTCCAAGTAATGCCGGCAATGGTAGTGTACTTGTATCCGAAATTCTTGATTTTATCCAAAACCTTCGGCGTTCCGTCCATGCCATAATGCAAAATAAGTTCATCGACTAAGGAAGACATGCGATTCACATTAACATCTTCATTCAAGTAATCGAAATCTTCCGGCAAAACGCTGTTGAAAAGAAGCCGGCCGACCGTAGTTTCGAAAATACGGCCTTCAAATTTTTTGTATTTTGGACTTTCCGTGCCTAAAACCTTCACGGAGGACCTAAGCGATACAATTCCGAAATCATAAGCGGTAATGGCGTGATTGGGGCTGGCAAAATACATGCCTTCGCCTTTTTCCCCTTCAATTATTCTGGTCATCCAGTAACAGCCTAAAACAATATCCAGTTTCGGATTAACAATCGGGTCGCCGGAGGCAGGCTTGAGCAGGTTCTTGGCGGAGGACATTATTTCCCGCGCTTCGCTTTGGGCTTCCTTAGAAAGCGGCACATAAACAGCCATTTGATCGCCATCGAAGTCCGCGTTAAAAGCAGTACAGACAAGCGGATGAACCTGAATGGCGTTGCCTTCAATCAAGACCGGCTTGAAAGCTTGAATGCCGAGACGATGAAGGGTCGGCGCGCGGTTCAAGAGAACATACTTTTCTTTAATTGCTTCTTCCAAAATCGCCCAGACTTCCGGCACTCGCTCTTCAATCAGTTTATTGGCTCCGCGGACATTAAAGGCCAGCTCCCGAGAAAGAATTTTGGCAATGACAAACGGCCGGAAAAGTTCAAGCGCCATGTGCTTCGGCAGGCCGCACTGATCGAGATTTAAATTAGGACCGATGACGATCACGCTTCGGCCGGAATAATCAACGCGCTTGCCGAGCAGATTCTGGCGGAAGAGGCCCTGTTTGCCTTTCAGATTGTCGGCCAGAGACTTGAGAGCTCTCCTTTGGGCAGTGCTCATGGCTTGAGCGTCTCCTTGAGCGGTGATGGAGTTATCAAGCAGAGCATCCACGGCCTCCTGCAGAATTCTTTTTTCGTTTCTTAAAATAACATCCGGCGCGCCTATTTCTTTGAGTTTCTTCAAACGATTGTTGCGGTTGATCACTCGGCGATAAAGGTCATTTAGGTCGGAGGTGGCATGCCGGCCGCCATCAAGCGCCACCATCGGGCGAAGAGCCGGCGGAATAATCGGAATGACGGAAAGAAACATCCACTCCGGCTTCATGCCGGAATTAATCAGAGAACGGATCAAGGACAGCCGCTTGCCCATTTTCTCCCGATCAGCCGCGCTCCCTTTGGCAACCCTCTCTTCGAGATCTTTCTTAATCTTTTTCAAATCCATCTTCTGAAGAATCGAAAAAATAGCCTCCCCGCCGATCATGGCCTCAAAGCAGGTGCCGTACTTCAAAGAAAAATGGCGATAACTGGCTTCGTTTAAAACTTTGTTTTCATATATTTCGCCAATTTCCCGCTTGGCATTTTGGAGAAGCTGCTTCAGCTTTTCTTTAGTTTCTTCGTCCCTCGTATTCTTTAACTTCGTCCGATATTCATTCTCCAAATTCTGCAGAATGACGTTCTTCTCTTCTTCGCTCACTTTGGTGATTATATAACCGGCAAAGTAAATTACCTTTTCTAAGTCACTGACCGAAATACCAAGCAAATTGGAAAGCCGGGACGGCACGCCGCGCAAAAACCAAATATGAGCCACCGGACTGGCCAGTTCGATATGGCCCATGCGCTCTCGCCGGACAATCGAACGGGTCACTTCGACTCCGCACTTTTCGCAGATAATGTCCTTGTAGCGGACTCGGCGATATTTTCCGCAATAACATTCAAAATCTTTTTCCGGGCCGAAAATGCGCTCGTCAAAAAGCCCGCCCCGCTCGCTCCGGCCGGTGCGGTAGTTGATTGTTTCCGGCCGGGTCACTTCGCCATGAGACCACTCTCGAATCTTGTCCGGCGAAGACAGGCGGAGACTGATGGCGTTGAATTCCCCAATGTTCTCAAATGTTTTCATATGGTCGCTAATACCACTAATCTTTCCGCCTTCGGCGGACGAATACCGCTAATTTTAATTCGTGGTATTCGTTTCCCGACCCAAGTCGGGAAATAGATTCGAGGTATTCGTTATTTACTAATCTTAATAAGCTCGACATCAAGCGCCAGACCTCTCAAATAATTAAGCATGACTTTAAAAGAAGCGGGCAAATTCGGCGTCTTAATTTCCTCTTCTCTAATAATGGAATCAAATAATTGAGATCTACCTACGATATCATCTGACTTGATAGTTATCATTTCCCGCAAAGCATAAGCGGCGCCGTAACCCTCGAGCGCCCAGACTTCCATTTCTCCGAATCTCTGGCCTCCGCCTTGAGCTTTGCCGCCAAGCGGCTGCTGGGTAATGAGCGAGTACGGGCCAATGGAGCGCATATGGATTTTGTCCTCAACCATGTGGTGAAGCTTCAGGATATACATTATACCTATGGCAATTTCTTGTTCGAACGGTTCTCCGGTCCGGCCGTCGTAGAGCTTGACTCGGCCGTTCTCTGGCTGGCCGGCCTTGATAAGTTCGTTCCTTATCTCTTCATCAGTCGCGCCGGAAAAAGGCGGAACAATGGCCTGGTAGCCTAAGGTACCGGCCGCCATGCCAAGATGCATTTCCAAAATCTGGCCCAAGTTCTTTCTGGAAGGAACACCGAGCGGCGTTAAAATGACATCGATCGGCGTGCCGTCGGCCATAAACGGCATATCTTCTTCCGGTAAAATAATCGAAATGATTCCTTTATTTCCATGTCGGCCGGCTAGTTTGTCGCCAATTGAAATATTCCTGACTTGAGCCACCTCCACGACAATCTTCTTAATAATTCCTGATTCCAGCTGGTGGCCAAGTTCTCGAGAAAAAATTTTAACCCCGACAATGCGGCCGCGCTTGCCATGTTCCATGCGGAGTGAGGTGTCTTTAACGTCGCGAGCCTTTTCGGCAAAGATCGAGCGAAGGAGCCTTTCCTCGGGAGTCAATTCCGTCTCGCCTTTGGGAGTTATTTTACCCACTAAAATATCGTTTTCGCGTATTTCCGCGCCAATTCGAACAATGCCTTCTTCATCTAAATCTTTGAGCTTGGCCTCGCCGACATTAGGAATGTCTCTGGTGGTAATTTCGGGACCGAGCTTCGTATCGCGGACAATGCAGATAAATTCTTCAACATAAATCGAGGTGAACTTGCTGTTTTTGACGACTCTTTCAGAGAGAATGATGGCGTCCTCATAATTTGATCCGTTCCAAGACATGAAGGCAACCAGCATGTTCTGGCCCAAGGCAGTTTGGCCGGCGACAGTGCTGGAAGCATCTGCCAAAACATCTCCTTTTTTAACCTTGTCGCCGGGAGAAACAGCCGGGCGCTGATGAAAAAAATTAAAGTTATTGGTTCTGGAAAAGTTAATTAGCGGGTATATTCTTTCTTTGCCGGTTTTCCCTTTGACGACAATTTTTTTAGCGTCGGCATAACTTACTGCCCCGTCTTCTTCGGCAACAATCAGCCGGCCGGAATAAAAAGCGATTGACTCTTCCACGCCGGTAGCCACCAGCGGCGCCTCGGGCAGGACGCATGGCACGGCCTGCTTCTGCATGTTGGAGCCCATGAGCGCGCGGTTGGCGTCATCGTGTTCGAGAAATGGAATCAAAGAAGTGCCGATGGAGAAGGCCTGATAAGTAGCCACGTCAATAAAATCTAATTTGTCTTTCTCAATCAGTTGGGGTCCTGTTTTTATGCGCGCCTCAACTTTTTCTTCCAGAATGTTGCCCTTTTTGTCGTAGCGGGCTCCGGCATGGGCGATGCTGTAATTTTCCTCTTCCGCGGCATTTAGATAGGCGATTTCTCCGGTAATTTTCCCGTTCTTAACTTTCACATAAGGAGTTTCAATGATGCCAAAATCGTTCACTCGGGCAAAAAACGAGAGTTGCAGGATAAGGCCGATGTTCGGACCTTCCGGAGTGTTAATCGGACAGATGCGGCCATAGTGCGAAGTGTGCACATCGCGGACTTCGAGTCCTGCCCGCTCGCGAGTGAGTCCGCCGGGGCCCAAGGCCGAGAGCCTACGCAAATGATCGAGTTCGGCCAAAATATTTTCTTGGTTCATGAATTGAGAAAGTTGGTTCGTCATGAAAAATTCCTTAATGCGGGCTTGGAGCGGGCGGGGATTCAAAATGTTGACCGGCATGGTGACATTAACGTCAATAGTCGACATCCGATCCTGAATATTTCTTTTGATCTGGGTCATGCCAACCCGGATTCTAGCCTGAAGAAGCTCGCCGACGAAGCGAACACGCCTTTCCGACAGACTGTCTATGTCGTCGCTTGACGAACCGGGAGTGTTATTGAGTTTAATGATATGAGAAATAACTGTTTTGAAATCTTCCAAGGAAAGGGTTTTCCTGTCCATCTCTTTTTCGCTCATGTCTTTATCGAAACGCTTGTTGAAGCGGAAGCGGCCGACGGACGAAAAGTCATAACGCTCCCCACTGAAAAGATTCATGATAAATTCTTTAGCGTTCTGCGGGGTAGCCAGTTCGCCGTCGCGCAAGCGCTTGTATATCTCTACATAAGCATCGTTTAATTCTTTGGCAATATCTTTTTCCAAGCAGGCTTTGATGGCCGAGAGTTCAAGATCATTTCCCTTAAAAGCCGAGAGGATTTCTTTGTCAGTTTTCATTCCAAGCACCCGCAAAAGAGAGGTGATGGCAAATTTTCTTTTCTTGTCAACGCGTGTGTAAATGGCTCCGTCCGGATCTGACTCTATTTCAATCCAGATGCCTCTGGCCGGGATGATCTTGGCGCCAAAATATTTCTTGCCCTTAATTTCAGTTTCGGTGAAAAAAACGCCGTAACTTCGAGCCAGCTGCGGCACCACCGCGCGCTCGACACCGTTGATAACAAATGTGCCGTGGGTCGTCATCATGGGCAAATCAGCCAAGAAAAGTTCTTGCTCTTTAGTCATGCCTAGGACCTTATTCACTAATCTAACTCTGACCTTCAGGGCTGTTTCATAAGAGAGCTTGTTGGCTTTGGCATAATACTCGTCATACTTCGGCTCGTTCAAATTGAAAGAAACGAATTCCATCTGAAATTTTTTGCCGGAGTAATCGTCAATCGGCGAAAATTCTTTGAAAATTTCTTTCAAACCGCGCTCGGCGAGCAATTTATATGACCTTATTTGAATCTCTAAAAGATTAGGAGTCTCGGCTAGAGGCGGGTTGTACTTGGAAAAATACTTTTTGGGCAACTTGATGGTTTTAGGCATATCGATTACGATATATTGCCTTCACTCGGACATTGTGTAAATAAATTTCCACATGCTCCTCGCTAGACAATATAAAAAAATAAAAACCCAAGGCAACAAAAATTACCTTATTTGTTTAAAGGCTATTAATTAAAATTTAGATCTGATCTATGCAAAATCGCGAAAGATTATTGCTTATTTGCTAAAAAAACGCACACCCAAGGACCTGTCTGTAGTTTTATTAGTATATGGATTAATTAAACCCTGTCAACCCCCCGTTTTCCCCAACCGCCTCTTTTTCCATTCTTCCCGCCTCAAAATTTTGAGGCGAGGCTCGCCTGGCGCTTTAAGCGCCAGGCGGCAATTTTTTTGTGATCGCCGGAAAGAAGGACTTTAGGAACCCTGTATTCTTTTGTAATTTTTCTTTTTTCGGATTTTCGTAGATTTCGGATAGATTTTCGTAGTTTCGGATTATATATTGGATATCTAAAAACTTCCGGTCTCGTGTAGACTTCGCTCGTTGAGATTCTTTCTTCCTCCAAAGATTCATATTTATGCAAAACTCCGGGGATTTGGCGGGAAACGGAATCAATTAAAACCATGGCCGGCAATTCCCCGCCGGTCAGCACATAATCGCCTATGGATATATCCTCCATCCTGTATCCCATATCCATAATCACCTTCTTCACTCGCGCGTCAATCCCCTCATATCGGCCGCATATTAAAATAATGTCAGTGTATTTTTTTGCCGTGTTTTTGGCATAGGCCGTGCTGAATTTCTTGCCTGACGGAGAAAATATAACAACTTTCAGCTGTGGGTTTTTAGCTTTCAGTTTTGATTTTTTTTCGTACTTTCGTAATATTTTCGTATTTCGTAAGAAGCCTCGCAATATCTTCTCGACAATCTTAATGATGGGCATTGCGAGCATAACCATGCCGGGCCCCCCGCCATACGGCCGATCGTCCGCCTGCCGATAAAACCATTTTTTCTTTTTGTCGCGGGGCCGAAGGTCCTGAGCGAAGTCGAAGGGATTGTAGAATTTAATCTTTATCTTTTTATTTTTAATAGCGCGGCCAATAATCGATTCCTTGAGATAAGAATCAAAGGCTTCGGGAAACAACGTTATAATATGAAAAACCATGGCAATATCTTACCATGGTTTTTCATATCTTTCACTAGTCCCTAGAACCTAGAACCTAGAACCTAATTTATATTCCTTTCAAATCCTCCATCGCCTGATCAACTGTCCTGGAAGAAGCCGCAGCCGGTCTCTCACTGCCTTCCGGTTCGTTAATCTT
This sequence comes from Candidatus Nomurabacteria bacterium RIFCSPLOWO2_01_FULL_42_20, assembly GCA_001785965.1. GTDB lineage: Bacteria > Patescibacteriota > Minisyncoccia > Phycocordibacterales > CAZVEC01 > 2-01-FULL-42-20. The sequence continues at coordinate 17,285 of MFVF01000003.1, forward strand.
CAGATTCACGCGAGCATTGTTTTTCATGCCAATGATGCGCAGAAGAGTGCGGATGGCCTTGGCGGTATTGCCTTGTCGTCCGATAATCTTGCCCATGTCGGCCGGATTGACAGAGAGAGTGATAAGAACACCCATTTCATCAACCTTGCGGTCAACTTTGACATCATTCGGATTGTCCACAAGGGCTTTAACGATATATTCAAGAAACACCTTGTCTGATTCCATGTGATTTAACGAAATCATGCCGCGCACCGTCCATTGAAGCGCGGCACCAATTTTATCTTTCTTTTAATCATTGCGGATTCTCGACCAGCCCGCCTGCAACCCGCCCAGAACTGTGTAGCTGTTGGCGGGTAGCATTGCGGGCAGGAATCGCTACTTGATTCATTCTACTAATTCCCATGTGTCTCGTCAAGAAAAAACGGCCCCCATCAAAGAAGCCGTAATATCGTTGCCTATCAATCATTGGAAAAGAGAAGATTTAATTTAATTTTGGATAAACCTGAAACATTTTCACCGTGTGAGAATTGAGCATCTTTTCTCTTGCTTTTTTCAAGCCCTCAAAATGACTTTTTCCGGCTTCTAAAAAATTAAGAGCTATTCTCCGTACCTTCAGGTTTTTGATTGACAGGGCTTGTTTTAAAAGATCATCATATGACACATTGATAGTATTCATTCCTTTAAATTTTTATGGTTTTTCTCTATTCTTAACTTTACAATAAATATATTAATCTGTAATCTTGATAAAAATTTTCCCTGTGTTGCTATCAAGATCAGGCAGTCGACTCCGGGAGTAGAAAAACAGAGCATGTCCATTCTTATGGTGACAATTTAATTAACCGTTTACCTATTATTCAAAGTGGCGTAAATTACGCTTAAGATCATAGTAGACATTATCACGATCACCTGGATCCTTCACGTCTTTCTTTCTTTTTTTGTAAATATCCTGAACAAGATTGTATAAACCATCATATTTTTGTCGAATTTTCTCTTGTCCTAAATTTTCTGCATAATTTCTAAATGTTTTAAGTTGGCTAATTATTTCTTCTAACATTTGAAATTGGATAAAATGCGAGTTGAGCTTCTGGGTATTTTCTTTTGTTTTTTCAAGCCATAGCTCATTCAAGTCCTCCACTGTTTTTGCGCTTGCGGCAATAACAACTCTGGGTAGATTTTCCATTTGCCCCCTAAATTCTACGTGCTCCGACTCAAAATATTTTACTGTTGATAATTTTCCTTCTTCTATTTCTTTTTTTATTTTCTTTAATTTTTGATCAGTCTCTGCTGAAAATGTCACATCAACTGCAAATGCAAGATGGGAGAAACTTTCTTTCTCTTCTTTTATTAAAAATTCAGCAACAAGATCAACGCCGTTTGCAATATCATCGTAATGACTTGTTTTTATGGTAACCACATCCCTGCCTAACCACTCACTCCGTTCAGATCGGTCAAAAATAATGGTCTCGAAAAGTATAGACATTCTTTTAAGAACTCCTGCTTCGGAAGATGATTCTTTCTCAAAAATTGATTTCATTTTCTTCACATATTCTAGATCTTTTTCAACATTTTCTCTGCCATAAAGATCATAAAAATTCTCCGTCTTAATGGCGAACTTATTTAGCATTCGTTCAGCTTTTTTATAACCCGCTTCAATATCCATTCTCCTGAACTCCTTTTCAAATTGTGGTCCTTCTGTAGACATGTTTTTATTATATAATAAAAATGGAGCTGACGTGTAAGAAAGCTCCTTTTATACTTTTATTCCTGGTTTAAGGCCATGGTCCTCTAAAAATTCTTCCCAGCCCGCCAAAGTAACTCGACCGAGATCAGTGTGCTTAAGATATAATTCATCTAAAGTATATGGCAAGGCATTTTCTACTGTTTTAAAACCAAGTTCTTTAAAACAGCGTGTCAGACGGCTTCCAACCGGGATGTCCTCAACTTTCATCTTAAGGATTTTCTTCTGTTCTTTAGTAAATTTTATATTTTGTGTCATTATTTCAAATTTAAGATTACTTTTCTGATTTTAGAATAACATTATTTTATAGCCCTGTAAACTTGACCATAAAAGGAAAATAATGTATAGTTTAGGCGGTAAAAAATACCATAAATTAACTGATTTTTAACAATTAAATAAATTAACTATGAAAAACTTATTGCATTCCCAGATCGCGGGGGTAATCCTCTGCGCTGGAGTAATTTTTACTCTTGTTTGGGGATGCAATGACGCTCCCCAAAACAACCAAAACCAAAGTGAGCAAGGGTTACCCTTGCTCAAAGTGGATTCGGTGAGTTTGCTGAAAGAGCAGAAAGATGTGGACTCGATCGGAGACATCGCTTGGGATTTGAGCACTAAAAATCCGGACAGTGCTTTGGTTTTGGCGAAGATAATGCTTCAAAAATCTGAATCTGCCGGTTACCAAAAAGGCATGGCTCGCGCTTACAACATCATTGGCGGCATATATTTTGATAGGGCTGACTATGAAAAAGCGCTGAAAAATTACTTGATGGCCCTGGAGATTTATGAAGAAGAAGGCGATGCCGCTCGTCTCGCGGCTGTCCAAAACAATCTCGGCTATTTGTACTACCGTCAAAGTAATTTTGCTATGTCCTTGGAGTTTTACTGGAAAGCCAAAAAAACTATTGAGGGTTTGCCGCGAACTGATGAGAATAAAAGACGACTTGCCGGCATCCAAAACAATCTTGGCATGATTTTTGATGATAGTAATGATGATGAAAAAGCTTTCAGTCATTACTTTGAAGCCCTTAAGCTGGCCGAGGAAATTGGCAATAAACAACAAACAGCCGGGGTTAGCAACAACCTTGGCCGTTTGCACAGTAAAAATGAAAGCTACTCTCAAGCGCTTGAGTACCACAAAAAAAGCTTCGGGCTATATGAAGAGCTTGGAGATAAAAGCGGGATGGCGATTTGTTTGGAAAACATAGGTAAAGTCAGGGCGAAAAAAGGCGATTACGAAAGCGCTTTGAAAAACCTGAACCTTGCTTTAAAACTCGCGAGTGAAATCGGCAGCAAGCATGTCATTAAAGACATTTATAAAGATTTAAGCGACGTGCACCAAGAACTCGGGAGCAATCTCGCCTGTGATTATTTCCGGCTTTATTCTGAAATGCGGGATAGCACCCTAAATGAAGAAAACCAACGGCAGATGGCATTAATGCAAGTGCAATTTGACACAGAAAAAAAGGAAAAAGAAAATGAAATCTTGAGGAAAGACAAATCTCTGCAAACAGAGAAAATCGAGAGACAAAAGGCAGAAATTGCCAAGCGGGAGGCGGAGAACAATCGGCAAAGATTGATCATTTACGCAACTGTGGCTGGAGTGGCGCTTTTCCTTACACTTGCTCTCATTGTT
>MFVF01000004.1 GCA_001785965.1 Candidatus Nomurabacteria bacterium RIFCSPLOWO2_01_FULL_42_20
AAGATCGTATGTTACGCCGTAGAGAGTGCCGCTCGGGTCAGAGAGACTGATACATCCGTCCCAGCCGCCACTCTCTGGCGTGCCGCCGGCGAGAGCTCTGGCCCAGCCGGAAACTTCATTGTTTATCAGATTCAATTTGGCATTAGCGCCGCAAGAAGAAGTGTCGCCAGAATTGAAACTAACCCACCCGATATTTTCGCTCCAGGCGTAGCCGTAAAAATCTCCGGTTGTCGGAACAACATTTACCCCAAAATCAACGGAACTTGGCGCTTCAGGGTTTCCACAGGAAAAACTAATCCAGCCGATTGTTTCGCTCCAAGCCCAGCCGGAGACATTGTTAAGTTGGCAGCCAGCTTGCGCTTCGGACTGCAAAGATGGCTGGTTCGAGATAGCCCAAACGCCGATAATGACAATCAAGGCGCCGATTATGACAAAATGTTTCTTTGAAAATCTCTTTAACATAATAAAAAATAGTTTATAAAGTAAATTAAGTAAATCAAGTGAATCAAGCTTACCTCGCTTAATTTACTTAATTTACTTGCCTCGCTTGCTTTACTGGCTTAAAGATTCCAAAATCGCCTTTCTTTCTTCCTCGCTTAGCGTCGGAGCATCTTTGCTTGATTTCTCCAGCTCTTCTAGGATGCTTTGGCGCTCTTTTTCGGAGAGGGGCGGAGTGTTCTCGGTCGATTCCGCAAGCTGCCTTAAAATTTCAGCTCTTTGTTCTGCAGTCAAGCCTGTACCAGCCGCGGGACCCGCGGCTTTCTTGGCCTGCCAATATCGTACGGCTGGAACGGCTAGGCCGACAACAATAATAATGCCTATGACAATGTAGAGAATGTTTTTCTTCATATCTGTTCTGTATGTTTATTTTATCACTTAATCTTCAAAAAAGATATCCACACACATTTAACGTGGCGTTTTTGGATATAATGGATTTTTAGACTATAATAATACATATGACATATATAAAAAAACTAATTTTAAGCCTATTTACCCCCACACCTTTCGTGGCATTGCGCTTTGCGCGTTTCGGCATTGCCGAAACCATGCCACGAAAGGTGTGGGGGTTTATTTTAACATTCATTTTTTTAGCGTTTCTCTTTAGTTTTAATTTTACCTTGGCTCAAGAAGAGAGAGAAACAACAGGAGAAACAGTAACAATAATAGAAGAAGAAACTACAACAACAGCTGCCGGAACTACCGATACCGAAAAAGGTTTTTTCCAAAGATTGACTGACAGAATTAATACCTACACAGGCTCACCGGGTACCACGGAACCTACCACCCCCTCGCCTAGAGAACCTAGACCAACAATCGTAACTACGACGCCTTTTGCCGGCAATTGCAGAACAAAGTACGAGGAATTAAGAAAATCAGCTAAAATATCAATAGATCAAATGAAAGCCCGGGCATGGCTTTTGTTATGTTTGAGAGGAAAAGCTCGTATTTAATAAATATAATCTACGAAATACGAAAAATTACGAAATTACGAACAATACAAATCCTTAATCCCTTTCGTACTTTCGTACAAAATTCGTAGTTCGTAACCATATGAATTCCATTAAAAATTTTAAGACCGGCCTATTTTTGGGAATTTTCTCCCTATTTTTCGCATTTTCCTTTGGTCAAGGCCTAGCCTTGACCAAGGTTGCTTTTGCTCAAGAGCCACCAACAGAGGCTGAAAAAGTCCAAACATTTTATTCAGAAAAGGATCTAAAACAATACAAAATCAGTTCTTTAAAAAGATTTTATCTCAATTTTCAGCTTAAATTCGCTCCAGGTCCGGCGACAAAACTCACATCCGCTTTCAAAATATGGGCTGACCGGCTTTACCGGCTTAATTCGGCCAAAGAAAAAGGCAAACTTGGAAGAATAAATAAGGCACTGGATAAATATCTAGGGGCAAACACTTCTTTTGAGAAGGCCTTGGGTCTCGCTCGGGCAACCTTAGAGGACATTGAAGTTGATAAAATCCTCGGAATTCAGGATATTATTGAAAAATACACGGGTTTCTCCGATGTGGCCATAAATGTGCTTGAAGGAGTGCGCATAATCTACGCGGAAGTGCCAGAACTCGCAAGTCAAGGCGAGGCCTTGACTGCGGCAAGGCGAGGCCTTGACGAAAATTTGAGAACTACGGAAAACTTAAATCGGGAGGCACAGAGGATTGCCAGCGATCCGCTTTACCGCGAATATGTCAAAGCTCTTAAATCCGGCCGCCTGACTCCGGCCCAAAAAAGTCTTCTGACATTGAACTTTTTCAAAGCTCAAAGGGAGAGGGCAGGCGTTGCGCAATAATATGCCCTAATATATAATTAATGTGTAATATCCAATATCCAATATCCATATCCTTAATCCTTAAAAAATAGTATGTCTCAAGAAGAAAAAAAACAAAAAAAATCTCTGGCAATAGACAAGGTCAAAGCGCCGCCAAAGGATAGTCCGCAGTACGACTATGTCGGCGTTTTGCTTGAGGCCCAGCAAAAAGATTTTAAAGTTTTCGGTGAAGTGCTTGGTTTAGTGTTGAACAAGGCAACTGTGGCGGAAAAAGAAATGGCCAGAATTGCTGTGGACACAACTATGATAAAAATGAGGGTAGGGAATATTGAGCAAGATTTAAAAAAAGTCAGCAAAAGAACCGACGCCACATTTGAAGAAGTTGGAAGCATGAAAGTTCAAATGTCTGAAATGAATGATAAACTTGACGATCATACCGGGCGTCTGGATCGAATCGAAGATAAACTTGGAATAAAGGAAATGGCGGGAGTATAATTATTAATGTATAATATCCTTATCCCTTTCGTACTTTTTTAATCTTTCGTATTTCGTAGAGACATCATGAACTTTATAACCAAAAACAAAAAGACTCTCACAATCCTCATCGGCCTTTTTGTTTTTGTCATTGTCGGCCTCGGTGTGACCTATGTTTTCGCAAATCCTGGCCCACCCGGCACTCCGCCAGCCTGTCCTTCTGGTTCACCCGGTTGTGACGCGCCGATTAATGTGGGTTCAGTAATGCAAACTAAGAGTGGTGTTTTTGAAGCTGGTGGGTTAAAAGCAACAGTTCTTGCAGACCCATTAAACGATTCTCTTATAGGTGGAAATAGTACATTGTGTGCCAATATTTCAGGTGGGGTAGTTATTTGCGGAGTACCTTATGTAGGTCCGTCATATTCTTTACCACCAAATCCTACATCAAGCCCGAATATCTTTACTACATTTGAAGTTGGGCAAAGCATACCAATAACATCATCAACTCTTACATTTAATCTGAGTCTTGGAAACAAAGCTGTAACGGCTGGGACATCAAAAACAACAACTATACCAGGAGCATCTCTTGGGTCTACTAGTTATACTACCGGCGCTTCATCGGGTACTATTCCGATAACAATTCCGCTTAATACAAAGATGTCTACATCATCTGGTAGTTATTCTGTTTCTGTGTCTGGGGGATTAAACGATCAAGGAGGACCAGTTACAGGGACAGCAACGAATTCAGTTTCTTGGTCTTACAGAAGATATTTATTAAAAATTGATGGCGGTGCCTTGACAAACTTAAAAGCTGACATTGCTAGTGGAAATAAATTAACGTACTCGGAATTGACTGCATATGGTGCCCTATTAGATCAGACCCTGGGCGGTGCCAAACAAATTGATTTTAGCACTACAACAAGTAATAATTACATAGTTTATTTATTCCCTTCAAGTCTAGGAGTTGGTATAAATATTTTTACATCAGGTTGTAACACTGATACAAACGTAGATTTTACCTCTGATCAGGGCATTATAACATTTGAAAACCAAAGTACCGGTACCGGATCTTATTATATTTATTGGTCACCTCAGATTTATTCAGGCAACGTGGATATGTGTCTTAAGTAAGCTTAATATAAGTATAAGTATATGAACAAATTTAGTAAGAATAATGTTTTAAAAAATATTATAAATATAAATAGTAGAAATATATTTATATTTACTTTAGTAATTTTTAGCTTTGTTTTTTTAATGCCTGCTAATAAAGTTAATGCACTTTCACCTGCATATGATGAACTTTATCCAATAGGTAATTATCCGCTTGTTGATTCGGTTTATCTCCGTGGCGGTTATCAGCAAGTAGCTACAAATTCCGACATGCTCGCCATAACCTGTGATCGCAGAAAGGCAGCGATGTTGGTTTATGTGGGGGCGACCGACAAAACTTACAGACTTTTTGGAGGCTCTAATTTGGGCTGTACTGACATTGCTACAAATACAAAAGATTCGGTAACAAATAGAATTTATGATCCTATTTCTGCTCCAAATGGTGTTTGGGAGGAAATTATACTTGGCGGTGGCGGGGCGCAGGCTGCTGGGCCTGATGGGGCGGTGCAGTTTGCCACACCGAATGTAAGCGGCGGTTTTGATCTTGCCGGCACTGCTAGTTTTCTCTGGAATGTTTTAGGAAATAACATATTACAGATAGGCGGTGACCCCCTTAACCCTGGCGGCGAATTGGTCGTTGAGGATGACGTGCTTTGGGGAGGAGCCCTCGATACCGGCGGCGAGACTTTTGAGCCGACCGGGGCCAATCAACCGCTTGCCAGCCGCGGCATGATCGGATACAGTTCATCCTTAGGCAAGTTCCGAGTTTCGGAAGACGGCGGCGATTATGTGGATCTCCTCGGGGAGGGGAGTAAGTGGGAGTATTACGGTCCAGGAGACAAAAATATTTATCAAAAAGATTATGGTGATGTGAAGTTGGCTAGAGATCCAGATGTTACAGGTGTTGTTACTGGTCCCTCTCTCATCTTTGAGGCTCCGTCTTCGGCATTTGTTAGCCCACAGATAATTGACACAGGCGGAGATTGTGCTGCCGGAAAAAGTGCTTCTGGATGTTTATCTGATTACAATACCGCCAATGGAACAAGTTATAGTTTTCCTTCTTTGGATAACCACCTCTCGTCTTACGGCTGTTTTCCATCGGATGTCGGCCAAACTTATTTTGATATTGTTTCAACAACTTGTGAGGATAAATCTGGTCTAAGTGCTTATTCAGCGGACATAAATGACTGGGGTACTAGTAATACTTCAGCCACTTCTTGTGGTTCCATTTCCTTAGCAAATCTAAACAGCACCAATGTTGGTGTTGGAACGAATACTAGTGGCACCCCTGATTATAATTATGTCCTAATCAAGAAAACTTACGAGGTTGTGAGCTGTGTCGCTTTGGGCACAACTTCTTACAGTGTCAGAAATAGCGACGGAGATCTGGAATTTAGAGTTCCGGGAATAAAAAGGGCGACCTTGACTCAAGCCGGCGATTTGGCAATCAGGGATAATGCTTTGCCGACAGATATCACCTCGTTGGGCGCGCCCGGCCTTTCCGGCACGGCCAAGCTTGATGTTGCTGGCCCAACTCTTCTCAATCAACTAGCCGTTTCAGCCGAGGCCTCCATCGGGAAACTGCTTCACTTCTTCGGTTTTGGTTCAGGTGACCCGAACTATCCGCCAGTACTTTCTCCATCAGATTCCGGAATAATTTATTTTGATAAGGGAAGCGCCACTCTCGGTGATGGGAAATTTAAAGTCTCCGAGGATGGCAGACCGTATGTTGATCTTATCCGTGCCGGCGGCTGGTCGCTTGACGGCGATGATCTGACCGGAACACCAAGCAGTCCAAATGAATTCATTGGCACAAAGAATGATTTTGACTTTGTTGTAAAGACCAACGATTTGGAAAGGATTAGGGTGAAGGGCAAGGGCGGACCCGGATCACTTGTCGGCGATCCGGTGGGGGTTGGGATTGGGACGAATAACCCAAGAACGCAGCTGGAAGTAAAACGTTCATTCAGTGTTGGTGATGATTTGAATGATCCCGGAATAAATGTTTTTTTAAACAATTACGGTCAAGGTCAAGCAGGATCTGTGCCGCCCCTCATAGTCAACGGACCTTACTCGGCGGATTATCTTCTTTCGGCACCAGTCGCGGCTTTCGGTTTTTAAGTTAATTTATATGAATCCCGCTAACTTTATAACTTAAATCTTTAATCTTAAATCTAAATCATGAAATACTTTAAATTGCCAAAAATTAATATGAAGCAAATTGGAACAGTGGCCGTCATCGTTGCCGTAATTTTGGTTTTCGGACGCTCTTCGCAGGCGGCGGTTGAAACACAAATGGGTCCCCTCCCGCCAATTGGTTTTTGTGGTGACGGTGTTTGTGAAAGAGGGGCGGAAACCTCTCTTGATTGTCCGGCGGATTGCGCAGAAGTGCAGAACGGCGGCGGAGGCGGCGGCGGCGGTTTCTTCGGGGGTATCGTCAATTTTTTTAAGAATATTTTTGGTCGCGGCGAACTAGGACCAGAGGGGCCGGGCGGCGGGTCAGAACTAGAACCAGTAGGATTAGGATCAGAGGGAGTAAACGGAGGAGAATTATTGGGAACAGAAGGAATCACCGGAGACATTGACGCAGCCGTTTTGAGCCGAAATAGCTTTTATCTAGGAACTGTTTTCAGGAGAATCAAATTAGGCTCGGCTTCTCAACTTACGCAGTTTGAGTTTGATGACGGTGGTGTAAAAAGGGCTGGTATGGCTCTTCAAGTTGCTGACTCTGGTGGTGTAAACACAAACATAGCTTGGAAAAATCCCCTGATTATTACTTCAGGTGGAAGTGGTACAAACGGCACTGTTGAAATTAGAGGGGAAATGACCGGCCCGGGCTTGCCTTGGAGGCGGGATATTGCCGGCGGCACTCCTTTAGGCGGCAATTCCAAGCCAGTTATATTATCCGGAAATATTAATGACTTCGTCGGCATCGGCACAAATACTCCCACTCAAACTCTCACAATAGGCGCAGACGGAGGCGACACGAGAAAAAGCAATTTTGCCGTCGAGATGCGGGAAATGTCTAAACCTTCTAGTACACTTCTCAACATAACTGGCACCGGCACATTTCAACAATCTTTTCGTGTTGCGGTTGCCGCACATGACACAGGTGGTGGATCAACAAAAGTATCAACCTCGTCCGAACGCTGTGATGCCGATAGTCCTAGTAAGGGCTGTGCGTTTGGTTGGTCTTTAATACCTGGTGCAGTGAAATACAGAGTCTTTGTTAAAAGATCAGCTTATAATACAGACAATATTGGTGTTACTTACGATTACTTTGATGTAAGGTCAACCTTTATTAGACTAGATAATACTGGTTTTTACCAAACTAGTAGTATTTCTGATATCGGTGGTACCTTAATAGTTTCTACTCCCGCAGGTAATTCCAACGCTGATGCCTATAATGGTTTAACCACCCCTAATGCCATAACTGGTGGTGCCATAGCCCAACAGGCCTACGTCAACAAAATTTCAGCCGGGGCGGGCAATTCATGGCTTACACTCGGAGACATTAGTAATGATAATAGCAACTCATTATTTCTAATATCTAATCAAGCAAACAGGGGTCTTGGTGCTATCCACAGGGTTGTAAAGGCACCGCTGGGAAGCGGGCCAAATGACGACGATCGATTTTTAGTGGTTCGCCGAACGGCTTCAGACGGACGTCTTCTAGATTGGACGATGCAGACAGTTGCAGGCCCAAGTGCTAATAGCCCGTCTCTTCTGTTTGATATAGCGGAAAGAAATTCTGCGGGGACCGCGATAAGCTCGAAAAGATCTCTCGAGCTACTCTTTAATGGGGACGCGAAACTTCAAAATCTTGGTCTTGCTGGCGGTGGGCAAGTTTGTGCAACCCCTGGTGAAGGTTTACTCTACATCTGTACTCAGGGTCCCGGTGGTCCTTCGGGGCCTGCGGTTAATGATACTTATTCTGGACTGTCATCTGGAAATTGCGGTTTGGGTAGCCCTGGTGTTAATAAAATTACTGTTTATGCAATTGGTGGTGGGGGAGGAGGAAAGGGTGGCCACGATGGGACTTCTGGCCAAGGCAACACAGGAGGCACGGGAGGCGCAGGAGGTCAAATACAAATAAAAACTATTGGAATAACTGGTTCTGGCGTAACCGCAGACTTTATGGTACCTAGTTTTAATAATCTTAATTGTGTGGCTGGCACTGGCGGCAAAGGAGGGGTTGGTGACCAAAATCAGTCGATATGGCCTTGGGGTCAGTTTGCAAATATAGTCGCGTATCTTAATTGTACATATTCCGGTACTAATATTACTGCTTGTAGTGTTAACGGAGTTAGTGGAACTGCTTCAATTGTAAAAGATGCAAATAATAATAATCTCTTTGCTAGTGGGGGTGGCGTAGGAGCAACAGGCACTCCCGGGCAAGGTCCCGGTGGTAATGGCGGTTATGGAGGATTGGGTACTAACGTGGGTGGTAGCAATAGGAATGGTGGTGGGGCAGGAGGCGGCGGTGGCGCGGCCTCAACAAGTCCTGGTACTAATAATGGAGATTCTGGTCAAAATGGGTGTAATAATTGTTCTTCTGGCACTGCGGGTGCTGCAGGAGGCACTAATACAATAATAGGATCATACTCTAGCACGGGGGGTACGGGTGGAAGAGGTGGTTCTAAAACTCAAAATGGTTGCACTGGTACCGTGGCTGGTAACGCCACTAATGCCAGTGGTTATGGCGCTGGTGGTGGTGGTGGTGGTGGTGGTAAAGAATCGAATGATAGTAATACTTGTGATGCAGACCGCGGAGGCCATGGTTCAAAAGGATCTGATGGTATCATACTCTTTGTTTGGTAAAACAAAAAGTTTTAATTAAGCAAGGACCGTCCTTGCTTAAAACTTAAAAATAAAAAAGCTCCTTTTAAAATTTAAAAGAAGCTATGCCGGATATTTTTCTATCTTCTCTTCCTCTTTCAGGGTCAATATTTGCCAGAACATATAAATAATATAAGTTCCGCCAAGGGCGATGGCAGTCCAAATCATTATTGATCCCTGATTTTCTTCCAGGAATTTTATCAAAAATTTTTTGGCTACGTCTATTATTGCCGCCATTTCACCCTTTCGGGCATAGAAGACCATGGCGGCAATCCCCGCAAAGCTCACCATCATGCTGAATCCAAGTAGAAGATTTTTTATTTTTTTTTCCATAAAAATAACAATTAGGTTCGTTTACTTTCTATCATAAATATTCTAATTTGTCAAGCAATGGCGAGACCAGTGACGTGGTAAAATAGGACCATGTCTAAAGGTAAAAAGTTAATAATTGGAAATTGGAAAATGAATCCAGCCTCGCTCGAGAAAGCACTTCGTCTTGCGAAGGAAATCAGTAAATACAGTAAATACAGTAGAGGGAAAACGGAGATAGTGATTTGCCCGCCTTTTGTTTTTCTTTCAGCGATAAGTAAAAAAATAAAAAAAGCAAAACTTGGAGCTCAAGATGTTCATTTTGAAACAAACAACACCGCTCAAACGGGCGAGATTTCGCCCCTCATGCTTAAAAATCTGGGCGTGAAATATGTCATTGTCGGCCACTCGGAAAGGCGGATGCTTGGCGAGACGAATGAAATAGTGCGAAAAAAAATAGGGGCATGCCTCAAGCATGCCATTACGCCGATTGTCTGTGTCGGAGAGAGCAAAAGGGACGAATCAGGAAATTATCTTTCTTTCGTAAGAACCCAATTGGAAGAGATTTTTTCGAGTATTCCAAAGACCGCGCTTCCAAAAATTTTAATAGCTTATGAGCCTATCTGGGCGATCGGCAAGTCTGCCATGCGGGAAGCGACTCCGGCCGAGTCGAATGAAATGGCCATATTTATCAAAAAGGTTTTAAGTGATCTGTATGACCCGAAAGCTGTAGGATCATTGCGTATTCTTTATGGCGGATCTGTAAATATCAAAAATGCGGGGGAATTCATGAAGGACGGAGGAGTTGACGGGCTCTTAGTTGGACGAGATAGTCTTGATCCAGATAATTTCAAGGAAATTATTAAATCAGTAAATTAAGTAAATTAAGTAAATTAAGTAAATTAAGTAAATTAAGTAAATTAAGTAAATTAAGGACCTAGCCCCTAGCAACTACCAATATGAAATCAATAAGGCAATTAAAAAATATTAAAGGTAAACGAGTTTTAGTGCGGGTGGACTTTAACGTGCCGATAAAAAACGGTAAAATTCTAGACACTTCTCGAATTGATAAGGCGATGCCTACTCTTAAGTATCTTATCAAAAAGGGCGCTAGATTAATTTTAATTTCGCACTTGGGTGAAAACGGGAAGCAGAGTTTGAAACCCGTTGCTGATTATTTAAAGAAGTTTATAAAAAAAGATATTACACTTTTGGAAAACATCAGACGCTTTTCGGGTGAAATGAAAAATGACTCTAAATTCGCGAAACAATTGGCCTCGCTCGGCGATTTGTATGTGAATGAGGCATTTTCTGTCTCGCACCGCGCGCACGCTTCAATTGTTGGCCCGCCTAAATATTTGCCGAGTTATGCCGGCTTGCAGCTTGAAAAAGAAATCAAGAATTTGAAAGCCGCGTTTAAGAGGCCTCAACACCCGTTTTTATTTATTTTAGGCGGAGCAAAGTTCAGCACAAAAATTCCTTTGATTAAAAAGTTTTTAGGCCGCGCTTCAATGGACGGTGCGCGGCATGATTCCGCTGAATCAGCCGATGCAGTTTTTGTAGGCGGGGCCTTGATGAATAATTTCTTCAAGGAAGCCGGTGTGGATATTGGCAAATCAGTTTATGAAAAGAAAAATTTTGGCCTTAAGAAATTAAGTAAGAATCCTAAAATTATTTTACCTCCCGATGTTATAGTCTACCAAAATTCTTTTGTGGACGTCGGGCCTTACTCTGTAAAATTACTCGAAGAATTAATTAAAAAATCCAAATTTATTTTGATGAATGGGCCACTGGGCAATTACGAGAAAGGGTTTGGCAAAGCGACGGAGAAAATTCTGAAGGCCATTATTAAAAGCCGCGCCAAAGTTATTATTGGCGGCGGCGACACTGTCAGTCTTCTGTCTAACCTAGAACCTAGAACCTATAACCTAAAACCTAATTTATTTGTCTCCACCGGCGGCGGGGCAATGCTTGAATTTTTGGAGAAAGGGACACTGCCGGGAATAGAGGCATTAAGGGTAAGGAGTAAAGAGTAAGGGGTAAGGCATTTTATCAAATGTCTTTTTTATGATATATTTGAAAAAATATGTCATTTTCAATCGGAAAAAAAGAATACCCCGACCCAAGCAAGGGAGAAGGAGAAAAAGTTCGTAAGGACTCGTTTTTCCCAATGGAAAGGAAATACACAGAGAAAGAAGGAGAAGAATCAGATGAATTTGGATCTATAAAAGAATACCCTCCCCCTCCGGAAAAAAAAGAAGGAGAGGGGGCTCGTGGAGGCTCGTTTTTTCCAATAATAAGGAAATACACAGGAGGAGCATTAGAGAAATTAGTTCTTATAAAAGAGGCTAAAAGATTAAATAAATTTTTAGACACAAATCCCCAAAAAATCGGCGATAAAACAGCTCGCAGTATAAAAAGCTTTGCTTCTGTTCTTCGCGGGGGAGTTCCGACCAAGGGGGATGAGCGGAAAATAACAGATATGCTGTCATCTAAGGGCTTTGGGGGGCTTTCCAGTGAAAAGGGATTAACTTTTCTCAAAGAAAACTACTAAAGGGCCAGTTTTATTTTTTCGGCATTTTTTTCGAAATCTTTTGGATTTCCTTCTATTGGCCCGCCAGGGAAAACCCACGCGTGGGCATGCGGCACTTCGTCGCCAATTATTTTTGAAATTATAAAATCAGTTTTAAAAGCTAATGCTTGGGCTTTGGCGATTTTTTGCACTACCCTGAAATAATCCCCAATATTGCCCGGAGTTTTTTGGTCGAACGGCATATCCCATACCCAGCGGAAGTGACGCTTGGGAATAACTTGAGTGTGCCCGGATGCTTGCGGATTGATGTCTAAAAAAGCCAGAAAATTCTCATCTTCATAGACGATGTTTGCCGGCACTTCTTTTTTTGCGATTTTGCAAAAAATACAGTCACCCATAGTGTGATACTAATAATACGAAAATAGTAATATATTAGTATCATAATTATTATATGCTAAAATTAATACCATGCAATTGGTTGATTTGCTTTTGGAGAACAGGGGAATATTTAAACCAGAAGAAAAGGAGAAATTTTTAAACCCTTCTTATGAAGGGGATTTACATGATCCGTATTTGATGAAAGATATGGAACGGGCTTGCGTACGGATTTTCGAGGCAATCCAAGCCAAAGAAAAAATTGTTATTTACTCTGACTACGATTGCGACGGCATTCCCGGCGCGGTGATTTTACATGACTTGTTTAAAAAAATAGGCTACGGCAATTTCGAAAATTATATTCCAGACCGGCACAAAGAGGGCTTCGGACTCCATCAGCCGGCGATTGATGAGTTTATTAAAAGTGAAACAAAGCTTTTAATTACCGTTGATTTGGGGATTACGGATGTTGAAGAGGTCGCTCAAGCTGAGTCGAGCGGAATAAATGTAATCATTAGTGACCACCATATTACGCCAGAAATTCTTCCGCCCGCTTATGCAATTCTAAATCCGAAGCAGGCAGGAGACGAATATCCTTTCAAGGAATTGTGCGGCGCGGGGGTGGCTTTCAAACTCGTGCAGGCATTTATCAAGAAATACGGGGAGTACTTTGAGAAAACAAGTCCTTCGACGGGTTCGACAAGCTCACCGCAAGCTGCGCCGAGGACAACCCGCCTGACGGCGGGGTGGGAGAAATGGCTGCTTGATATGGCGGCTCTGGCCACCCTCTCTGATCAAGTTCCACTCTTGGGAGAGAATCGAGC
>MFVF01000005.1:0-11310 GCA_001785965.1 Candidatus Nomurabacteria bacterium RIFCSPLOWO2_01_FULL_42_20
CTAAATATATGAAAAAAACACTACTTTACCTGATTTCTCTGGCAATTTTTGCCGGGCTTCAGGAAGAGGCGAAAGCCCAAACTCTTTCGTTTTTACCACGGGCAGGGTACAGCTTTGACAATAGCGGCCGCATGGTTCAGACCATGGCGTCCTCTACTGTCGAGAGTGGCTGGCTCAATCCGACCTATGGCGCTGATTTATTGATAACCCTGCCGTTTATGGATGATTTTGTTGGCCTTGGGATTGGCCTGGAGAGCGGGAATGATTTTCATCAGAAATTCACCGTGATGCAGGGGGACAGTACTACGCTCAAACAAAGCAGGTTTATCCAAGCGCCGGCCATCCTCTTCTCGGTCGTTGCTAATATTCCCGAGAAATTACCTCATCTGGCTGGGCCGATCGGAGGAATCTCCTTCGGCAGCGCTTTTCCAAACATTGACGAGCAGGCCAGAGGAAATCTCTTCAGGATGTTTCTCCAACTGAATTATAATTTTATTGTTAATCAGAGTATTGGAGAAGAGGAAGAGATGGCTTATAATATCGGATGTTTTTTCCGGTCATCGTTTAACTTTTTAACGTTGACGGAAGGGCAAATTTTCGGCTCCAGTTTGGAAATCGGAGTCAAAGTATCCCTTAGTAAAAAAATAGAAGAATAGAAAGAGTAAAGGGTAAAGAGTAAAAAGTAAAAGAAAAATGTTGTCTCCGGAATGTTAATTCGTCCGGAGATTTTTATTATCTACCCATCTCATCCTCGTGGCTTGCCACGAGGATGAGATGGCTTATGTAGATAATAACCCTGTGAAATAAAAATCCAAAAGGATTTTTCCTTGCCGGAAGGCAAGGATTTCACAGGGTTGACCAACATAAAAGGGAGTATTTGAAAAGACTTGACTAATTCTCTAATATATGTAAAATTAGGCTAATTCATTTGTTTTGTATAAACCTTTAAAAATTGAATATATGAATATGAAAAAAATACTGTTTATCGCGATTTTTGGCCTTATTCTGGCCCAATTCGCTTCTGCTCAAAAAAACCTCGATAGGAAAGTTCTCTACAAAATTCTCTTCCAGGACGTTGACGAGTCAATGATCCGGTTAGAAAACACCGGGTCAAAAAACAAACCCTGGCACATCGGCAGCTTTCCCATATACTCTTTTCCTAATGAAGAGAGAAAAGGCGGGCTTAATGTGGCGAATAAAGAAACCATCTACATCATTGATTATTTGCCGGAAGAACATTCGGCATATGCCCTCAAAAAACATCAGCGACTAGCGGTGGAGCTTCTCAACAAGGAGCTTTACAAAAAGCTTAAGAGGGAACATGGAGATAAGGTGGAGATATTGAAGAAAGATATCGGTCACGCCTACGTTTATGATACAGGGGACCTTTTGCCGAACGGGCCTCCAAGAAAGAAAAAGCCGTCTGATTCCAGCACGGCGGGAACAAAGTAAAAGAGCAGAAATACGTCTATTGCAGCCGGTTTTATACCCGGCTGTTTTTATTTGACAAAATTTGCTTTTTCTGATATACTGAAAACCGATTTTAAATCAATAAATCATTGCCCCGCCTCTGGCGGAAAAATTGCAAATTAAAAACAAAATATTATGAAAAAATTACTTTTTTTAACGCTTGTAATGGCAATCGGCATGATTGCTCAAGCGCAGGATAAGCCTAAGAAAGGCAAAGAAAAAGAAAGGGCTAAGATAGAAAAATCCGACATATCCGACACGTTGGCTGTGGAAGAAAAATCTGCCGGCAAAGAGGAAGGGAAGAAAGGGTTGCCGCAAGATGCCACTTCTCCTTCTTCGGTTTCGGAAAACGGCAGTTTACCCAAACCAGTAGCCATGTCTCCGAGCGAAGCCAAATCGGAAATTTCGGAAACCGGTAATAATTTACCTAAACCGGTAGCCGTATCTCCGGCCGAAAAAGGGCAAACTCAAATTTCAGAAACCGGCAATTTACCCAAGAAGGTTGCTCTGTCCCCGGGCGAAAAATCGGAAATTCAGGAAGTCAGAAATCTTCCTAAAAATGTGGCCCTATCACCTCCCGATAAGGAGGAGGAGACACAGCAGGAAGTCAGAAATCTTCCTAAAAATGTGGCCTTGGCTCCCTCTGATAAAGAGGAAGAAAATGAGAAGGTTGCTAAAACTTTGCCGATGGCAATAGTTTTGGATCCGGAATACTCCTTAAGCGGAGAGGATGAAATGGTTTCAGTTTCACAGAGTCAGGGTTATAGTTTTCCCGGACCCGGAAATACGCGCGATAATGAGGCGGTTTCACAGAGTTATAGTTTCCCCGGAAATACGAGTAGTGATGGAAATAAAAGCGACACCTACATCACTAATAATTACTATGACCGCGACGGCTCTCCCAGCGACACCAAACCGAAGCAAGATTACTACCGGAATTTTAGGAGACCGGTGGAGTATCACTATAGCAACTACGAGTTGGAGTTGGAAAGAATGAGAGCTTTGAGGATTCAACAAAGCTACTCCAATCTCAACTATGGTTACGGTGGCTATGTAAGCTTTCAATCCACCCCGTTAGTGTATCGCTCATATGCGAATACGAACTGTCATGCTCCGGTAAAAAAATGTAGTAGATAGTTACAGATAGTTAAAAAGATAGTTAAAAAATTGGCGGGATCTATGGATTTAGATTCCGCCCTTTTTAATTAATTAAAAAACAATTATCCACCCCGTAAAATCGCTTCGCGATCACGGGGCGCGAAGTGCTATGACAATATAAATATTACAAAACAAGATTTAATTTTAAATAAAACCGCAGTAGCAAAGTTATCAACAGTTTTTGCTTTTTAATTTTTTAAACTGTTGTATAATTAGTTTGCGTTTAAATATGGTTTCCGCCCAAGGCGGATCCGCCGATGAGGCGGAAGCACATCTCTTCAGTATGCAGTCAGGAGGGGTGTTTTTTTGTGTTAAGGTTGCCATTTCCGGACATTGAGTCCGGAAATGGCAATGCGCGCTACGAATGCGCTCATGCGAATTATCAATTTTTTGTTTGCAAAAGCAAAACACCCCAGCACCAGATCCTCGCGCCGAGTGCGCGCTCGGCTCGGTGCGGGGCGGGAAGTAAGTATTTTAGCTTGATTTACTTGTCTCGCTTAATTTACTTAATTTACTTGTTATGAATTTTATAAAACATGGACGCTTAGATGAGACGCGAGTGACGCAAAAATGTGCTAACCAACCCGCGTCTCATCTAAGCGCCCATGACAGTAAAGTTTTAATAACTTACCATATTTAAAAAATTTGTCAACCCTGCGAAATCCTTTTAATTTACTTGTTATGAATTTTATAAAACACCCCGAAGGAGATCGCTCGGCCGAATGCGCCTCGTGCTCCCTACGGGGCGGGAAGTGCCAAAACCAACTTTATAACATTATAGACTTTATAACTTTATAACTATTTATTATGAATTTTATAAAACACATATTTAAACAGCACGCTTATCCGGCAATTTCTATTCTTTTGCTGATTATTGTATTTGGAGTTCTTCCGAAAACACAGATAGAAGAGTTGAAAAAAGAAAGCGTTAATCGTATCGCCACTTTAGGCGCCGCTTTTAATAGATTAGCCAGAGGGAACGACACTAGAGAGCCGCCTTATTTGGCGTCTTTATCAAAAACATCAGAAAAAATAAGCCGGGCCTTTGCGCCATCTTCAAATTTAGCGTTGAAAAAAGCCATCAGCGGCGGAGCGCTCGCGGTCGGGACCGATTCCAAGGTAAGCTCTGATAAGTCTCTCTTTGACATTGAGATAGCGCCGGTGGAAGTTCCGGCCGAGAGTAAGACTTTGCCGGTATTTTCTCTGGCCGTCATAATTTTACTTGTTGTAATTTTGATAATTTTTGTAATTCGTAGCATAAAAAAAAGAAGTGCGTCAAACAGAAATAAAATTGAATAGAAGAATATTTAATTTTGTTGCGGTTAGTTTGTTTTTTTTTACTGCTGGAGTATGTCCCGGAGTGTCTATGGCCGAAGAAGTTCTGACAACAGGAGTCATTCCCCAGACTCGCTTTGCGCCGGGTGAATTTTTGCCTGTTTCAGTCAAATTGATTAATTTCGGCAGTGATCGGAGAGTTGATGTCATTGCCGAATATAAAATTTTTAATGAAAAAAATGAAGAAATTTTAAGGCAATCGGAGACAGTGGCAGTGGAGACAACCGCTAGTTTTATAAAGTTAATACAGTTGCCGTCAGACTTGCCGCTCGGGTTGTACCGTGTTTGGTCGAGTATCAATTATCTAGGTCAGGAATTTCCTGCGATCTCGCAATTTGAATTTAGGGTGGAGAGAAAAATATTAGGGTTTTTTGAGCGGCAATTTTGGTTTTTGTTACTCGGTCTGATTTTTATTGTTTTGGCGGTGAGCTCTGTCATTTATGTAAAGCACCGGCATTTTTTGCGCCACTACGTTTATCACAATTGCCCCGACGTACCGGAGAAAGAGCGTATTTATTACGAAATTCTTAGTAGTGTCCTGAAAGAAATGAGATACCACTTGGGCGATAAAGCGATTGAGATATTTCAGAGCGTACCCGGGGCAAAGGCTGATTTAAGGACCGGACGTATTTTGAGCGCCGGAGTGAATCCAGCCAAGACGGTAGCTTTACTTGTTTTGGAATACGAGAAACGAACCGGCCGAAAAATGTCTTTTTCTTTGGCCGACGAACGGTCGCCGAAAATAATTAAGAATAAGAAATTGGTTTCAGGGAACCTCGGAAACCCAGTTTCTGAGATTTATGCAAGAAATTCATAAAAAGAAATTAATAAGCTTGTCTATCATTCTGATATTGTTTGTCTTGGGATTTTTATTTTTTCTTTACACCGGATTATCTAAGGCCGAGGATTTGCCACCGTCTAAAAAAGTCGTGATCGGATATGTCGATTGGCCGGGCTATGTCGGGCTTTTTATCGCCCACAACTTGGGCTTTTTCCGAGAGGCGGGCTTGGAAGTTGATTTGCAAAAATATGATTCGCTCAAGAATCTATCGGTCGATTATTCCGCCGGGAAATTAGATGGCCGGACAAATTTAACTTTGGATGCCATTCACGAAGCTTATGATGGCGTCCGGCATAAAATTGTGGCGGTTATCAACTACAGTCTTGGTGCGGACATGATTATCGGCCGAAAGAACATTAAAAGCATTAAGGACTTAAAAGGAAAAAAAGTGGCTTATGACGCTAAAGCTTTGGAAGAGTTTTTTCTTAACCAAGCGCTTGACGAATACGGGCTTAAGCTAAAAGACGTTCAAAGCGTCTTGGTGCCGGTTGGGGAAAGGACGGAACTGATTAAGGCGGGTATTGTTGATGCGGTTGTTACCTACGAGCCGCACGCTTCCAAAATTCTTGATTCTTCGGCCTACCGGGTGATTTATTCGTCGGCGGACGCGCCGGGGTTCATTGTAGATGTTTGGACTTTTAAAACCGAATTCATTAAAGAGCACGAAGAGACAGTGCGGTTGTTTTTGGAGGCTTATTTTCGCGGAGTTGATTTTTATAAAAAAAATCAGAAAGAGGGCGAGATGATTTTAGCGAAACAATTTGACATTAAGATGGAAGAGGCGACGGCCGGATTACTCGGCGTTCATATTTTGGATAGCGCCGAAAACAAAACTGCTTTCACTTTTGCTTCCAAAATAGAGTCAATCTTTGGTAATCTACGGATCGTCAATAAATTTTTACTTTCAAATCACATTGATGATCACATTAGACATGAAGACAAGGATCTTTCTGCCATTGACACCGATTATTTAATTGATCGTAGATTTTTGAGATGAATCCCGTTAGAAGCCGCGATCGCGTAATATAAATTGATATTTTATGTTGAATTACAATTATAAAATTAAAAAAAGCGTAGATGGTGATTTTGAGATCGCGATCTGCTTTTAACGGGATGAAATTACTGACGAAAATTTTTATTATTATCATTTCGGCTGGAGTGATCAGTATCATGAGTTTGTTCGTCCTGACTTATTTTTCCATCCGGCCAGTTCTGACCGATGCCACCGGGGAGAATTTGCTTTTTTTAACAAAAGAGACAGTGAACAAAATTGATCGCTTGCTTTACGACCGGTATTTAGACGTCTCCATTATTGCTCAAGAAGAAATTTTTGCCAATCATCTCGCCTACGGTGGAGATGATCGTAATCGATTAAATAAGAAACTTGAAGAGATGACGCTCTCGAGCGGTCCATGGGACGCGCTTTTGGCCGTCAATCGGAAGGGCGAGATAAAAATCTCTTCTTTTTCCGTGCTGGATAAAATCAATTCAAAAAATATTAAAGATTATCCGGAAAATTTGGTCGCCTTCGAAAAAGCTATTTCCGGCCAGCCTTATTACTCGGATGTTTTAAAGACTGGTTATTCCGGTAAGCCCACGATTATTTTTGCCGCGCCGGTTTATGCTCGGAACGAACCCGGCCGTCTGATTGCCGGCGCCATTATCGGCAACTTCGCCTGGGGAGCGGTCAAAGATATTTTGAATGACTTGCCGGGCCACGCCGAGCTTTATAATCGCGAGGGTTATTTGGTAGCTTGCAATCAGTCGGAGGATGACAGTGAAATTTTAAGCAAACAATTTCAATCGCCGGAATTATTGGACAAGATTTTGTCTTCCGGCCACAATCTTAAAATTGCCGATGATGATGTATACCCAAACGCCAAAATACTAGAGGCCAGTGTCTTGCAATCGGGCTTCTTGTCTTTTAAGGGCCTAAATTGGTTTTTGTCTTATGGTTTGCCGACCGAGAAGATTTTGGCTCCGTCCAATCGGACAGCACTGAAATTATCGCTTTTAATTTTACCGATCATGCTTGGAATTTTTGGGACAATTTTGTTTTTTGGCTACTTTTTCGTCATTCGACCGGTCCGGCGGCTTACGGAAACTACGCGTGCCATCACGGCTGGTAATCTGAAAACACGCGCGCGCGTGCATGGCCACGATGAAATTAACGAACTGGCCCATTCTTTTAATGAAATGGTGGACAAATTGGAAAGTCTAGATGAAGCTAAGACTGATTTTATTTCAACCGCCTCGCATCAGCTTCGGACGCCACTTTCGACGACAAATTGGAGTGCGGAAATGCTTCTCGGCAATCAACTGGGCAGACTCAACGAGCGGCAAGTCGAATATTTGAAACGAATTTATCGCAACAATCAGCGCATGATTAAATTGGTCGGCGACTTGCTCAATGTTTCGCGCATTGAACTGGGAAAACTGGCGCTTACCTTAAAGCCGGTTAATCTGGTCTCGATTATTAAAAGTGTCTTGGATGAGCTCGACGAGAGCATCAAGAGGCAGAATTTAAAATTGCGGAAAAAATATTCGTCTGGCCACCTAATTATCGAATCGGATCCGGATATCTTGCGCATCATTGTTGTTAATCTTCTTTCCAACGCGGTTAAATACAATCAGCCCGGCGGTGAAATTCAAATCAAGATTGAACCGACAGATGGCCGGATTTTGTTTGAGGTTAGCGATACCGGTCAAGGTATTGCCAAAAGTGATCGAGAGAAAATTTGGACCAAATTCTTCCGGGCAAAAGAAGCGCTCGCTCGCGAGACCGATGGCACCGGTCTCGGGCTCTATATTACGAAAGGTATGGTGGAGCGGCTTGGCGGCCGGATTTGGTTTGAGTCGAAGAAAGGGAAGGGGTCGACCTTCTTTGTAGAATTACCAGTTAATAACAAATACCACGAATAAAAAACGAATACCGCGAATGGATTAGTGGTATTCGTCCCGGCGGGAAGAGGCCGGGTCTCTAGGGATCCCGAGACCCGGCCTCGAGGAGCCGGGATAGATTAGTGGTATTAGTGACCAAATGAAAAAAATTTTAATTATCGAAGATGAAACAGATTTGCTGGAAGTTTTGGCCGATCGTTTGGCTTTCGAGGGCTTTGGGCCGATTAAATGCAAAAATGGCGAAAATGGACTTTTAGTGGCTTTTCGGGAGCGGCCTGATTTGATTTTGCTTGACATTGTCATGCCCGGATTGGACGGCTTGCAGGTTTTGAAAAAATTACGCGCCGATGATTGGGGCAAGGGCGTGCCGGTCATTATTCTGACCAATCTTTCCGCCACGGATGAAAAGATCGTCAAAAGCATTCTTGAATACCGGCCGATTTTTTATCTGGTTAAAAGCGATTGGAAGATAGACGATGTGGTCAAAAAAGTTAAAGAAGTGTTAGGTATTGGTAATTAAATGGTTTTACCTTTTCTAAAAAACGATTATGCGAAATGGAGCCTGATTGTTCTGACTGGCTCTCTTTTTGCAAGTTTTTTAAATTACGCCTTCACTTTGATAATGGGCAGAATGCTCTCGCCATCTTTTTTTGGAGAAGTATCTGCTATTTTCGGCTTGATGGTGATAATTGTTGCTCCGACTCAAGCCATATCGAATTATATTTCAAGGCATATTTCTTTTCTTGCAGGCAAGAAAGATTATCTTACCGCTAAAGTTTGGCTTCGGAAAGTATCCCGCTCGGTTTTCTTTTTCTCTCTGGCCCTGCTTTTTCTCTTTTGGCTCGCGGTTCCGATGCTATCTCGCTTCTTGGCGATAGACCCCTTGCCGCTTATTGTTTTTAGTTTCTCTATTCCATTTGCTTTTATGCTTACTGTGTACGCCGGAGCGCTGCAAGGCCTGAAGTCTTTTAAAGCTTTTTCTTTCCAGAATATCTTAGGCGCAGCTTTGAAGCTTTCTTTGGCCGTTATTTTTGTTTATATCGGATTATTTGTCCCGGGCGTGATGCTTGCCTTAGCCGTCTCTCTTGGCGCAGTCTGTTTTTATAATTACACAAAAATCAAATCATTAACGAGCTTTACTCCCCACACTTCAGAGGACACGCTGGGCGAGGCAATCAAAAGTATTTTTTTCCGCCAGAGGCGGATCCGCCTCTGGCGGACAAAATCTTTCCCGCCTGTTTTCGCCAGAGCGCTTGTTGAGCTCAAGCGATGGCGGGCAGGTTTAACTGTTTTTTTGGCCGCCTTGCTTGTTGCTTTTATTTCCAATATAGACGTCATCTTGGCCAAGCACTTTTTCGAACCCCAACTAGCCGGGGAATATGCTGCTCTGTCCGCTGTCGGCAAGATATTGATCTATATTGCTTCGGCTTTTGTCACGGTTATGTTTGTGGTTGTCTCGGAATCGCATACTGCTTCAAGTCCGCGCACCTTTAAGGCTTTCAGAAGCGCTCTGGGTTATATAACAGCTGTTTCATTGCCTGTAATTTTTGTCTTCGGCTTTGCGCCGAATATTGTTGTCAGGATATTCTTTGGCGCAACCTACATCAAAATTGCGCCACACTTGCCGATTTTCAGCATTGCCATGTTTCTTTTATCTCTCTCCATCGCCTTCGTTCATTATTTTTTAGCGATTCGGAACAATTCTTTCCTTTTTCCATTTGCGGCCGGCGCTCTGCTGCAAATAGTTTTAATCAGTCTCTATCATTCAAGTATTCAAAATATCGTGATATCGGTTCTGTGGTCGTCGACCTTTTTGCTATTTGCTCTAGTTGCAAATTACTTTCTTTATGGAAAATTTCAAACTAAGAGGGAAAGTGGTAAAATTTGAGTATGAAAATAAAGAGTACTTTGATTCGACGTCGCTCGGACATTGTGAATGTGATTACACATTCACATGCTCCTCGCTCGTCGAAATAAAAGCCCTCTGATTACCAGAGGGTTTAAAAGCTCTTTTTTGCCTGCTTGATTATTTCTATGCAAATCTCCTTCGCAAACTCTGCCACTTTGTCTGCAAGTATTATTTTTCTCGCTTCGCTCATCATGTCGTAGTTTCCTTCATTGATTGCCGAGATCGAAACTTCTCCAATTCCGCCCGGCAGGAAGCGTTTAAAGATTGCCTTAGCCCCGTCCTCAAACTCCGGCTCCTTAAGAAGATTGTGATGGTCTCTTAAGAAATAGAGCGTATTTATGACGCCTTGGATATTCTGCATACCCAGCCGGTTTTTCTTGTAAACCCTGTAAGCTTCAGGGTTTGCTTTGTACAGAATTTGGCTTTCATACTCGTCTCGCTCGGTGTCTTTATCAAAGTCGTCAATTATTGTTAGAGCATGAATATAGCCAATGAAAGCTTTTTCAAGAAGCACCGTTGTTTCTAGGCCAAAAATCTTTTGGGCGGCTTTGCAAAAAATTGTCGCTAAATCTTTGCCCTTGTAAGCAAGCTCTTCATTTGTCGGGTAGAAAACAATTCTGACGTGTTCACTCGCCGTCAAGTAATTGATGGCGGAATCGTTTTTGACATGTTTTTCCATAATATTTTAGATTTTAGTGTACTCCGGTTCTCACTTTACAATATCTGCAGAAAAAGTAAACCCCCACACCTATTATGGCATTATTCTGCTTTTGCAATATTTTGGCTAATTATTTAAAAATTTCTATCTTAAATATTTTCCCGGAGGAAACCCGAATGGCAGAATAAAAGCTATGCCATAATAGGTGTGGGGGTAAAGTTATCAACATTTTGGGTTGATAATTATAGAGGAAGTAGTAATATATAAGTGCGTCAAATTATGGTTTCCGCCCTAGGCGGATCAGCCTTTGGCTGAGGCACACCCCCTTTTATTTTTTTGGGGCGGTGTGTTTTTTTTATTTCGACGAGCGAGGAGCGCGTGGGTCCGCCTCGGGCGGACACACAGCGTCCGAGTCAAAGTCGAATCAAAGTACTCTTTATTTTAATTTTTATTTATGAAAAAAACAGCAGAATGTGTCAGTCCGGCTCATCCGGACAAAAAATGTGACTTTATTGCCGACAGTATTTTAGACGCGTATGCGAAGGACGATAGTGAGAGCAGAGTCGCGGTCGAGGTTATGGGCGGACACAATCTTATCACTATCAACGGCGAGGTTACTTCGCGCGGGAGGCCCGACATTGCCGCCTTAGTGAAAGGAATTGCAGGAGAGGATTACAAAGTGATTATAAACATTGTAGAGCAAAGCCCGGAGATTGGGAGGGGGGTAGACATAGGCGGCGCGGGTGATCAGGGCATCATGAAAGGATACGCAACGGCGGAGACTGATTCATATATGCCTCTTGAATATGAATTAGCGCGCACGCTTTGTCAGAGGATTTATGAAGTCTATCCGTATGACGGCAAGACGCAGGTGACGATAGAGGACGGCAGAGTAACGGCCGTCGTCGCTAGTTTCCAAAATACGAAGAACGACGCATTGCTTTCATTGGTAAAAAATATCATTCAAGCAGAGGAATATCACATAAACCCGGCAGGTGAGTGGACGCAGGGCGGATTTGATGCTGACACCGGACTCTC
>MFVF01000005.1:11328-43831 GCA_001785965.1 Candidatus Nomurabacteria bacterium RIFCSPLOWO2_01_FULL_42_20
GGGTCGTTTTCTGGCAAGGATTACACCAAGGTTGATCGCTCTGCTGCTTATATGGCGCGCAAAATTGCCATAGATCTTTTGCGCTCGCATAATGCGCGCGAAGTGTTCACCAAGCTTGCCTATGCCATAGGGAAACCAGATCCTGTCATGGCAGTTGCTTTAATTGACGGAAAGGAAGAGATAATTGCCGGCTACGACCTGACACCTAGAGGAATAAGGAAGGCGCTCAAGCTCGACACCCTCCGATATGCCGATACTTCTTTATGGGGCCACTTCGGCCGCGCCTTTCCATGGGATAAGTAGTGTGTTTCTTCTGATTTATATGAGTAAGCTTCTTTCTATTGTTATTCCCACCTATAACGAAAAGGAAAATATACCGCTCGCGTACCGGGGAGTGATTTCAGCTTTCAATAATTTGCCGAATTATTCCCGCGAATTGCTTTTTGTGGACGACGGTTCAAATGACGGAACGGATGAGGTTCTGAAAGAGCTGGGAAAAAACAATAGAGAAGTGAAATTTTTGCGCCTCTCGCGGAATTTCGGCAAAGAAATAGCCGTCTCGGCGGGGCTTCATCACGCGGAAGGCGACGCAGTCGTCGTGATGGACGCGGACCTTCAGCACCCGCCGGAACTGATTCCTCTATTTGTGAATAAATGGAAAAACGGAGCCGAAGTCGTTGTGGGGGTCAGAAGTAAAAACAACAATGAAGGATTGGTCAAAAAACTTGGCTCGATTGTTTTTTATAAAATTATGAATCGAATCAGTGAGACCCCGATTATTCCCTGCGCGACCGACTTCCGCCTTCTGGACAGGAAAGTGGTTGATGTTTTTTGTAAATTGACTGAAAGAAAAAGAATGACGCGAGGGCTTATTGACTGGCTGGGGTTCAAGCGGGATTATGTTTATTTTGAAGCGCCGGCGCGGATAAATGGAGAAGCTAATTATTCTTTCAAAAAATTGTGGCGCTTGGCTTTCGCTTCTTTTGTCTCGCATAGTCTTTTTCCCTTGAGGCTTGCCGGTTATCTTGGCGTCTTTATCACGGTAATTTCAGCGATGACCGGACTGTTTGTCGCCATAGAAAAATATGTTTTAGGAGATCCCTGGGGACTTTCTTTTTCCGGCACCGCCATTCTCGCCCTCATGATACTTTTTCTGGTCGGAATTATTTTATCCTGTTTCGGCCTAGTGGCGCTGTATATCGCCAATATCCACAACGAAGTGCTTAACCGGCCGCTCTATATTATCAGCGAAAAAAATTAAATGGAAAAAAATCATTTTTGCAAAATTTCAGTTTTAATGCCCGCTTATAACGCCCGAAAATACATCGGTGAAGCTATTGAAAGCGTTTTGAATCAAACATTCAAAGATTTTGAATTTATTATTATTGATGATTGTTCAACGGATAAAACATGGCAGGCAATAGAAGGTTACGCAAAAAAAGACGGCAGAATTATTGCTTTAAGAAATGAAACAAACCTAAAAATGTCCCATACTCTCAACAAGGGACTGGCGCTGGCTAAGGGCAAATACATTGCCCGGATGGACGCCGATGACTGGAGCTACCCTGAAAGGCTCTATAAGCAGTTCGTTTTTATGGAAAATAACCCGGAAATAGGAATTTCCGGCGGATCCATGAATATTTGCGATGAAAATTTAAGCGCAAAATCGCTTCGGAAGTACAATCTCACGGACAGAGAAATAAGAAAAAATATTTTTAAATACAGTCCGTTTTGCCATCCTCTGGTAATAATAAAAAAAGAAGTTTTTGATAAGATCGGCCGATATGACGCGAATTTTAATCCGGCTGAAGACTACGAATTATATTTTAGAATAGGCGAGTTTTATAAATTTGGAAATTTAGACGACATTCTTTTGAACTACAGAGTAGTTGAAAAATCAATGACAACCGGCTTCACAAAAAAAATGGAATTAAAAACAATTGCAATAAGGAAAAAATATTCTAAAAAATATAATATGTCTTTTTTTGACAGAATTTACAATTTTTTGCACTGGATGTCAGTTTACTTAGTCTCTGCCAAATTTAAAATAAGATTGTTTAATTTTTTAAGAAATAAGTATCCGTTGTATAAAATAATAGCCATCTGGCACGGAGTATACCGGAAAAACGGCGTTCATGAGCCTAATATTTTTAGCGATGGCGTTTTTTTGAACAAACATTTCCCGAATAGAATAATAATCAGCAATTCGCTTTATACGGGAGGGAAAACCACAGTATCATTTTATATGGGCAATAATTTAATAAGAAAAAAAGAATTCCTCTGGATAAGGCGCTTGCCTGATATTTTGCGCTACACTGTTGAGTCGGCATTGAATTTATTTTTTCTGGCTAGATACGGAAAATACGCGACTGTGCTCTCTGTTGACCCATTATCTTCTCTCATGCCATGCGTTCTTAAAAAAACAGGGCATATAAAAAAAGTTCTCTTTCTTTCTCCGGATTACGCGAGAAAAAGATTTGATAATCCGCTTCTGAATAAAATTTATTTTCTTATTGACTCATTTTGCACCCATGCCGCGGATGTGAATATTTGCAATGCTCAAACTGTCATAGATTACAAAAAACATAAATATCCAGACATTAAAAATAAGCAATTTCATATGCCAAACATTCCGCCGTCATGGATTATTGAGAAATATAAAAATATTCAGAAAGTCAGAGGCAAGGTAATTTATGTCGGAGATCTTGGCAAAGATGCGAATATTGGCGGATTTAAGGAGTTATTTGAAGCTGTTAAGGGCTTGGAAAAAGAAATCTCGGATATAAAGCTGTTTGTGGCCGGCGACGGAGATTACAAAAATAAATTAATTGAATTTGCGGGGAACCGCGAGAGCATTGTTTTTTTGGGGCCGCTTTCGCATGAATCGGCCATTAAGCAAATAGCGGAATCAGAAATAGGGATAGCCATGTACAACGGCGATAATAATTATGATGAATTTAGAGATTCAATGAAAGTGCGGGAATATCAGTCTTTGGGCGCCATTCCAATAACCACCAATGTGGTCAGATCGAACAGAGATGAAATACTGAAGCACAGCAGCGGAATTCTGATAGATGAATTTAAGTCTGATTGCCTCAAGAGGAGCATATTGTCAATTATGAAAGACGAACAATTCAAAAATAATCTTAGGCATAATTGCTTTTATAACTCTGAAATATATAAAAATAAATACGCAGATTTGCTAAAACTAATATGAGACGCCTAAAAGAAAAAATTATAGAGATGTCCGCTAAAAGCAAGGAAGGTCACATACCCAGCGCCTTGTCCGTTTTAGATTTATTATGGGTTTTGTATGATCGGGTTTTGAATATTTCTCCGGAGGGAGCAAGTAGTCCTGACAGGGATATATTCATTTTAAGCAAAGGGCATGCTTCACTCGGCCTATATGTTGTTCTGGCGGAAAAAGGATTCATAAATTCTAAATCTTTGGATGATTTTTGCAAATTTAAAAGCGACTTAGGCGGCCATCCTGATAGAACAAAAATTTCCGGCGTGGAGGCCTCTACCGGTTCTTTAGGCCACGGCTTGCCCATGGCTGTCGGCGCGGCCTTAGGCTTTAAAATTAAGAAGCAAAAAAATAAAGTCTATGTGATCGTCGGCGACGGAGAATGCAATGAAGGCACGATTTGGGAATCGGCGCTACTGGCCAGCAATCACCATCTCGATAATCTGTGCTGCATTGTTGATTATAATCATTCCGGAGACCGCGCTCTAAAGCTCGGAAACTTGGAAGAAAAATTTAAATCATTTGGCTGGACAGCGGCCTCGGTAGACGGACATGACCAGGAAAAAATTTACCAGGCCTTGATGAAAAAAAGCCTAAACAGGCCGGTTGCTATAATAGCGCGCACAATCAAAGGCCATGGCTCTAAAATTATGGAAAATAACCCTGTCTGGCACCATAAATTTCCCAAGGGAGAGGAGCTGGATATGATTTTAAAAGAATTAAATTAATGCAATGCGCAAGCAATTTGTAAAGACAATTGAAGAAATATTGAAGGAAGACAAAAGACTAGTGCTACTTTTGGGCGATATTGGCGTTTTTGGTTTTAGGGATTCCTTGAGCCGTTTTCCCGACCGCGTTTACAACATAGGCATATTAGAGCAAGCAACAATCGGTTTGGCCGCCGGGCTGGCCATGCAAGAGCTGATTCCAGTGGTTCACACCATTGCGCCGTTTGCCACTGAAAGATGCTTTGAACAAATTAAAAATGATTTCGGTTATCAAAAACTCGGCGGCAACATTGTGAGCGTCGGCGCTTCCTACGACTATGCCGCTCTCGGCTGTACCCATCATTGTCCGGCCGATGTGGGAATATTAATGAACATTCCGGATATACAAATAGTGGTGCCGGGCGCGGCTTCCGAATTTGATTCTTTATTCAAACAGGCTTATGCCAATGGAAAAATGACATATTTCAGGCTAAGTGAGCGGGAAAATCAAATAGAATTTCCGGTTAAATTAGGCTGTGCCAATGTTGTCAAAAAAGGGAAATTGGGAACAGTCATAGCTGTCGGCCCGCTCTTGGATAAAGTCATGAGCGCGACGAAAGATTTGGATGTTACGGTGATTTACCTTGCGACGATTAGGCCTTTTGATTTTGAAACAATAAGTAAAAATATTGCCGGAGGCAAAGTCTTGATCTGCGAACCTTATTACAGCGGGGCGATTACCGGAGATATAATAATGGCTTCAAAACAGCCTCTTAAGATTGACTTGCTCGGAGTTCCCAAAGAGTTCTTAAATAAATACGGCACAATGGAAGAGCATGACGGGCATATCGGCTTTACTGAAAAAGATATATTTAATAGGGTAAAACAATTATGCCAAGCATGATTTTGCTAAATCACATGGATAAATTCAATAAAATTTTGGAAGAAGACGCGATTTTAATAAGTAAGAGAGTCAACCTTGAAGAGCTTTTAGGCAAACAGCTTATTATTACCGGCGCATCCGGCCTGATCGGCATAAATTTTTTAATGTCGTTAAAAGAATTCAGCAGGAAAAACAAAAAGCAAAAACTTCCGCAAATTACGGCGATTTTTTACAATGACGTTCCGAAATATTTTAAAGAAATCTTAAATTTTGAAAATCTGACAATTAAAATAGGAGATATTACGGATCAAGGTTTTGTAGATTCTTTTCCGGAAGGGGATTATATAATACACGCCGCCGGTTACGGCCAGCCGGGCAAATTTATGCAGGACAAAATTAAAACCATCGCTATTAATACGGCGGCAACGCTGTATCTGCTGAAAAAATTAAAAGCCGGCGGCAAGTTCTTATTTTTGAGCACAAGCGAAGTATATAGCGGTTTATCAAATCCGCCATTTAGGGAAAACCAGATCGGGACGACGAATACAACTCATCCTCGAGCCTGTTATATAGAAGGGAAAAGATGCTGTGAAGCCATCTGCAATATATATTTTGAAAAGGGAATTCTAGCCAGATCCGCCCGTCTTTCCTTGGCTTACGGCCCCGGGACAAAGCCTGGGGATATGAGAGTTTTAAACTCTTTTATTGAAAAAGGCTTGACCGGGAAAATTGAAATGATGGATCAGGGAGAGGCCAAGCGGACCTATTGCTATGTTTCTGACGCCGTAGAGATGATGTGGAATATTTTGCTTTTCGGCAGACAGCCCGTATATAACGTTGGCGGTTTTTCTGATGTTACCATAGCAGGTTTGGCAAACAAAATAGGAAAACTTTTAAATGCCGAAGTGGTAACGCCGACGAACGAAGGTGAGGAAGGTACTGAGGTCAGTAGACCGAATGTGCCACCCCATGATAGAAAAATAATTGGCGCTCCGGATGATGTCCGATTAGACATGAGCCTGGCGGCGGAAGAATTTAAAAAAAGAAAAAATGATTATGTAAGTTTGGACGAAGGCCTTAAAAAAACCATTGAATGGCAAAAAGAACTTTATAAAATAAAATGAATAAGATAAATAAAAAAGAAAGATTTTTTATCACCGGCGGAATGGGCTACATCGGATCACTTTTTGCCATAGAAGCTTTAAAAAAAGGGCACGCTGTCTGCCTTTATGATTCCTTGATGTACGAACAGAATCGGAAGCGCATACTTAAAGAAATATCAGCCGGTAATACAAAGAGCGCTCTGCTCCAATTTATCATCGGGGACACGAGAAATACGAAACTTATCACCGAATCGTTAAAAAAATTCAAACCAAGTTATGTCCTGCATCTGGGAGAACTAAGCAGTGTCTACGCGTGCAATCACCATCCGGCGCTGACGGAAGATATTAATTATAGAGCGTCAAAAAAAATATTTGATATTTGCGAAAAATTTAATATCAAAGTTATTTACAATTCATCCTCCAGCGTGTATGGCGTTCAAAAAGATTTTAAGCTCTCGAAAGAAGAAGACATTCTCCCTCCGCTCTCCGATCATTATTGCCGTTATAAGATAAAAATGGAGGAATATATCAAAAATAAAGTTAAGAAAAATCCTGATTTCAAAATAATAGTTTTTAGGCCGGCTACGGTCTTTGGCTTGTCGCCGCGTTTCCGCATAGAACTCTTGCCCAACCACTTTACTTATTTGGCTGTCGCCAAAAAAATGATACGGGTGTCGGAATTAAACGCTTATCGGGCGGCTATAGATATAGACGAATTATTATTGGGTTATTTCAAGGTCATAGAAAAGGATAAATGGGAAAGTTTAATCTACAATATTGGCCACCATAATATGAATAAAGGTGAATTTTCCAGAGGAATTCAAAAAGTTGTAAAATGCGACATCGGCATGGCGCCGGACATCGGCGATCTTAGAAATTTGCAGATTGATTGTTCCAAATTTAACAATGAATTTGATTTTCATCCGAGCATTCCCTATGAAAAAAGCGTTAAAAAAGTGGCTGGGTGGATAGAAAAAAATCTTCATACTTTGGAGCGGACTAACTTTGCAGAATATTTAAATATGCCCCTTAATAATTGGCATAAAATTTGCCAGTCAAACGTATCCATAGAGCCAACTCAAAAAAAATGACCCGCATTTCTTTTTTTCTAATGAAAAAAGAAATGCGGGTCTGCAATATTACTTCGGCCACGGATGGAGGCCTGCTTCTCTAAACTGTTCGGCAAAACGAATCTGGAACTCGCGTATGTAATCGAAATACTTCTTCCCGATTTCCTTTGCCTTCGGCAATCGAAGCATCGGTTCCCATTCCAGATTGTAGAAGGTCGCATCATAACAACACTTAATATTATTGAAAGTGGAGTCGGGATGGCGGCTGCCTAAACTTTCTAGGATGCATGCAGGGATGTCCGGGCGGTGTTGTCCGCCGCGAATTAGGTTGATCGGTCCGATATTAGCCAGCCGGTCGGCATCCTTAAGCGCCACAGTCACCGGACCATCAGCCGGATCGTTTTTCTTTGAATGATCATGTACCGCCAATCGTATTTCTCCGAGTTCGCATACCGTGAATTGGTTAGAAACGAGCCCGATACATTCTTCAAGAATCATTTCTGCCTCATCGGGCAAAAAGTGGCGGTCCAAACTATGCATAAGTCCCGCAACCCATGCCATCTCTCCCACTCGCTCATTTTCAGCGATTATGGCGGCATACTGCGCCACCAGAAGGTCATGGTCAAATCCATGCCCGCGGGTGTTTTTTGTTTGCGAGTGGATTTTTTCAATCCTCTTGTAAAGAGCCGCAAACTTTGCTCTGTTGTTTACAAAAATTTCTTTGTTATCCATCTGTTCCACCTCCATTTTTGGGTTAATTTTTCAATGAATTATTTCTAGACATAGTATATATTAAATGTCAATAACTGTAAACGTATTGCGATTTGGGAGTTTTTTGTTTATAATATAAGCGCGTCAAATTATGGTTTCCGCCCCTAGGCGGATCAGCCTTTGGCTGAAGCACACCCCCTTTTATTTTTTTGGGGCGGTGTGTTTTTTTGTTTTAAAAGCTATGAAAACAAATATTAATTATAAAGATATCGAAAAACTGTTTGATGATAAATTAAGCGATTATGTCAAAAATAAGATTACCGGCTACAAGCTGGCTTATTCTCCGCTTAGTGAAAATGAGAAGGAGCAGGTTTTAATCAGAATCGTCAATACTCTGCTTGACCCGTTTTTAGTCTACTCCGGACCGCATAGATTAAAGCAGTGGGAAAAGGGCTGGGGCCAAAATCTTGCAGAGTTTAAAAAAGAAAAAACAGCTGATTCAGTGTTTCCTCATTACCACGGCAAATACGAAATCAATCGGCTTAATCAAAGTTTTGTCAAAGGCATGTCGCCAAATTACGAAAGAAACATGCTTTATGTCATTCTCGATTATGTTTTTGACAAATACTTGAGAGAAGCGGAAAATATTTATGAATTCGGATGCGGCACCGGCCATAATCTTCTGAAAGTCCGCGAAGTCAATCCGTCCGCCAATCTTTTTGGCCTTGATTGGGCAAAATCATCGCAAAAGATCATTAAGCAAATGTCCGATTCCGGCTTAGCGGGAAATATCAGGGGATATAACTTCGATTTTTTTAAGCCGAGTAAAAAAATAAAACTTGCAGATAATTCGACAATTTATACCGTCGCGGCTATTGAGCAGATCGGCTTAAATTATAAGGCGTTTGTTTCTTACCTGTTAAAAAACAAGCCGGATATTTGCCTGCATGTAGAACCGATCGCCGAACTGCTTGATGAAAACAAGCTGATTGATAATTTGTCCATTAAGTATTTTAGAAAAAGGAATTATTTAAATGGCTACCTGGATTATCTAAAAAAGCTGGAAAAAGAAAATAAAATACAAATACTTGAAGCCAAAAGGACTTACATCGGGAGCCTGTTTATCGAAGGTTATTCAATAATCGCCTGGAAGCCCGTCTACAGGTGCGCATCATCACCCGATGCGCCCGTTTGCCGCGCTTCAAAGGACGGTGCGCGGCATGATTTCGCTAAATCAAATGACAAATAACATATCAGAACAAATTGCGCGTAACTTATGCAAAGAGAATTATAAAATTGATCAAAATGGAATATTGCATTCCGAATATTTAAGAGACCCTGAAACGCTCCATTCAAAAAATGTTTGGGAGAAAATATATAACTTTGACATGGACGCGTTTAAAAAGGACAGAGATGATTTTTTCAGGAGCAAGCTGGAAGATCATATAAACCACATAAGAAAAAGTTATGTATTTAACCCCAGCTCTATCTGTTTAGAGATAGGCTCCGGTCCCGCGTATATCGGAGAATATATTATGAAAGAGTTTGATTCTTTTTATGCGGGAATTGATTTTAATTATGAAATGCTTTTAACGGTAAAAAAATATTTTGACCAAAAAGGTTTTAAAAAATATCTCTTGATATACGGGGATATAAAAAACATGCCTGTTAAAGACAATGTAATCGATTTCATATACGGCGGGGGAGTCATTGAGCATTTTCCCAATACGGGCCTTGTTTTAAGAGAACTTTACAGGGTCTTGAAAGCAGGCGGAGTGTCTTTCAATTCGGTTCCTTGCTTCAATTTCTCGTGGATTTTTCTTAGGTCTTTTGCAAATATTCCGTCTACAGGTGCCGCCACGAACGGCGGCCCGAGCGCGCCGATTTTTTTAAAGAAAGTTTTTGAGTACATCCATATTGGGCTTTTAAAAAATAAAATTCTGGATAAGTTTTACGGCTACGAGTTAAGCTTTACGAGGAATTCATTGAGAAAATTGCACGAAAGAAACGGCTTTAAAGATATAACCATCGGGCCCTTTGCCTGCCATCCGTCGATAAGAAAATTAAGGAATCCAATTTTAAGGAAATTATATTTTAATGTTCAAAAATCCGGCCTGACATCCTTTTTCCATTATGTCTTTGCTAAAAAATAATGCCCGGCACCTGGTATGATTCTACTGAATCACATATTTTGCTAAATCATATGCGCAACATTGTTATACAAATATCAAATTACAACAGATTAAAAAAAAATAAGATATTTGATATTGATATTGACCCTAATTTGTCTGTTTATGTTACATTGAAGGATTTTTTACGAGCGCATGGAATTTCTCTCTTTACCCCTGATATGATAAATAGCAGTGAAACGGAATGCGCCATTTATATGAATGTGCCATATCCATGGGATATTGAGAGTTGGAAAAAAATTATTCGAACTAAAAATAATATATTGTTTGCCGTAGAACCGCAAATGATTAACCCGTTTAACTATTCGAAAATCCTCCAGATGTTTTTTAAGAAAATATATACGTGGAATACAGCGCTCGTAGATAATGAAAAATATTTTCAATATAATATTGCTCAATCAAATATTGGTTTGGATATTAATACAAAGCCTTTTACGTCCAAGAAGTTTTTAACGTTTGTGGTGGGGAATAAAGGTTTACCACTTATTCTTTCTATATTGGTGAAGATGGGCATCTTTTCAGAAAAAGAACTCTACAACGAAAGATTAAAAGCACTGGAATATTTTGAAAATAATATACCAGAAAACTTTGATCTTTATGGAAAGGGTTGGAATAAACCAAAAGATTCTAAAAAATATAAAACATATAAGGGGTCCGTAGATAATAAGATTGAGGTAATTTCAAATTACAAGTTTTGTTTGTGTTTTGAAAATGCAACAGAAATGAACGGATATATAACTGAAAAAATATTTGATTGTTTTAAGGCAAAGTGTATACCAATTTACTGGGGAGCGAGTGATATAGAGAAATATATACCAAAAGATTGCTTCATTGATTTTAGAGTTTTTGGCGGCTATGGCGAGCTGATTCTTTATCTTAAGAACATGAAAGAAGAAGAATATAACAGGCGGATTGACAGCATTGAGAAACTTTTGCTCGACGAGAAATTTATGCGTACTTGGTTTGAAGACGGCTGGGTAAAAGATTTCTCTAAGAAATTAGGAATTTTATGATCATTCCCATTATTGTTTTTTCAGCTTTTGTTCTTTCCATTTCATATAAAATGCTGCCCGCCAGCGGGCTCGTAAGCTATGTGGATACCGTCTATTTTTTCCCTGACAGTGTCTTTAATTTTTTTTCTACTTGGCGGGAATCTTTTTTGGGAACTTATAATCCTTCTCTTTTTGGCATACCTATTACCGGAAATTTTCCTAGAATTTTGGATTTTTTCGGCGTTTCGGACAATGTCGCATCCTATCTTTTAAACTACGCGCCGGTCCTGATTTTGTGCCTTTTGGTGTTCTATATAACCAAAAAAATATCAAATAATAATTTTTACGCTTACTTTGCTGGGTTTTTCATCATCCTCAATAATTTCATTTTTCAGCAATTTCTGATATGGCCCGGGCATTATTTCTATAATGTCATCGGACTGGTTTTGCTTTTCTATCAGACTTATAAAATATTCAAGCGGGATGACGGGTTGAAATTAAAAGACATCGCTATCTTGATTCTGATTTCTGTTTTTGCCATTCATCCTGTTTTCTTTGCGATATATTCGGCTTATCTTTTTTGCTTTTTTATATTTTATTTCCTTAAGATTAAGAAAAATAAAGTCAAATACGCTCTTTCAGTTTTGGCCGTGTTTGCCGGAATCGCTACCATTCATTTGTATTGGATTATTCCTTTTGTTTTAAACAGTTTCTACCAGTCAGTGGCCGAAAGCTACAACGGAAATTTAATGGCCATACTTGATAGCTATGCCAAAATGGTTACTTATTCAAATTCAATCAATTATTACAATTATCCCGGCCTTTTTTCTTCACTGCTTAATAAGGACATCGGGCAATATTTGTTTTATTTCATATATTTCGGCCTGCTTATCGGCGTAGTCTATAAAATTAAAGAACAAATAAACACTAAAGGAAGAAATTTCCTATTTTTTATGCTCTTGGTGTATGTGATTTTCTTTGCCTTGGCCATGGGCCCGAAGGAAAAGTTTTTGGGCGACGCCTGGATGTATGTTTTTAACAATGTTCCATTTTTTGGATTTTTCAGATCTTTCACCAGATTTCTGATCGTCTCGCTAACCTCGTCAATATTCATATTCGCCCTGTTTATTAGGGGATGGACGGCTTTGCCAAAGCGCAAAAATTTCATTGTCGGAATAGCGGGCATGTTTTTGCTCTCGGCTAACTTGATATTTTTTACTGGGAACCTAGATGGTGGAATAGGACCTGCAAAAATACCAGAGGAATATTATAAGGTTAACGAGAAATATTTTAAAAATGATCCCGCGAATTTCAGCTTCATTTCATACCCCAATGTTCCATACGAAGCGTATACTTGGTCCATAAACAAAAATATCGATTTATTTATTTCCGACATATATTTCAATCTTTATTTTTTTTCAAAACCGGCGGTTTATAACGATCTCTCGGTTCAAATACAAAGAAGAGACAATTTTTTTAAGGACCTTTTTAAATTTGAATTTAAGCCGTATGAAAATCTTGATAAAGATTTATCTCTTTTAAATACTAAATATGTTTTTGTCCATAAGGATCTTGTGGATATTCTGAATAAAGGCGTTTTGAATAGAGGCGAGGCGTATAAATATGATAATTATATCAAGCATTTCGAAAATAACCCGAAATATATTTTAAGAGAAGAAAACAAATATTTTTATTTGTTTGAATTCAGAGATTTTCCGCCTATTTTATCCGCCGAAGGTTTGTCTTTTTACCGCATTTTTGACACCAAATATAAGTTAATTATAAAAAATCTTAAAGCAAAAACCGATCTGTCCTTCCTGTCTTCTTTCCATCAGGCCTGGTATTTGTATTTGGCAGAGAGCGCCGATAATAGCGGAACCCTTCGGTACGAGAGAACTATTTTTGAAGGGGAAGAATTGTCATACCTTTGGAGAAAGCCTGTTTTTGACGATACGCACAAAACAGTTTACGATTACGCCAACGGCTGGGAAATAGACCCTGATTACATAAAGAAAAATTTTGACAGAAATTTTTACAAAGAAAACCCCGATGGCTCCATTGATATAGAATTAACTTTGTATTTCAAGCCCCAGTCATATTTTTATTTAGGACTCATCATATCCGGGTTTATGTTATTGACCTGTGTTGGATATTTAACTTTTTATTCCATTAGAAATAAAAAAAGAAAACGGGAGCCTTTAGTGGTGAATATTACTTAAGAAGATAAAGAAGCTGAATCTCTTTGGCGCTTAAGACTCGGTTGTAAATGCGGATTTCGCCGAGAAACCCTTTCCAGAAAAGAGGCAGGCCGCGCCCTATGTCCAATGTTTTATCGCCTTTTGTAAAAACTGAATGGGTTTTATTCTCGGCTATTATTTCGCCGTTTCTGTATATTTTCATGCCGTCAATTCCTGAAATGAAAACCCAATGAGCCGTTTCATCATACCACGGCAATTTAAATTCAGTCGTCAATCTTCCGCCCGCATCTATGTCCCCGTAATCCCACATTATCATGTTGCCGACCCAGGGAAAATGTATGTTGATTCTGTTCGCGCTGTCATCAGGATTAGCTATTATGACGGAAGTAGTTTTAGCTTCATCGGGCTTTGCCCAGAACTCAATCGTTATCTCGGCTCCAGGAGAATCGAGTCCGCTTAAGCCGATATTCTCGTAATCATCAACACCATTAAAACTTTTATTGAATTTCCGATGGCCGGCCAATCCGGAAGCTTTCGCCCAAATATTGAGATCCGAACCAATTTCAAATCTATTTAGATCAGTGCCGCCGTCGCTCCCGGCAGATTGTTTAAGAAATTTGTCTGAATTCAGCAATGAAGTTAGAACCCAACCTTCTTGTCCCGCGGCATATGCGTAATAGAAAAGGCCGTCGGCGGAATTAACGGGATCCGCGGGCAGAATTTTTAAAAAAGAACTGCCGGATAATTCAGTAAAATCCACGGGTATCCAGCCCTTGCCGTTTGTCTTTTGGTAATTATTTTGATTTGAACAATGGTAGGACCAGCCCGCTGGCAAAGAAGGAAGATCAAGGTTCGCGCAACTGGGGTCATTGGAGGGGAGCGATATGTAGACCGCATTGCTTGGAGCGGGAAGCGTGACTTTTAAAATACTATTCAAGAAATTAAGATCATTGATGCGCGTTCGGTCTTGACCCTCAATTGCCAGTTCTTTCAAATACGGCTTGCCGTATTGCATATACGAAGAAACGGCAATGGCAACGATACCAAGGTAAATGAGAATTTTTAGCACGATGCTTCTATTAATTTTCATATGATTTAACAAAATCATGTCGCGTAATGTCGATTGAAACGCGACACTTAATTTAATGATAGCATACAAAGATATTTTGGGTTAAAAAACTAGACGCAGTTTTGCTTTTGGTGGGATTTAGGGTAAAATATAAAAATTGGTTAGCACGAACCGAGCGATTGGGCGTGTTTTTTATTAATACAGAGGTAAAACCTCAATGAATAAAAAAGGATTTCTATTTTTGAGACAGCATTTATTGGAGGGACTATTATTGCTTGTCATAATCGGTTTTTTCCTTGTTCAGCGTTTGGACGTTATTTTTATGGCGGCCATTATTTTCGCTTACCTCGTCATTGTTTTTCTCAATGACAATTTTCTTTATCGAATAAAAAAGGGAGCGGGGGACGTTAAAAAAAATAGGCAGTACGGGATATTGTTTTTGATGATTATTGCTTTGATGCTTATCTGGCAGTTTAGCCCCGAATCAATAATATTCACTGCTATTTTTATCGCCTTCGCGCTTTACCGGTGGGACGGCAGAATTGTCGCCGGCGGAGCCTTGATTTCTCTAGCTTCGTCTCTTTTTCTTTTGATTGTGGAGAGAGACGCCTTGGCTGAACAAATGACTCTCTACGCTTTCTATCTTTTCGCCATAGCCGCGGTTTTGGCCATAATTGAATATAAACGATCCCAAAAATTAATAACCAATGTCAGAAAAATTAGAAAAATATAAATTAGAACTTTTTGCCATAGCCGGAACAATTATTGTTCTATGGCAGATGCTTTTGCCGGGTTATGTTTTAACTTTAGACATGGTCTGGGGAGGAAGTTGGATTACGCAGAAACTGTTTTTGATCGCCTTGTTTTTCGCGTTATTTTATTTGCCCGTTAAGTTTTTTCCCTTTGACATAGATTCTAAATTTAAATATTGGGCGGGGATTTTTTTTACCGTCGATCCTTTCGTTTATGAGAGATTCTTGGCCGGCCACTGGCTCTTGCTCTTGCTTTATGCCATGTTGCCGCCCCTTGTTTATTATTTAGTTAAATTATTTCAGAATTTCAAAAAATATTTCCTTTTTTTCTCTTTTTGGCTTCTTGCGGCTCTCTTAATATTTGGTTTTTATTTTGAGCATTTTACTCAAATTTTGAAAATTTCCAATCCGGAATATTGGCAAATTTTCAAAACATCAAGTTTCCTAATCGGAGGATCATCGGCTAAGGTCATTATGCTTTATGGTTTTTGGGGTGAAAGCTATCCGTGGGCCAGTTACTTTATTTGGCCCAAGCTTTCTTTGGCCTTGCCGGTTTTTGCTCTTATTGCTGGTCTGGTTATTTTAGGCATCAGAGCCGCTTGGCTGAAAAATAAAAAATTAACCCTTGTTTTCTTGTCAGTGTTTGCCTTGAGTTTTATTTTTGCTTCTGGTATTGGGGACGGTCCGTTCAAACAATTAAATCTATGGCTTTTCGAAAATATTCCTTTTTGGCGAGTCTTTCGGGATACCACTAAGTGGCTGGCGCCAATGACTTATATTTATGCTGTTTTCGGCGCGATGGGGGTAAGCTTTGTTAAAAATTTTATAATTTTTAATTTTATAAATAATTTTTCAATGAATAAATTTTTTCCGCCAAAGGCGGATCAGCCTATGGCTGAAAACATTAAGAAATTTAAACATTATTTTGAAATTAAAAATTTGAAATTAAAAATTATTAATGTTTTTGTTGCCGCTCTTTTTATTTTGCCGCTTATCTATACGTATCCGATGATTGGCGGCTTTGCTCGCCAAATAAAACCGGTTTGGTATCCGGAAAGCTGGTATCAGGTAAACAATATTTTAAAACAAGATTCGAAATGCAAGGCGCTTTTCCTGCCCTGGCATTTATATTATTCGCTTTCCTTCAATAATAATTTGATCACGGCCAATCCTGCGCCTAAATTTTTCGATTGCGAGATTGTCTTTAGCCAGAATATTGAAATGGAAGGAATGAAACAAGAGGTTTGGCCAGATTGGCAAGACGGAGCCCAGAAAATAAAATACGTTATTTATACCCCGGATCTTGAAGGGGCTGATATTTATGACTATTCATTTTTAAAATCAGACGCCTTTAAGGAAATTTACCAGCATAAAGACATTATTTTATTTAAAATTCAGCTGA
This sequence comes from Candidatus Nomurabacteria bacterium RIFCSPLOWO2_01_FULL_42_20, assembly GCA_001785965.1. GTDB lineage: Bacteria > Patescibacteriota > Minisyncoccia > Phycocordibacterales > CAZVEC01 > 2-01-FULL-42-20. The sequence goes on from MFVF01000005.1 coordinate 27,652, forward strand.
AGTAGTTATCCACACCCACCCTTGTTTTTGACTTGCCCCGAGCGCAGTCGAGGGGTATAATTAATCTGCGTCAGAAATATTTGGTTGGCACACACTTATTTGTGTGTTTTTTTATTAATAAAAAAATAATATATGACCAATATTTCAAGAAAAGTTTTCTATTTGCTTGTTTTATCATTGCTGATCTTTGCTTCCGGTAATTTCGGCCAAGGCGACTTTTTGGGCGTCAAAAAAGCTTTCGGTTACGGCGGTAGCGGCGGATCAGTGGGCCGAACTACTGTCGTTCCAACTCCGATTCCAACAGCTCCGGCGGTTACGGCCCCAACTCCGGCTGTTTCAACAGTCCCGGCTCAAGTCCTGGGCATTGAGACTTTCCGCTTCACGGAAAAACTAGGTTTTGGTTCAAGGGGCGACGAAGTGCGGGAATTACAAAAAGTTCTGAATGAACGAGGCTTGTATGCCGGCAAAATTGACGGCATTTTTGGTTCGATAACTTTGACTGCTTTGCGAAGTTTCCAAATGGATAATAACTTGAAGCCTGTAGGTTTTGTCGGACCGGGCACTCAATTGGCTCTTAACAATTACCTTTCTTCCAAAACAGAAACTCCCGTCGCCGTTCCCGCTCTCGCTCTTGCTACGCCGGGCTCGCCCGGCGTAGCCTTGGCGAAGCCGGGCGAGCAAGCCTTGGAACAAGGCGCGCTTAAGTTTGAGAAAAATCTCAAACTTGGTTCAAGGGGCGATGATACGACAAAGCTTCAAAAAGTCTTGAAGGAACTTGGTCTTTATGCCGGTAAAATTGACGGCATATTCGGCAGATTAACATTTTCTGCAGTTAAAAATTTTCAAGCCGCTAACGCCTTGCTGTCAGACGGCGTAGTTGGTCCTAAAACCAAAGAGATTCTAAACAAATAGAAATGCTCCTGCGCATTTTAGCTTTTCTTTCAGCGCTTGCCCTTGTTGCCTGGCTTGTTTTTCAAATCAGCGTGAATTTTTTGCCGGCGCGCCTGCCTGCCGGTCAGGCAGGGCTTCTCTCGGCCGTTGTTTCAAGTACTCTGGTTGAACTTTCAAATGAAAACCGGCGCGGGCAAAATCTGTCCGCGCTTAAACAGAGCCCGGCTTTGTCCGAAGCGGCCAGGCTCAAAGCCGCCGACATGGTCCTCCGCGGCTATTTTTCTCACAAAGATCTGGAAGGCAACCCGCCTTGGCACTGGTTCGATAAAGTGGGATATGAGTATAAATACGCCGGCGAAAATCTGGCGCTTAATTTCAGCGAATCAAAAGAAGTCATGCAGGCTTGGCTCGGGAGCCCCGCTCATCGGGCCAATATTTTAAACAGCAAGTATCAAGAAATAGGCATTGGCATTGCGGAGGGAACTTATCAGGGACAAAAGGCGATTTTTATCGTCCAATTTTTGGCCGCGCCAACCAAGGCCCAAGCCGCTAAGAAAATCCGCGAATATGGCTCGGTCATGGGAAGCGTCATGGAGGCCGGTTTATGGCCTTTCCGGGAAATGCTTGAAAGAAATATTCTTGAGAAATCGCTAGGCGATTCATTTGGCAGATCGCCCATTATCACTGCGCTAATCCCAAGGTAATTTTATATCAGTTTCGATTATTGTTGTGTAATCCGTCTTGAATGACGATTTGGAGAGGCAAAATAAAGTGAAAGTTTTGAGCAAACTTGGGCTGGCTTCCTCCGCCAGTTTTTTGATTAAGGATAAAGTCAGCCCGGTGCGGCAAATATCATCAACCAAAAGAACTTTTTTGTCCTTGATCCACTCCGGCTTGTCAAGATAAACTTTATTTTGCCTGTCAATGTAAGCCGCGATAAGCGGTTTGTCTAACTTTGCGGCGATAAGCGCCGCGGGAATCAAGCCGCCTCGGCTGACGCCAATTACCAAATCAAAATCCGCCAATTCTGCTTGGTGTTCGATCACAAATTGATTTACTTTTTGCCCGATTGAATTTAAATCATTCATAAATATTCTACGAAATACGAAAAATTATGAAAGTACGAACTACGAAATATTCCATGCGAATAACGCGAAAAAATTCCTTTAGCATGATTCGTATAAATTAATTTGTAATTTCGCATTATAATTTATTTCGTAGAATACTAATTACTTCATTATCTTCGACCTGCGGAAAATACTCATAATAGGCGCCGACGGCCCCGAGATAATTTTTATCAATATCCAGCGCCACCAATTCTATACTTTCACTTTTCCCGCCAGAGGCGGGTCCGCCTTGGGCGGAGATCTTTTTGGCTGTGTCAGATGGAACAACGGGTATGGCGACCACGATTTTTTTGGGATTTAAATGCTTTATTTCAGAGATGGCAAGCATCATTGTCAGCCCAGTGGCAATGCCGTCGTCAACTATAATAGCAATTTTATCCTTGGCTGGGGTAATGGGCTTATCGCCGAAATATTTTTTTCGCCTTCCTATTGCTTCATTTTGTTTGGCTTTAATTTCATTCAGAAGCCATTTTTGATCAACCCCTTTCTTTTCTTCTTCATTAAAGATAGTGTCGCCATCTTCAGAGACGGCGCCAATGGCGTATTCTGGGCTGTAGGGATGGCCGATTTTTTTGGCAATGAGGACATCAAGCGGAGCGGAGAGTCTTTTGGCGACAACATCTCCTAAGACAACCCCGCCGCGGGGCAGGGCGTAAATAATGGGATTTTCTCCCCCATACTTAATCAATTTTTCAGCCAGTTTTTGCCCAGCTTCAGCTCTGTCCCGGAAAATCATATTAGTCAATTGTATCACAAAATTTTTTGATATATGGATTACCATATATCAACGGCACTCGGACATTGAGCAAATGAATTTGCTCATGCTCCTCGTTTGTTGATATATGGATTACCATATATCAACGGCACTCGGACATTGAGCAAATGAATTTGCTCATGCTCCTCGTTTGTTGATATAATATTAGAATGTTCGTTTTTTAGGTTTTTATGGCTAAGTCTAAGAAAAAGAAAAAAAGTATTTTATTTAGGGTTTTAATTTTTATTTTGAGCCCGTTTTCGCAGCAGGTTCGCTATCTTATGCTCAAGCTGATGAAAAGATTTCGGAAGCCGGATGACGGGCGCCCGATTATTGCCGCTTCCGATCATATTTTAGGAGAGATATTACTGCCGTCTATTTTTGCTACTTTTAAAAGTGATAAATTTCGAGAGCTTGCCAATTTTAAAAAATTGCCTGTTGCCGAGCACGATCGCATCTTCAATGAGCTTGAGGTTGCGGGTGTATGTCTGGCTGTTTTTTATCTTGCGGCCATAAAATCGATGCGAAAGCTCGAAGATTACCATTTCTGGCAGAATGTTGAAGAACATTTGCCCGGACAACTGCAAAGAATGCTTATCGGCTACGGCGTGGACGGATCCAATGCGAAATTAATGAAAGAGCTGATAGACATGAGGCGCAAGGAATACGAGGAGCTTTCCGAGATATCCTGGGATATGACCGAAGAACAAAACCCTGAGTTTAGAACTTTGCCGCCGCAAATGAAAGGTTTTGCCTCAAAAATGCAAGCAGCCGCCATTGGTACCGCTGACCATATTCGGCGCGGCAAAATTAAGAAGGGAGATCCGCTCATAAAATATTTAATCTACTGGTTTTTAGATATGCGCCGAAAAATGGAAAAGTTTGTGAAAAATCTTTAAAGGAGATGTAATAATCCTCGACAACTTAAGATAGTTAAGATTGTATATCAAATTAACATTCTAACATTCTATAGAATGTTAGAATGTTAATGTAAGGGTGTTGTTTGAATAAGCGGAAACGGCAATCTTAATCTATGCTACAATGGGGACGATGGCTTATCAAGTTTTAGGGCATACAGCTGATCTAAGAATGAAAATCTCCGGCAAAAATATGGAAGAGCTTTTTTTAAGCGGGGTTTCGGGAATCGCCGAAATAATTAAACCTGGTGCTTGTTCTGATTTTAAAAAAGATGTTGAAAAAGAAATAAAGGTTGATGCATCGGATGCCACGGTTTTGCTTATCCAGTTTTTATCCAAAGTTCTCACTTATTCTCACACAGAAAAAGCCGTTTTTTGTGAAGCCAATTTTTCTAAATTAACCGAAATAGAAATTGAAGCCAAAATCTTCGGCCAAAAAATTGACGAATTTGAAGAAGACATTAAAGCAGTCACTTACCACGAGGCGGAAGTAAAAAAGAACGAGCGTGAGGAATACGAGACGATGATAGTTTTTGATATATGAGAATTTTTGTCTCTGTAAAAATAGGAAAAGAACTGGAAAATAAAATCATTGAATGGCAAAAAAGCCGCGATGATTTAAAAGTACGCTGGCTCAAGCCGGAGAATTTGCATATTACTTTAATTCCGCCATGGGAAACCCAAAATATTGAAGAGGTCAAAAATAAGTTAAAGAGCTTGCCCCGTGGTGAGCAAAGCGAACTTTACGGGGGTGAATTCGATATATTATTTAATAAAGTTTCTTTCGGGCCAAAGCCGGAACATCCGCGGCTTATTTGGGCCGAGGGGAAGTCGCCGGAAAATTTTAAAAAACTTCGAAAAAATACAGAGCAAATTTTAGGCGTTTACAACAATCACCCCGATGAATATATTCATGTTACTTTAGCTCGTTTTGATCCGCGTGATTTCAAGAAACTCAAAACAAGAGAATTGAATGAGCAGGTTGATTGGAAGGATAAAGTGAAATCCGTCATTTTATACCAATCTCAAACCCTGCCCGAAGGAGCCAAATATACAATTTTAGAAGAGATCAAAATATGAAAAAAGAAGATTTAATTAAAATAAACGACTATATCTGGGAGATACCAATCCGCCGGCTGGCGGACGGAAGCGATATGCGCGTGCCCGGGCGGATTTTCATCTCAGAAAAAATGCTGACTGACGCTTTTCGGGATCAGTCAATGACTCAAGTGATCAATGTTGCCGCCTTGCCGGGGATTTACAAGTGGTCGCTCGCCATGCCGGACTTGCATGAAGGCTACGGCTTTCCGATTGGCGGCGTGGCCGCCTTTGATATAGAAAAAGGGGGCGTAATTTCGCCTGGAGGCGTTGGTTTCGACATCAATTGCGGCGTGAGAATTTTAAAAACTGGCAAAAAATACGAAGAAATCAAAGATAAAATCCCGGATCTGGCGGCTCTGCTGTTTCGGGAAATTCCGTCTGGGGTAGGGAAAAGCGGAAAATTAAAGTTGTCTAATGAAGAACTTGATCTAGTTTTGAAAAACGGAGTGGACAGAATGATTGAACTCGGTTACGCCACGAAAGACGACAAAAAACATTGCGAAGAAGGCGGGCATTTGGAGGGAGCCAATCCGGAATATGTTTCGAGTGAAGCCAAAGCTCGCGGCCATGATCAGCTTGGCACGATGGGGGCGGGCAATCACTTCGTTGAAGTGCAAAAAGTGGAAAAAATATTTGATGAAAAAATAGCTAAAGAAATGGGGCTCTTTGAAGGACAAGTGACTATAATGATCCATTGCGGTAGCCGCGGTTTAGGCCATCAAGTAGCCACTGATTACATTGATTTATCGCTCCGAAGCATGGGGAAGTACGGCATCAAAGTTATTGACCGCCAGCTCTCCTCTGTGCCTTTTTCCTCGCCGGAAGGACAAAAGTATTGGGGAGCGATGCAGGCGGCGGCTAATTTCGCCTGGGCCAACCGCCAGCTTATCACTTATTCGGCGCGCAATGTTTGGAAAAAAATTTTTGGGAATGAAGATTTGAAATTGATTTACGACGTAGCCCACAATTTGGCCAAGCTTGAAGAATATGACGGCAAAAAACTTATTGTCCATCGCAAAGGAGCGACAAGGTCTTTTCCGGGAGAGCCGGTTTTGATTCCAGGGTCAATGGGTACCGCTTCATATGTTTTAATCGGGTCGGAAGATGGAATGGAACTCTCTTTCGGCAGTGCTTGTCACGGCGCCGGCCGGGTGATGTCGCGGACACAGGCCAAGCGCCAGATCCGCGGCTCTGCCTTAAAAGAAGAGCTGGAAAAAGAAGGAATTATCGTGAGAAGCGGTTCAATGTCGGGCCTGGCCGAGGAAGCGCCTCTGGCTTATAAAGACGTGGAGGAAGTGGTTAATGTCGTTCATAATGCCGGCTTGGCCAAAAAAGTAGCGCGTCTTAAGCCAGTGGCCGTTATAAAAGGGTAAGTGGTTGATTAAAATTAATTTTTTTAATATATGGATTACCATATATCAACTGCGTTCGGACATAAAGCAAATAAACTTGCTTTTGCTCCTCTCTTGTTGATATAATAAATTCATGAAAAAAATTATTTGGTGGATTTTGATTTTGGCTATTATCGGGCTGGCGGTCTGGGGGATGGCCAAGCTTGCTTCAATGCCGAAAATAGATCGAAGCGGCATTGACGGCACTATTTACAATATTGAAATTTCGGAGGCGGATTGGATTAAGGGAAACAAGGAAGCAAGTGCTGTTTTGGTTGAATATTCAGATTTTCAATGCCCGGCCTGCGGAGCTTATTATCCGTTGATGAAGCAAATCACCGAAGATTTCGGAGATAAAATCGCCTTTGTTTACCGGCATTTTCCGCTGAAACAAATTCATAAGCACGCAACGCTTGCCGCCGAAGCGGCCGAAGCGGCCGGCCAGCAGGGCAAGTTCTGGGAGATGCATGACTTAATTTTTGAAAATCAGCTGACCTGGTCGAACAAAATCAGTTCCAAGGATACGTTTGTTGAATATGCCGAGCGGCTCGGCCTGAATGCCGAGAAATTTAAGAGCGATTTAGAAAGCAAAGAAATTAAAAATAAAGTCGAGTCTGATTACTTGAGCGGAATTAGTTTTGGCGTCAATGGCACCCCGACATTTTTCTTAAACGGCAAGAAGCTGGCTAATCCGCGCGCCTATGACGAGTTCAAGCAAATTATAGAACAAGCGATCAGCGATAATATTTAGCATATGGATGCCAAAATGAATAAAAAACAAGACATAGTGAAATTAGCAAAAGCGGGAAATGAGCCGGCGGAATTTGCCTTAGGTAAAAAGGGTATTTTAATTTGTCCTGAAGACGATAGTTATTATTTCAAAAAATCTTGGCACAATGGAAGAAGGGCTTTTTTGAACAGAAGAGAAAATCACGATCTTTCATTCAGGAAGGTTCTTTGTCCGGCCGATCTCATGATCAAAAACGGCCTCTGGGAGGGCAAGGTTATCATTGAAAATCCGCCGAAAGACAAATTGACCGAAATTAAAAATTTAATTCGAAATTTTGACAAAGTAGCTCAAGCGAAAGATACTTTAGACCGGATAATCAAAATTGATTCCGAAAAAGGCAATTTAATCGTCACCACGACCGAAAACCAAATGGCTCACAAGCTGGCCAAGAAAATTCATGATGCTTTCAAGAAAGTCAGCCTCAAAACTTCTTATCAAAAGGCCCCCGGCGACGCCGAAATCGTCTGGGTTAAATTTCAATAAAATACCCTTAAACTCGGCTGAACCTTTGCTTAAAGACAATTTGGGTCAGCACAAAAGAAATCAAGCCGATCACAATTAGAATTCCTCCAAATAAGAGGGCGACGTTTGGGCTTATTTTTTCCCAAATCAGTCCGCCGGCGACGCCGGCAATCAGGAAACCAAACCCGTTTAGGCCGTTTAAGAAGCCGTAGGCCCGGCCGCGGCTTAGGGACTCCGTTAATTTAGCGGCATAAGAGCGGTGAATGCCGTCGGTCGCGCCTTGGAATATGCCGTATAAGACGAAGGCCAAAACCAAGACGGCGGGAGAAGTTGAAACGGCGGCCAGGACAATATAAGTCATAATGAGGAAAAAATAGCCGATGATGATCATTTTGCGGTGGCCGAATTTATCGGCGATGCGTCCGGCTAAAATGGAAGTGCCGGCAAAGGCGATATTGGAAATTGAATAAAAAAGCGGAATGGTAGCCAAGGCGAGTCCGGCGTCTCTGGTCTTCAGAAGCATCACCGCCAGTGGCAGGCTTCCCATAGACAAAGTAAAAGCTGAAAAGAGATAGCTTTTGAAACGGCGGGAGAAGCGCGCCGGTTTGAAGCCGCTTTCTGAAGTCTTAAAGGCCAAGGTAATATCCTTGATCCAGAAGAGACTGCCGACTGCGAGGAGGCCCAGGAAAAAAGCAACCAAAAAAACTAAATTAAATCCCTCGGGGAAGCGAGACAGAATAAAGAAAGCGACCAAGGGCCCGAGAATTGCTCCGATGGTATCCATGGCGCGCTGGTAGCCGAAGGATTTGCCGGTTTCGTCTTTAGAGGTGGAAAGAGAAACGATCGCGTCTCTAGGCGCGTCGCGCAGTCCCTTGCCGACTCGGTCGGCGAGACGGAGACCGAGCGCGCCGGCGACTGTGCCGACTAAAATATAGAAAGGACGGGTTAGGGTCGAGAGACTGTAGCCCAGAACCACGAATATTTTTCTTTTTTGAATTTTGTCGGAGAGTCGGCCGGAGTAAATTTTTATGAAATTAGAAGCCGCGTCGGCTAGGCCTTCCACCAACCCAAGCGAAGCCGCGCCGGCTTTGAGCACCGAGGCGAAAAAAGCCGGGAAGATTGAGAGAATCATTTCCGAAGAGAAATCATTTAAGAGGCTGGTTAGGCCCAAAACGAAGACATTTTTCTCCAAGCCCAATATTTTTTTTCTTTGACTAGCCTCCGTCCCGCTTTGCGGGACGGAGGCGGCTTGTTCTGATTTCTTCATAATGCCTTAATTTTAGCATTTGCCCCAATAAAATAGCCACTTTTTAGCCCTTGACTTTTTATATTTATATGCTATACTTTTTCTGTAGTTAAATCCTAAATAAATCGTATTTTTGAAAATAAAATAAGTTTCTAAACCCTTTAAAATCTACTGAAATGAAAAAAATACTGTTGAAATTCCGGATCAACCCCAGGAAAGCTGGAAAGTTGATCGAAGCAGGTTGCCCTGTTATCTCCAGGACAGCTAAGCACGAAAAAACGCTCATTGACAAACATGCAAATGAGGCAAAAAAAATTGGTCAAAATCCCCATCTCTACGGCCGCACAGATGCTGCGGGCAATAAGCAAGCTGATTCAGGCAATCAGTTTGTCATCGGCGGCGAGGACAAAAAGGCCTTCAAAAATATATGCGCAGGTCTTCTGTGGAATGACATTCCGCAGAACCTTAAAATGCATCTCACCCACATCAATCTCTTTAAAAAAGAGGGCGATGAAATGTATTTCATGACCCTTGCCTTTGACGATGGTGAAAAGATCCACCTTTCAAAGGAATTACATAAAGAGGTCAAAGCCATAAGTAACACTGCATACAAATGCGTGTATGTTTGGAACAATCCAAATGGGGTGATCACCATTAATTGCCTGCATGTAGCCGATAAAGCTATGCACAACATACGGATTAAAAATGGATCCGTGGCATGTGAGTCAATTTAAAGGTGTAACTAAAAAGAAGCCCATGCTACCAAAATTGCATGGGCTTCTAACTTTTTATTCCAGGCCCAGATCTCCTCTGAGATGAGGGGCAAAAATATTTTTTATGTTTGCCAATGAACCTAAATTCGAGGCTTCTTTTGTGTCAACATAATCTTTTTTAACCCACTCCGGCATTGGCACGCCGCTTGTCGTATTAAATAAAAACATCAAAATAGTGGTGGCGTATGCGGCTTTGGGCAAGCTGAAATAAATGGCCACGCCCTCGTTTAAGATTTTATAACCATGAATCTCCGGATAAATTTTAGTCGGCAGTTCAGTGTATTTGGCTATTTTAATGAAGGGAAAAATTCTAAGATTTTGGATGAAATTTTCAACTCCTTCTTTCTTTAAAAAATTGGCATAAAAATCGAGGACACTTTTTTCTTGGCTGATAATAAGCGGTATTGTTTTGGGCGGCTCTATTTTGTCTTTGACTATTGCCGATAATATTAAATTTATCAAATAGCTGGCATAAGATTTAGCCCAAAAGTCTATTTGATCCGGCATGGTTGATAAGGCTTTTTGATAATTTGCGGAGTCTTTTTCTAAGGATTCCAATATTGTTCTTTCAATTCTGAAAGAATAGGGGAGCTCGTCTAATATTTTTTTCATCTCAGTCCACGATCCATAATACCCCTTGGCTTTTTCTCTTAACTTTGCTAAATAAGGCCACTCGAAAGGGGAATCCTTGGTCAAGATGGTTTTTACGAGTTCTTCCGGCTTTCCCTGAAATAATAATTTGCCAAAATGGTGCGAAAGAAAGCGGGGAGAGCCGAATCTTTGCGGTCCATAAAAATTAAAAACCCCTTCTTTTTTAATTTTTTCTAAATTTTTAACAAAAGAATTTTCTTCTATCCTGCCTTTTGTTCTGACAAATAATGTAAAACGATTTCCAGCAAGCGCGCCGACTGTTACTACGCCCTTACCTTGCCTTAAGTTTTTAAGCAATATTTTAGGTATATTTATGTCTTCAACGTCCTTTTTTTCTACCTTTCGGAAACTGATTCTCTGGGCCGTCAAAGCTCCCGCGTCTTTGATTCCGGCATACGCCACTCTGGATATATCAATGTTTAAATATTCGGCAATTCTTTTTACGGCATCAAGGGTTGAAAGGCCTATTTTTACCATATCTGTAAAAATTGTTTCTCCGGTGACGTCTTCTACATTTTCTCTCTTTTCAATTTCATCTGCGGTGATTATTTCTCCTTCTTTTGTTATTTCTTCCACTATGAAATCAAAGGGATGTAGTTTTATATATCCTTCAGGCAGGTCATTACTTTCAATTCCAATGCCGATATGGGGGAGCAAGTCTCGATCGTGTTTTTTGGGCGCAATAAATTCTTCCGGATATTTTTCCTTTAGTTTGCTAATTATCTCTTGCTCTTTTTCCCATAAATAATTATTGTTTTCAATGTCGGGTTTCATTCTTTGGTTTTTGTTTTAGTTTCTACGAAAGCATGCTGGTCCCAGAACTTTTTATTATACTCAAGTTCTTCAGCAGATTGAAATTTAGCATTTGGAAAAGGTGGAGTGATAATACCAGGGTGGACGGCAAAGAGCTGTGGGTTGTCTCTATTATCAAACCAGGCAAACACGGCTGTAATTGTTTCGGTTGCTGGAGGATTTTCTAGTTGAATAAATTTTGTAGCCTGTTGGTCAGCTTCTTCTTTTTCCCCTCTTTGCTTCTGATAAGTCAAATTTTCCAACTCTTTAGTTATCTTTACTAAATTACTAAAACCTATTGGGATATTAGGATCAAGTTCAAAATTTTGCTTTAACTCTGGGGTAAAAGTTACACTAAATATGCAACGTTTTTGTTTCCCTTTTCTGAACCATTGAATATCTTTAGATTCAATGATTTTTTCTGCTCCCTGAATTACAATTTCTTTGATTTTTTCAGGACTGTTCAGTCGTTTTTGTTCTTGGTTGAATTTTCCACCGGCCGTGGAAATTTGTGAATCAATGTATTCTTCATTGATTATTGTTTCTTGTCCAGTATAAGGATTGATCATTTTTTGCCCAATTAATTTTTGCCTAAATTCCTTTTCTAAGGAAGATAAGTGTCTTAAAATGTGTAATTCTGAATCCAAAGGTAAATCAACCGAATAAATTTCGTTCTTAGACAGTTTTTTATCTGGAGACCCATAAAAACGAACACCCTCAACTTCGATAAAGTTTTCCGGCGTTTTTTCTAATTTCATCATACATTGATTATACCACGAATTTGGATTTTTGTGATACAATTTTTGTAAATGATAAGGCATATCAATCTCAAAATTTATGGACAGGTGCAGGGGGTGTTTTTTCGGCAGGGAGTTAAGGATATGGCCTTGGAGTTGGGACTGGCTGGATTTGTTCGCAATGAGCCGGACGGCTCGGTTTATCTTGAGATCGAGGGGGAAGAGAGCGCCTTGGAAAAAATGGCGGAATTTTGCCGAAAGGGTCCGCCGGGCGCCAAAGTGAATTCACTTGATATTTCCGAAGGAGCGGTTCAAAATTTCACGGGCTTTAATATTGTTTAAAAACGATTGAAGTATTTCAAACAGTCTGATAGACTGGCAAAGGCACTTTAAAAAATCAAAATATAATGAATAAACCAAAAGGAAAACTAATTGCAATTGGCGGCAATATCAATATGAAAATCAGCAATGCCGATAATATTCTAAGACGCATTGTGAGAGAAACAAATATTGATTCGCCGCGTATAGAGATCATCCCCACTGCTTCCGGCTCCCCAGAAAAAGCCGCTGCCGAATACAGGATGGCGTTCCGGCGGCTTGGCTCTGATGCAAGGGTACTGCCTATTGCGGGCCGGCGAGATGCCAAAAATAAAAACTTTCTTCTCTCCCTAGAGAAAGCTGACGGAATAATGTTTACCGGCGGCAACCAAAGGCGGCTTGTCAGAATTTTCAATAACACCGAATTCCTTGAAATTTTGAAAAGCCGTTATAAGGAGGGTAATTTTCTCATCGCCGGCACAAGCGCCGGCGCCATGGCCATGCCTCACGTTATGATCATAGGCGGAAGAAGCGCCAAAGGGCTTCAAAAGGGTGAGGTTAAAATGGGCCTTGGTTTTTCTTTTACCCAAGGTCTTATCATTGATTCTCACTTTGATAAGCGCGGCCGCTTTGGCCGGCTCATTTCCGCTTTAGCCGAGAACCCATCTCTCATAGGAATAGGTTTGAGTGAAGACACCGGTGTGATAATCACGTCAGGATATGATCTTGAGGTTATTGGATCAGGAACTGTTTTTATTTTCGACGGTCATCAAATCGGCCGAAATTACTTTTCAATTCTAAGAAAGGGAAGGTTGATTTCTGTTGAAAACATTATCACCCATGTTCTGTCAGCGGGGGACAGGTACGATCTCTGAAAAAAAGTTTTAGTGAAAAGCGGGAAATAACTTCCCGCCTTTTTTATTTACCCCCACACCTTTCATGGCATAGTTTCGGCACTGCCGAAACGCGCAAAGCGCAATGCCATGAAAGGTGTGGGGGTTAACTCCACTTCTCTTTCATTTCTTTGGCTTGACTGCCTTCAAAATTATAACCGGCTCCCGCCCAGTCCATGAGGCCGCCTTCGAAGGCGGAGACATTTTTATAACCGGCCGCCGCCAGCTTAGCGGCTGATTCGCCGGAGAGCGGGCAAGAGAAACTGGCGCAGTAAACAACAATCTCCTGATTTTTATCTGGGAAAGTTTTTTCTACTTGGGCGACAAAATCGCTTTGATGGCCATCGATCATGACCGCTCCCGGCAAATGAGCTCGGTCGTAAGAAAATTCTCCCAATGTGTCAATCAGGGCAAAATTTTCCTTGCTGTCAATTTTCTTTTTTAATTCTTCATGAGTAATAACTTTAAAATTTTCCATAGTCTTTTAAAAATTAACTGTTAATGCTTACAGATTATAATAGCACATTTACCCCGTTAGAAATAGTGCCGATCTACGGCCGTGATTTCTAACGGGGTTTATTTAAAATATTTAACAAACATCTATTTTAATTTCTATCTCCATCAGTTATAATTTTATTAGCAACGTAGAGCGAGAGAAAAGAAAAAGTAATCTTTTTCTTTTCCGAGCCGAGGAGCTAATATAGTAAACTATATTACAAATGAGAAAAAAGAAGAAACCAAAATTGAACTTAAGAGTTATATGTGGTGTCGCTCCTGCGTTCAATGGCCATTATATTAATGTCTTTGGCAATTTTGGAGAAAATTATGCGTATTTTTCCTTTTCGGATACGAAAAGTATCTTGGCGCCCTTTCAGTTTTTTAACGTCTAAACCTCGCCAATCCAGCGCGGCAATTTTTACAAGCAAAAATTCTATAACTTCTCTTTCCTCGTTATCGAATTTGGAAAGCAGTTTTTTAAGGCTAGGCATTTAGTTTCTTAAGCTCTTTTAAAATTTCTCTGGCCGAAATACCGTTTTTATTCAACTTAGTAAAGTCTGCTACAGTTTCCCATTTTTCCTCGTAAATCGGAGAAACTATCTTAAAAACCGGTTTTGATTTCCGAACAACTAAAAAAGATTGCCCCTTTTCAACACCGGCAATATAACTGTTAATATTTTCCCTCAAATCTTTCAAACCAATTATGTTTTTCATATTAGGAAGTTTATCTTAAGATAAACTTAAAGTCAAGCGCGAGCCTGTAATTAATCAAGAACCGTTCTTGCTTAATTCAACATCCGAGTAATTAAAAAAGCGGCTGAATTAGCCGCTAAAAAAAAGTTCAAGGTCATCGTTATCGCCCCTGTCTATTGTTACAGAACGAGCAGCCACGACCATTAAAACCGACAATATCACAAAGGCAACTCCGAATAAAACTATTGTTCCTATTCCCATAGTTAGTAAAATTTAATTGTTGTTTATCTCTAACTACTTTATATCATTTTTGTAAAATAAAGCAATATATTAAATATTTGTTTTTTAATTAAGCAAGAACGGTTCTTGCTTAATTTCGACCTCGGTATTTTGGCTAGTAGTACCTATTTACAAAATATTATAGTGTGATATAATGTGATAAATCGAAAATTAAAAATTAAATGGCTATGAGAAAAATCAACCTTTTGGTTACGGCAACAAGGACTGATGTCGATAATCAATTTAAGGGTACTATTACCTTTGAAAATGAACAAAATGATAAGGTTTCGTTCGAATACATCTGCTCTAACCCCGATAAACAAATTGATATTAAGTTTTCAAATAAAAATGAAAACTTCCACGTCAAAGGTCTGCCTTCAAGAGAATTATTTGACGGATTGAAAGATAATCAAAAATGGATATCTGCTTTATCGATTAATCTGATATTGCTCACTATTGAAAATAGTGAAAATATTTTGTCATCGCATAACGTTGCTCGATTGAAGACAATGATCAATGCTGACGCGACAGGGCAAATGAGTGACTCGTATGATGTTGAAGAAGACGCTTACCAGTTTGTTTTTGGGAATAAGACAGAAACTAAAAATTAAAAATTATGATAAAAGTTAAAATTTTTAAGATAGACCACAAATATTTTGAGAAGGGTCGGCAGGAAATTGAAGCATGGCTAAAAAAGAATAAGGATTTAAAACTGAATGATGTCAAAATTATTCAGTCCACAAAATCCGGCGCCATGTTTGACGCCGAGACCATAATCTCAATTTTCTACAAGAATAAGAAATAATTAACCACAAACATCCCAATTCGGGGTGTTTTTTATTTAAGTAAGTGTTTCGCATGTTTCGCAAGGACGGTCCTTGCGAAACATATTAAAAAAAGTATATCAAATAGCTCCGCTGGATAGGGGGCGTTAGAACTTGTTTAGCGGTTTAACTGCATCCATTCCGAACTTTCCAGAAGAACGTTTAAATGTTGGCTAGTGTACCAATCATAATTTTTTGTAAAATAAAGAAATATTTCAAACATTCGTTTTTTAATTTGCGAACTTTCCTGAATAACCTTACTTTCTAAACGTTCCGCACTTTTCTTTTCTGCAAATTGGAAAAAGTTGTGAAGTATGGATGAAACCTCGCTTCCTTCCCTAGTGTTTTGTTTGTCAATTTCAAAGAGTTCTTTTGCCAAGTTTATATCCTCGGCCTTTATTTTTCGATATTCTAAAAACCGCTTAAAATGACGGCTCTCGAAAAAACTCTTATATTTTTCTTTTTCTAGATTTTCCATAATTTACTCCGAATCGTGGAGGATGTTACTTGCATCATAGCACGGCAAAAGGAGTGTGTCTGTGTGCCTGATTTGAGATCAATTGTCTAATTTATTTAATTAGTTTAGATTCAACCTTAGCCCTAAGATCGTTGAGTTCTTGTTGCATTTCTTTTTTTCTTTCATTAGAAAATTCTTGTTCACAATACTTATCCCAATTATCCAATCCTACTAATAAATCTTTAGCTGTTTTCTCCTTTCCATTAACTACAGGGAGTTCCCCTGTTTCTGTAAATTTCCTGATATCCTCCAATGCGGCTAACATGGCTTTTTGTTTTTCGACAAAATTCCTTACCTCATTTTCTGATAATTGTTTGCCGCCATATTGAATTGGCCATTTAATTTCGTTTTCCATAGTTAAATTATATCATATCAGTTAATAATATCTGAAATTGCTCCCTCTGTACGACGAAATCCGAACGCATTTTGAGCAAAATCCCGACGTGGAATGAATCGTCCCGCCACTGCCTCGCTTCACTCGGCAACACCAAAGAAAAATGTTCCTTGCTTCTCTGATATGGTGGTG
>MFVF01000006.1 GCA_001785965.1 Candidatus Nomurabacteria bacterium RIFCSPLOWO2_01_FULL_42_20
TTCCGCTCCTTCCATCACCACTTCTTCTGCTTCAAGCATTGATGAAGATTCGGCTACCTTAAATGCAAGCTACAATGCCAATGGAGCTTCTACATATGTCCGTTTTGCCTACGGCACTTCTTATTCTAATCTAAATAGTTTCACCAGCTACCAATCAGTCGGCACCGGCTCCGGTTCAAACGCTCAAAGCATCTCCGGTCTTGCTGAAGACACGACTTATTACTTCCGAGCTGAAGCTTATAACGGCATCGGCGGATCGAGCTCAAGCTCTCCCGTCCAAGGAAGCATTCTCAATTTCACAACTGATGATGATTCTCCATCTCAAGACGAACCTGACATTGCCACCGATTCAGCTGATTCAATTACCTCAAGTTCTGCTTACTTAAACGCAACTTTTGACGCGAACGGAGACGGCACATATATCCGCTTCGCTTATGGAACTTCATCTTCAAGTCTCACAAGCTACACTGATTATGAATATGTCGGCTCAGGTTCCGGTTCATTCAGTGAAAAAATTTCCGGACTTTCTGCCAATACCACTTATTACTTCCGCGCCCAAGGTTACAACGACGGCGGTTCGGATGATGGCTCTATCTACAGCTTTACCACCCTCCCCGCAGACTCTACTTACTCCGGCCAATACCCTATCGCAACAACTAAATTCACAACCAATGTTGCCAGCACTTCTGTCACATTGAACGGCGAAGCAAAAAATAGCTACGGTCTTTCAACTTCTGCTTGGTTCGAATACGGCACAACCTTAAGTCTTGCCAATTCTACCTCCAAGCAATCTCTTGGTTCCGGCTCAAGCTTGACTTTCAAAGCAAATGTTTCCGGTCTCTCTCTAGATACCATTTATTACTTCCGCGCAGTTGCTGAAAATTCTGGCGGGCAGTCTAAGGGCGAAATCTTAGTCTTCAAGACCGGTAAGTCCGGCACTGTCTCAAGCGTACCTGTATCTTCCAGCCCAACTTCAACAATCGCAAGTCCTGCAATAGTTGCAACCGTTGCCGGCAAAGCCCTCTCTTTGGAAATCGAAACCAAGAATAGCGAAGCCGCTCCGGGCCAAATTGTTGAGTACTTCATCAATTACAAGAACAATTCTGACAAAGAAATTAAAGATATTGCGATCAATGTAACTTTGCCGAGAGAAATCAAATTCTTGAAATCAAGCGACGGAGACTTTAGCTCCTCTGATAATTCCTTGAGCGTTAAGATTGTTTCCTTGAAAGCCGGCGAGGGCCGAGTACTCTACGTCCAAGGCCAAGTGGACGAAAATGCCCTGACCCGCGAGAATGCCATAGTCGCCGTTACCGCTTCCTATGTTAATCCGACAACTAAGGAGAAAGAAGATGTCTTAGGCTATGTTGTCGGAGATATTGTCAGCCGTGGAAATCAATTGGCCGCTGCTGCAATCTTCGGTGAAGGCGGCATCCTGCCAAATACTATCGCTGAATGGATTATCCTTATAATCGTAATCGGCGCCCTGGTATTTCTCGGCCGAAAAATCTATGTTGATTTGGAAAGAAAAAAAGTTGCTAAAAGCAACGGTCCGGTCCCGAGTAATCTTCCTAGATAATCAATAATCACGAATACCGCGAATCTATCCCCCGACCCGGGTCGGGGGACCAATACCACTAAATGCGGAAAACATAAAAAACCCCTTTCGGGGTTTTTTATGTTTATTCGTGGTATTCGTCCTGCACATAACTCGTTATGTGCAGGATAGATTCGCGGTATTCGTTATTTTAAAAATCTGACTGAATCCCCTATTTTGAAATTATTTTTCTCGGACAATCCGGCATTTATCTCTAAAACATACAAGGCCGGTTCGGACGGGGCAAAAGCTTTCGGGTAAGTTTCAGGTTTTACATCTCTTTCGATATGAATAATAGACAAAGGCCCCCCTCCTTGATCCTCCCCCTTATTAAGGGGGAGGGGGGTGGGAGTGATCCATAATATATCAAGCGGGAAAAGCATGTCTTTCATCCAAAAACCATAAGTATCCGGCTTTTCAAAGACAAACAACATGCCTTCTTTGTCTTTCAGTGGTTTGTGGCCCGACAGTCCTTGCCGTCTTTCCTCCGGCGAGAGCGCCAGTTCAACGTTAAAGATCGAATCCTCCCCCACTTCGCCAAGGCTACGAGGGGCAAGTATTTGGACTCGCCTGATCTCGCTTGGACTTTCGGCGACAAAGTCAACCTGATCAATCTGCACCGGTAGCTTGCCCAAGGCAAGCAAAATTCCGCCAGCAATAGCAATCAGTAAAATAAAAAGTCCTAATTGTTTCAAGAGTTTTTTAGACATTTAGAGCTTGAGTTTCTTTGCTTTTAAAAAGAATAAAGAGACCGAGGATGAAAAGAGTCGTAGAGGTGCCGGCTGAAAGCATGCAATACTGGCAGATTTCTTTAATCACGAAAAGTTGGAGATAGACAAAATAAAGAGAAGCGGCGAAGCCGGCGATCGCCAGATATGCAGCCAGTCGGATAAATTGTTTTTTCTTACTGTCCAGATAAGCAATGGACAAAATAAGAAGTGCTAAATAATAAATCGAGCCCAAAAGCGCAAGCGGCACGCCGGCGATAACACTCTGCGGACTGACAAGAACAACTTCACAGCCGGCGATTAAGCACGGCGGAATATTGCCGCTGTAATGTTGAGCGGTTAGGTATGTCGCATCCAAAAACCCAATCGCCGCCACAACCAGAAAAACAATCGCCAAAATTTTCATCTTTTTTTCCATAAATTCAGTATAGCAAAAAATTGCCTTGTGCCGTGGGAGAGATTTGAACTCTCAACCCTTGCGGGATACGCTTCTGAAGCGTACGCGTATGCCAGTTCCGCCACCACGGCAGGACAAAATTAGTATAGCAAAAAACTGCCTTCTTGGCAGTTTTTTGTTTTTAAATTCGTATTTTCGTACAAATTTCGTATTTCGTAGAGAACACCATTCTTTCTTCTGTTCCGTTCGCATTTTCTTCGTCTTTCCGAAGCGCCAAACAATTTTGTAAGAACTGCTAAACTTGTAATCCCGATAAATCGAGACCGACCTAAAGGTCTTGCCGATATGAATACCAACGAGACCGTTTTAATTGTATTGATTCACGAGCAGCTTCCGCTACCCGTGCCTTGTTACGACTTCTTCCCTGTCACCGAGCTTACCTTAGGCCCCGCACTTTGCTCACGAGGTGAGCAAAGTGCGAGTTATAAAGTTATATCGATTACGATATATTGACGTCGCTCGGACATTGTGTAAGTGATTACACTTCCACATGCTCCTCGCTAGCCAATATAAAGTTATAAAGTTATAAAGTAAATACAAAATGCATTAACTTTATAACATTTCCGCCAGAGGCGGATCCGCCTTCGGCGGAATAACTTTACAAACTTTCTACTCGCACTTTGCGCTCCTGCGCAAAGTGCGGAGACTTCGGGTACTCCCGGCTCCCTTGAAGTGACGGGCGGTATTTGATGTTTTATAGTATTACTACTATAACTCTCGACACCACGGGGCAAGCGGTTTTCCCGCACCCTCGCGGTTTTCAAAGGTTTTAGCTCTAAACCGTTTTACGGCCGAGCGAACTTTTCATGCCATGAAAAGTTTTAGCTTTTTTTCCTAATGCGCGTAAATCTTCGCGCAAGGAAACGATTTTATTAAATCCCTCGTCAGACAAATGCTCTTTGGCACAAACCATCAGAACTATTTGTTTGAAAAGCAGATAGGATTTTTTCTTTTTCGCTTGTAAGGGATTCTTATCAAGAAATGGAAATAAATATTCTTTCAGGTCCCAAATGCTGGTAATTTTATACTTCGCATGCGGATACCATCCATATCGCTCATATGAGCAATCATAAATTCTTCCAATTCCGATAGTCACAAGTATGCGCTCGAGTATTTCTTGATCATCCTTCCGTAATTCTATTTCAAATTCCGGACGGACTTCGAAGCCTCGACGCAAAGTCTTGTGTTTACCAATACTGATTGAAAAAGATCCTTCTCCGTCAATAAATCCTGCGACATATTGAGGATCTAATTTTTTCCTTTGAATTTGTTCCTTCCCAATCGGAAGTGCTAGCCCGGGGTTAAACCGAGCATCTTCACGTTTGGTACTACGAACTCTGCTGACTTCTTTCATATCTTCCAGTATACATTACTATATACCGTACCTCAAGGGGAACACCCCACGAGGAATAATGAAAGATCTCCCACGGTAACCATATACACATTTTTCTTACATCTCGATGCCACGATACATATATCAAATTTTTTCACAAAAGGTTTCTCCATGTACTCGCAGGATGACCTTTGATATATGCCATAACTGGCATTCAAGCTATAAAATGCTACTTTACCCCTTCAATCAATCTCCTCGCGGAAAAAGATCTGGTATTTCGCTTCTCACCATTGTGAATTAGTGAGGCTGGATTTACACCAACTAGTGTACACGATCGCATGGCGACCCGAGTACAAGACTCGAGAACGTATTCACCGCAGTGTGCTGACCTGCGATTACTAGCAATTCCAACTTCATGGAGTCGAGTTTCAGACTCCAATCCGAACTGGGGCCACTTTTATTAGGATTAGCTCCGCCTCGCGGCTTGGCAACCCATTGTAGTGACCATTGTATCATGTGTGTAGCCCAGGGCATCTAGGGCCATGCTGACCTGGCGTCATCCTCTCCTTCCTCCCAGCCCTAATTTTCCCACTAACTTATTACAAATTTTTGTCTTTCAGACAAAAATTTAAGACATTAAGTGCGCTCAGTGATAATTTATCACTAAGTGAACTATATATTCGGAAAATTAGGGCTGGGCAGTCTCGCCTGACATCTATAACAGACGACAAGGGTTGCGCTCGTTACCCCACTTAAGGGTACAACTCAAGCCACGAGCTGACGACGGCCATGCAGCACCTGCTCAACCGTCCTTGCGGACGCCCCCGGTTTCCCGGAGACTTCGATTGGGTTTCTAGCCCTGGTAAGGTTTTTCGTTTACCGTCGAATTGAACCACATGATCCACTGCTTGTGCGAGTCCCCGTCTATTCCTTTGAGTTTTAGCCTTGCGGCCGTAATTCCCAGGCGGATGACTTAACGCGTTAGCTAAGCCCCTCAGAGGGTCGATACTCCGAAGAGCGAGTCATCATCGTTTAGGGCGTGGACTACTGGGGTATCTAATCCCATTCGCTACCCACGCTTTCGTGCTTCAGTGTCAGAAATGTGCCAGTGTACTGCCTTCGCTTTTGGTGTTCCCCATGATATCAACGGATTTCACCCCTACACCATGAGTTCCGTACACCCCTCACACTCTCTAGTCTGGCCGTTTCTTCCACATTCCCGCCGTTAGGCGGCGGTCTTTAACAAAAGACTAACCAGACAACCTACGCACCCTTTACGCCCAATAAATCCGGATAACACTCGAGGCTCTCGTATTACCGCTCCTGCTGGCACGAGATTAGGAGCCTCTTATTCTTCGGGTAATGTCAATAAACTTCTTCCCCGACAAAAGGTGTTTACGTCCCTAAGGACTTCATCCACCACGCGGCGTCACTCGATCAGGCTTTCGCCCATTGTCGAATATTCTCGGCTGCTGCCACCCGTAGGTGTATGGACCGTGTCGCAGTTCCATCGGTGGGGGTCAGGCTCTCACCTCCCCTAAGCGTCATAGCCTTGGTAGGCCGTTACCCTACCAACTAGCTGATACTCCGCAGGCCTCTCCCAAAGCGAAAAATCTTTACTGGATGCTACACTAAGATTTCAATAGAATTCTGTTCCTCGCGAAGCGAGCTACTCTCGCAAAGCTGATAACAAAATTAAAATCTTAGTGTAACATCCAGACCATCGGGAATTAGTCCGCCTTTCGGCGAATTATGCCCGACTTTGGGGTGAGTTCCCACGTGTTACTACCTCGTTTGCCACTAATCTTCTACGACCTTTGACTTGATATAATCTCATCTCGAGAAATAGAAAATCCGTTCGACTTGCATGCCTTATCCACGCCGCCAGCGTTCATCCTGAGCTAGGATCAAACTCTACTAAAAAACGCTGATATACGCTGATCTAACACAGATCAACGCTGATGAAATTCATCTGCGATTATCTGCGTGTATTTTTATCCGCGTAAATCCGCGCTTATATGCGAACGAAACAAAAGAAAAAACATTGTTCCGTTATTTAATTGAATAAACAAAAACTTACATTTAATTTATGCAATTTTCAAGGCGCAACCTATACCCATAGGCGTTATATCATTATATTCAAAGGCAAAACTAAGTCAACCCCGTCGCTCGCGAGCGACGGGGTTGACCCTTAAAACCCCATACCAGATCCTCGCGCCGAATGCGCGCTCGGCTCGGTACGGGGCGGGAAGTGGTTAAATAGGGCAAGTATTGCAAGATAAACTTAGTCTTTTTAAAAACCAGAGAGACAAAGTTATCAATCTCTTGCTTTGACTGCCGGCATATGATATAAGTAATTCAATGGATCCCGTACGAAGTCGCAAACGCGCGATAAATACGGGATATTGTTTAAATAAAATTATTCTTAATAATTAACAAGGTAGAACATAGAATTGAATAGTTCGCGTTCTACTTCGTACGGGATGGAAATGCTAGGTGCAATATTACCTTGGATTCAAATAGTTTTATCAATTCTCTTAGTAGTCGCAATCTTATTACAACGCTCTGGTGCTGAAGTGGGCGGAGCTTTGGGCGGGGGCGGCGGGAGTTTTTACCATACCAAAAGAGGTTTAGAAAAGTTTTTCTTTTATCTTACAATTATTTTGGCCGTTCTTTTTACCCTCTCCGCCTTGATCGCCGTCTTCATCTAAAATCGCTAATTAATCGCGAATTTTAAAATCACGAATGATCTCGAATAAATTATTCATGATCATTAGAGACTTCTTCATTAGAGATCATTCGAGATTCAAGACTAAATTATGAAAAGATTTTGGCAAGACCTTATTAGAAGATTAAATCTTCCCAACAAAGAAGAAGTGAAAAAATCTCTTAAATCTCTTTCTAAGAGAGAGTATGCGGTTTTTATTGTTTCTTTTCTGGTACTCCTGACTAGCACTGTTATCATAATCTCCAAAATCAATAAAAATTTTATAGTGGAAATACCAACCTGGGGCGGAGAAATTAGGGAAGGCGTCATCGGCACTCCCCGCTTCATCAACCCTCTTCTGCAATTTTCCGACACGGACAAGGATCTGACCGCCCTAGTTTATTCCGGCCTGATGCGCCGGGAGCCAAACGGCAGCTTGACGGCGGACTTGGCCGAAAGATACGAGATATCGAAAGACGGTCTAAGCTACACCGTCACCTTAAAAGAAAATATTGTCTTCCATGACAAAGAGCCGGTGACAGCCGATGACGTGATTTTTACTATCGAGCGAGTCAAAGACAATTTGATTAAAAGCCCTAAGAAGATTAATTGGGATGGCGTAACTGTCCTAAAGTTAGATGAGAGAAGAGTCGAATTTAATTTAAAACAACCCTACGCTTCCTTTCTGGACAATCTAACCTTGGGCATAATGCCCTATCATGTTTGGAAAGATATTTCTCGGGACCAGTGGAATTTCAGCAACTTGAATATTGAAGCAGTTGGTTCCGGGCCATATAAAATAAGCGAGATTAAAAAGAAATCTGGAATTCCGAGATCCTACGAACTGACTGCTTTCAAAAACTATGTCGACGGCAAACCTTTTGTGAGAAAAATAACTTTCAAATTCTACGACAATGAAGACGGGCTTGTTAAAGCTCTCTTGGCAGATAAGGTGGATCAAATCAGTTCTATTTCGCCGGAGAATGCCCTACGGCTGGAGAGCGCGGGCTACCACGTCGAGACAGCCGTCTTGCCTAGAATCTTTGGGCTCTTTTTCAACCAGAATCAGGCGCCTCTTTTCACGGACAAGGCGGTCATAAAAGCAATCGGGGAGGCCATAAATAAAGAAAGAATTATTGAAGAGGTGTTGAGGGGCTACGGAATTTCGGTTGACAGTCCCCTGCCGTCTTCTTTGATTGAATATGCCTCCTTTAAAGCTTCGGACAAAAAACTGGAAGCGGGTTCCATAGAGGAGGCCAATAAAACTTTGGACGAAGCCGGCTGGAAAATCGGAGAGGATGGTATCCGAGAAAAAGATAAAATCACCAAAATAGAGGCGAAGCTGGCTAAAAGTAAGACCGCTCCTAAGAAAGAGGTGTCTCGCTTGGAATTCTCGATCTCGACCAGCGATATTCCTGAATTGAAGCGCGCGGCCGAAATGATCCAGGAAGACTTGGCGAAGATTGGAGCTAAAGTCGAACTGCGCGTTTTTGAAACCGGCGCCCTGAACCAAAATGTCATTCAGCCGCGCAAATACGACGCGCTCTTCTTCGGTCAAGTCATTAATCATGAATCAGACTTGTTTGCTTTTTGGCATTCTTCTCAAAGGAGCGATCCCGGACTCAATATTGCTTTGTATACAAATGCTAAAGTCGACAAATTATTAGAAAGTATTTTAGTCACCTTGGATAAAAAAGAGCGAGCCAAGAAATATCTTGAATTCCAGGAAGAAATCAGCAAAGATGTGCCGGCCGTCTTCGTTTACTCGCCTTATTTTATTTACATTAGCCAAAAAAACCCCAAAGGTCTAAATATTAATAACCTAAAAGGAGCTTCCGATAGATTCCTGGGTATCAGCAATTGGTACCTGAAAACAGACTCTATCTGGAAAGTCTTCTCCGCTTCAAAATAAACCCCCACACCTATTATGGCATAGCTTTTATTCTGCCACCCATGTTTCCTCTGGAGAAATATTTAAGATAGAAATTTTTAAATAATTAGCCAAAACATTGCAAAAGCAGAATAATGCCATAATAGGTGTGGGGGTAAAGAAAAATAAATATGAATAAATTTATCAGTAGGTCTACAAAGTCTAATCGCCGGCCGCCATTTGCCCGCAAAGGGGGCAGAAGAGGTGGTCATATCATGCCTCGTCGAGGTTCTTCAGAAATTCCTCCAATCGAGGCGGGCATACTTCGCATTATTCCCATAGGAGGAGTCGAGCAGGTCGGCCAGAATATGACTGCCTTGGAATACGGCGGCGACATTATTATTGTCGATGCCGGTTTTGAATTTAGCAAGAGGGATACGCCGGGCATCGATTACATGATTCCAAACACAAAATATTTGCAGGAAAGAAAAGCGAAAATAAGAGGCATCTTTATCACTCACGGCCACTACGATCACATCGGCGCGATTCCCCACGTCATGGAGCACATAGGCAATCCTCCGATTTACTCGCGGGAATTCGGAGCCATGATGATACTAAAGCGGCAGGAGGAATTTGTGTCTTCGCCTAAGATAAATATGAATATAGTGAAGCCGAACGAGGAGATTAAGATCAGTGAAAATTTCTTAGTTAAAACCTTTGCCATTTCTCATACTATTCCGGACTCAATGGGTCTTGTTATTGGAACGCCGCTTGGAGAAATAGCTTTTATCGAAGACGTGCGCGTTGATAACATTGCCGGCGTGCCGACAGAAGAAGAAGTCGAGCAATACAAGAGATTTGCCGGCAAAGAAATGCTCATGCTGACAATGGATTCAACCTCGATTGAAAAGCCCGGATTTTCCCTCTCCGAACAAACAGTTGTCAAAACTCTGGAGCGTATCATCACTGGAGCCCCCGCCCGCATCATCATCGGCACTTTCGCTTCGCAAGTAGAAAGAGTGGTCGCCATCATCGGCCTTGCCGAAAAATACGGCCGGAAAGTCATCATCGACGGCCGGT
This sequence comes from Candidatus Nomurabacteria bacterium RIFCSPLOWO2_01_FULL_42_20, assembly GCA_001785965.1. Classification (GTDB taxonomy): domain Bacteria; phylum Patescibacteriota; class Minisyncoccia; order Phycocordibacterales; family CAZVEC01; genus 2-01-FULL-42-20. The sequence goes on from MFVF01000006.1 coordinate 9,773, forward strand.
CAATGAAAACCAATACGGAAATCGCCAGGAAGCTTGGTTTGATCAAAACAAAAAACCTAATTCCTATTGAAGAAATGAAAGATCATCCGCCGAACAAAATTTTAATTATTGCCACCGGCGCTCAAGGCGAAGAGTATTCCGTTTTCGACCGCATCGGCAACAAAGTTCATCGCTTCATCACGCTCGTCCAAGGCGACACGGTTCTGCTTTCTTCTTCGATCATCCCGGGCAATGATGTATCAATCTCAAAACTTAAAGATAATCTCTACCGTTCGCCGGCAAAGATAATCACCTACCTTGATTCGGACATTCACGCCTCCGGCCATGGCAATAAGGAAGAACTGAAGTGGATTCACAGCCAGATTAAATACCGATTCTTCATGCCCATTCACGGACATCACTACATGCTCCGCCAGCATGCAGATATGGCAATTACTCTCGGCGTGCCTCCGGAAAACGTCGTGGTGCCTGACAACGGATCCATTATTGAAATATATGACCCCGTAAAATCGCAGGGCGATCACGGGGCAAGTGGAGGTTTAAAAAATTTAAAAATTCGGATGCGCAAAGAGAAAGCGCCGTCGAATGTCGTCATGGTGGACGGTTTTTCCATTGGCGACACTCAAGAAGTCGTCATTCGCGACCGGCAAGCGCTTGCTCAAGACGGCATGTTCGTCATCATCGCCGCTGTTGATTCCCGCACCGGCCGATTGAAAAAGTCGCCCGACCTTATTTCCCGCGGCTTTGTCTATCTGAAAGAATCGCAAGAACTTCTGCATGAATCCCGCGACATCATTAAGAAAACAATAGAGAAAGAAATAGGCACCGGAAGAGGGCCCATGCAAATTGATTTTGAATACATAAGGTCGGCCGTAACAGATAATGTCTCGCGCTTCCTCTTCCAAAAAACCAACAAAAGACCGCTGGTGATTCCGGTTATTATTTCAGTCTAAGAAGTAAATCAAGCGAGGCAAGTAAATTAAGCTGTTAACCAACTTAATTTACTTAATTTACTTAATTTACTTAATTTACTATTCATGAAACCTCTCAAATCCATATATTTTCTGACGTTTTTTCTGTCTATCCAATTTGCCTTTACGGCCTATGTCAACTCGACATTTCTCGCCAACTTTGTCTCGATAAAAACAGTCGGCCTAATCTTTACCCTTTCTGCGGTGCTCGCAATCATAGGTCTTTTTTATATACCAAGGATTCTAGCGGTCTATTGCAACCATAAAATACTTTTTAGTTTAGTTTCAATTTCTTTAGTCTCTTTATTTGGACTTTTTGAGAGCCAGACTGCGCCTTGGGTCATATTTTTCTTTATTCTATACTTACTGACTAATTATCTGATTGTTTTTTCCCGCGATATATTTGCCGAAAGTTATACCCGCGATGAGACAACCGGAAAGACTCGCGGTATTTTGCTGACCGCCATTAATTTAGGCTGGGTTTTCGCGCCGCTCGCTAGCGGCTTGGTGATAAAATATTTCGGCTACTCGGAGATGTACCTCTTGGCGGCGGCATTCTTGTTTATCGCTTTCATTTTTATTCTGGGGCCAATTAGAAAACTAAAAGACCTCTCTTATCGGCGCATTCCGCTTACTGAAACCATCAAAAAAATGATTGTCAACAAAGATATTAGAAAAATATACCTAGCTAATTTTATGCTGCAATTTTTTTATGCCTGGATGGTTATCTACATGCCAATTTATTTAAATCAGTACCTCGGATTTAGCTGGGATAAAATCGGGGTAATTTTTATGATCATGCTCTTGCCGTTTGTGCTGATAGAATATCCCCTTGGACGGCTGTCAGACAAAATTGGCGAAAGAAAACTTTTAATTGGCGGATTTTTAGTGACTGGAATTGCCACGGTTTTAATTAGTTTTATCGGCAATCCGACGCTTGCCGTCATAGCCGCTATTTTGTTCATGACCCGCGTCGGCGCCGCCACTATTGAAATTATGACCGAGAGTTATTTTTTCAGAAAAGTCGGCGCGCTTGACTCTGACATTATCAGCTTTTTTCGAAACACTTTTCCTCTCTCCTATGTCATCGCCCCTCTTTTAGCAACTGTCTTCTTTATTCTCTTCCCCTTCAAATACATATTCCTAACTTTGGGAATAATTATGCTCTTAAGTATTTTAATTATCCGAAACCTAAACAACTCAAATCACACTAACTAAGTTGCCAAAGCAGTTGCCAAAGCAAGGCTTTGGCAACTTTGGCAACGACTATTTCTCAATTTTTATCCAATCGAAAATATCTTGCTGAAAAGATTTCTTGGTTTGAAAATAATTTAAAAACTTATCCCTGTTTATGATCTTATTTTCTTTCCTTAAAATCATCAGGTAATCAAAATAACTGCTCCATTGGTAAGACTCCAAAAAATTTATTGCTTTTCTTTTGTTCATAATTCCCCTTTCTTTCCATTTTGGATCAATTAATTTCAACGGATTCAAATGAATGTATGAAAAAAGATATCTTGCCTGACTTTCTTTATTTATGTGCACAGATTTGAATTTCCCTTCGAAAAGAGAACCTGTTCTATGATATTTTGCATTAAAATATTTAGAATAAGCAGTTAAAACTTTTTGCATAAACACAGTGATAGCATTATCTTGCGGAAGCCTTGCTTTGGCATTTGTTGTTATGTATAAATGAAAATGATTCGACATAAGAACCCATGCACCGATAAAAACTATAGATTCCCCCTTATCAAAATCCCACGCATTAATTTTTGCCCTGACAATATCTTCTCTAAAATTAATACTTCCCTTAGAATTACAAAGATATAAAAGCTTTAAAAAGCGCTCTCTATCTTCGTCATCGAGAAAAATTTTCTGCTTACTATTTCCCCTGCTAAATATATGATAATATTCACCACTAACAAGTGGAACTTCGCGCATAGACATGTGAGTCATTATATCAAAATCTAGTTTGCCAAAGCAAGGCTTTGGCGCAAAATAGAGAGTTAGAATTTTATGTTATAATAAGAATCCATGAAAATACAAAAAATTTCTGATAAAGACTCAGTAATTAAATCTCTCACATCTGCTCATCAGTCGATGACTAAAACCCTTGAAATGTTATCTCAAGAACAGATAAAAAATTCTTTAGTCACTAATTTATGGACACCAAAAGATATAATCTCTCATTTGGTAGATTGGAATTTAGAATACTTTAAGGAAATAGATAATATTTTAAATGATAAACCAACATGGCAAGATTTGTATAGTAGTAAAAAAGGTACTGATAAATTTAACGAAAGAGCAGTAATGAAAAGGAAAAACATTGACAGTAAGGAAGTAATTAAAGAATGGCATCTGTCATTTGAGAAATTGTTAGAAAAATTACAAGGTCTTTCAGAAAAACAGTGGGGCTATTCAAGTAAGGTTGGTAAATGGATAGATGGCCAACCAATATCAGTAGGTATAATTTTTAATTATACCTATAATGGATTATCTCATGAGGCTGGCCATGCTGAAAAAATAAAAGAAAAAATTCCAGGCATCTATAAAATATAAAATCAGGAAGATCATTCTGCCAAAGCAAGGCTTTGGCAGAATTAAAATTCGTAAATATACAGAAAACTGCCGAGTTTTTTATTTCTTTTTAGGTCAATAATTTCTGTTGGCTCTTTGTTGGAGAATTTAAAATCGCAGGAGATCAAGCGAGTCCCCGGTTTGAGTTCCCTCTCGAGCTTCGGCAAAAGGTCGTCCATGGCCTTTGGTAGAAGATAAGTGAAAATGTGAGTGGCTTGGCTTAAATCTTCTTTGAAAAGATTTTTATTTTTTAATAAAATGTTGCTAGAATTACCACTTCGCCAAATTCTAAACTTAGCAAGAAATAAAGGCAAAGCAACTTTTTCAATACCAATAAACCTTACTTTACTTGATTTACTGTCCTCGCTTAATTTACTGTATTTACTTACCCTAGCTGCTTCTACCAAGACCCGGGCATCACCACAGCCCAAATCGTACAGAATGCTTCTGTCTGCGAGTTTGAGCGCCTCGATAATTTCAGGCAAAACCATCTTCGGCACTGGCACAAAAGGAACTTTGGCGATAAAAATCATCTCAACTGTAGAAACCAAAAAAATCGCCGTTGCAAGAAGAATCGCCAAAAGCAGGACAAATATTAAGACAAATATTATTATAGATATTATTTCCATTTGTGTTACAATTATAACATGAAAGCCTTTGTTAAAAATTACACTTTACAGGATAATGATCTGGTTTTAGACAACCCTGAACGACAGTATGTCTTGCGGGTCAGAGATATGAGCACGGAAGACAAGCCTCGGGAAAAGCTGATTAAATTCGGACCGGAGCCCCTTTCTTCCAATGAACTGCTGGCCATTATTCTGAATGTTGGAACAAAAAAGGAAGACGTAATGAACATGGTTTCTCGAATTTTCAAGGAATACGGCGACAAAAACTTGATCAATCAAACTAATCCGAAAGTCTTAGAAAAAGAACTTGGTATTCCGCTCATAAAGGCCTGTCAGATTGTCGCCTGTTTCGCCTTAGGCAAGAGATTTTTTCAAAAAGAAAACAAAACAAGCGCGACAATCCGTACAGCCAAAGAAGTTTACAACTATCTCAAAGATATGCGCGATCTACCGAAAGAACACCTTCGCGGCATCTACTTAAACAGCCGGTACAAGGTCATTCACGATGAAGTTATTTCTATCGGCACTCTTACCTCAAACATTGTTCATCCGAGAGAAGTCTTCAAGCCGGCTTTAGAATATTCAGCGACGGCAGTTATTCTCGCCCATAACCACCCTTCGGGCAGCACCAAGCCGAGCACAGACGACATTTTGGTTACCAAACAGCTAATTGAAACCGGTAAAATTTTAGGCGTTGAGCTTCTTGACCACATTATCATCACTAAAAACAGTTTTGCCAGCATAAAGGCCGACTATCATGACTGAAACAATTTATCAAATTTCATACCCAAGTCTAATAGGTTGGCCAATTTTTGACCGTCGACCTGCCCGCCGAAGCCTCGGCACAGGCGGGGAAGAAAGGGTTAAAAAACTCAAATACCACATCCAAACCG
>MFVF01000007.1:0-327 GCA_001785965.1 Candidatus Nomurabacteria bacterium RIFCSPLOWO2_01_FULL_42_20
AAAGTGATGCAACCAAAGCTCACATTTCAAATATAGAATTTATTTGGGGCGACATTGAAACTTCCGGCGGCACAAAGCTCAAAGAGGGAATTATAGACGCGGCCATTGTTTCCAATGTTTTATTTCAGGTGCCGGACAGAAATGGGCTAGTCGGCGAAGTTAAAAGAATTTTGAAACCGGGCGGCAGGGTTTTGCTTATTGATTGGAAAGATTCCTTCGGCGGCATGGGGCCCAATTCGACACAGCTTGTCTCAAAAGACTTGGCTCAAAGCCTCTTTGAACAAGCCAGCTTCAAACTTGAAAAAGAAATAGATGCAGGAGAACATC
>MFVF01000007.1:410-660 GCA_001785965.1 Candidatus Nomurabacteria bacterium RIFCSPLOWO2_01_FULL_42_20
GGGTGATGATTTTTGCCGGCCTTATTCCGATAGGCGGCGGTCCGGGTAAGCTCGAAATTACCGGCAATTTAGTCATGTGGGGCTTCGCTCGTTCCGGCACTGTCAGTCCGATCCTGCAAAAATACAATGAACAAAACCAAAATATTACCGTTAGCTATGTTGAGAAAAATCTGGCCGCCTTCGATCGCGAGTACATCGAGGCTCTGGCCAACGGACTCGGCCCCGATCTTTTGCTTTTGCCCCAAGATCT
>MFVF01000007.1:700-19952 GCA_001785965.1 Candidatus Nomurabacteria bacterium RIFCSPLOWO2_01_FULL_42_20
TTTCCGAGACAGTTTCGTCTCTATGGCTGATTTATATTTGGATTCTCGGGGAATCTTAGGTCTGCCGGTCATTTTAGACCCTATGGTCATGTATTACAATCGCAATCTGCTTGATAGCGCCGGAGTGGCCAAGCCGCCGGAATTTTGGGATGAATTCCTAACGCTCGCTCCGATCCTGACCAAGCAAACTACTCCCGGCTTGATCGATACCGCCGGAGTCGCCTTGGGCACATATTCAAATGTCACCAATGCCAAAGAAATTATATCGGCCATGTTCCTCCAGTCCGGCAACCCCGTCACTGTCTTAAGCGGCGCCAATTTGATCCCCAACTTAAGTGATGCCGGCAGGGTGACGGAAGCCGTCCTTCGTTTCTACACCGAATTTTCAAATCCGAGCAAGGAGGCCTATTCTTGGAACCGCTCTTTTTCTTCTTCCAGAAATGCCTTTATTTCAGAAAATCTAAGCGTTTATTTTGGTTTCGCCAGCGAGCTTTTCTCCCTGCGCGAAACTAATCCGAATTTGAATTTTGACGTCGCCAAATTGCCGCAGAGCCGCACGGCTAAGACGGAGGCCACTTTCGGCAAGCTCTCTGCCTTGGCCATTTCTAAAAATACTAAAAATCCGCCGGCCGCCCTGGCCGCGGTGAACGCCCTCTCCGCGCCGGCTTACGGGGTCCAATTTGCCCAGGCGCTTAGCTTGCCTCCACCGCGCCGCGATCTTCTTGCCGTCATTCCGCCCTCGCCACATTATCTCAAAACTTTTTATCGGTCGGCTTTAATTTCCAAAGCATGGCTTGATCCGAGCCCCGAAGCGACTGATCTTATTTTCAAAAACATGATTGATAATATTGTGTCAGGTCGATTTACATTGAGCCAGAGCATTTCGGAGGCTCAAAAAGAAATGAGCGCAATACGCTAACATGAAAAAAATATTTTTCATTTTAATAGTGATAATGATTCTGGCCCTGCCTTCGGCTTCTTCCGCTTATCATAAAGCCGGAAGTCCCGGTTTCGAACATCCTGGCGGAAAAGCATCTCTGGTCCCGACATGCCCGGAAGAGACAGGCTGTGGTTGGAAAGAGGCCATGCAGCTTGTCTCCAGCATCATTAATTTTTTGCTTTTCTATATATCGCTTCCTTTGGCCGCCCTTCTTTTCGCTTATGCCGGCTTTATTCACATGACTGCGGGAGATAATGTTTCCAAACGGACCGAGGCTTGGAAAATTTTTAAAGCGGTTGGCAAGGGGCTCATTATCGCGCTCGCCGCCTGGCTCATCGTCTCGGCCATTCTCTCGGGCCTCGGTGTTAAAAAGGAATTTATTCTCCTTGAAGGCGTCAAACCCGAATAAATTCGTATTCAATTTATCCATTCGAATTCTATTTACCTATTCGTACGAATAAGCCAATAAAGAAAATTTATTATGGTTGCTCAAGCTAGGGAACATATTTCACAGTTAATTAGTTGTAATGCAGATAATAAAAATCCCCCGACCTTGGGTCGGAGGGCTTAAAATTTCACTTCCACTTTTTTCTTTGATACTACATCTATTGGCTCATCGTAATAATGGATGACGACTTTGACTGGCCTGTCTCGCAATGAATTTGTCATTCCTATAGATACAGCACCTTGCGTGCATGTTGGGCTATGTCCCAGATCTAGCTTGCCTGACAAAAGATCTTCCTCCGTTGGCTCTTTTTCTGGAGTCAACCATCCTTCGATTGGCCCCTCCTTTTTATCCCACGGAAAATTAAAACAGTTGTAAATTGTTTTAATACTGTCCTCGGCAAAGAAATTAACTATTTGCCAATGGACATTTTTCGGCAGCGTGGGCTTCAAGTGTTCTATAACTGTTTTACCGGGCATAATCACATGTTCAGTTCGAGCAAGCACTGTATAGATTGTTTTATGCACTTCTACCTCGACAACTTTTGGCTTTGGCTTTTCTTTTTTTTGAGGAGTGGGCTCTGATTTTACTTGAGTCTCTTGCTTTACGACTTCTGCCGGTTTGATAAAAACTAGATTTGAGTTGACTTGGTCGTCTGTCGGCGGCGGATCATCTTTTGTTACATGATATCTGACCACTTCTGAAATCATTAGAATAGAGACCATCCAAATCAAGCTCCATTTCATCCTTTTCCATTCGGCTCTGTTAAACTCATTGATGGCCCAGCCGGCAAAAAGTATTCCCAATATGACAAGAATTAGCCACCTGAAGGACCCTTCGGCAATGGGTATCCAGATCCAACTTTTCCAAATGTAGTAGAAATAGAAAAAGATAATTGGATACCAAGAGAAGGCCACGATGGCTGAAAGGTATCTCATGAAGAGATCAAAGCCGCTTGAACTTTTTACCCCCTCGATTGGATTGAAGCCGACTTTAGAAAGATGCGGCTTAACCAAAAGAAAAAGAAAGAAAAAAGCGGTCACACTGATGACTACAATTTCACTTATTTGCATAAAACCTCCATTTTTAAGTAAGGATTATTAAAAAACTATGTTACTCATAATCTACATATAAATTTATAAAAAGCAAATGCTCCGCAAGCTACTGCTGTCCTCTGGAAAATTCTCTTTTTTGGGGTCGCTGTCTCCGCGTGCTCGCGGAGCGCTGCCTCCCCGCCTGCGCCGAGGCTTCGGCGGGCAGGTCGGCCCGTCGGCCTGCGAGACACCCCCAAAAAGAAAATTTTCCCCGGACAGAAGTACAACAGTAGGAAGTAACTATTCTTTCTTTTATTCGCATGAGCGCATTCGCCCGCCTGCCATCGCCTGAATGCTGATTACTTGGTAATAAAGATTATTGTAAAATTGATTACTTTATCTTTATAACCACCCTAATCGCTCTGGCATTGGCGGGCAGGTAGTGGGCATCATGATTTTTGAACTCAATGTTCAAAAATCATGACCTTAACATAAAAATGGCCCGGACGCATGTAAGATGCGCCGGACCATATCATATGTTAGCCCACAGCTATACCGCCACTTTTTTCTTTATTTTTTTCTCCTTGAAAAAAATTACGAAAAAAGTTGTTGGCTTATCTGTATAATAAGACACAAAGTTGTGGCAGACAGCTTCGCCGATGCGGGGACCCTTAGGCAAATCCTTCGCCACTTCACCGATTTTTATTTCTTCGGCAGTGGGACGGAGAGGCAATTTGTATGCCTCATACTCCCTATCATCAAGGGAGATCCAGACGCTATCTTCTGCCTCATCTATGGCAAAGAATATTGCCCCGTTTGCCTTGTCGGTTGGCGTGCAGATATTGTCTGCGTAGAGGGCGAACCCATCTTCATCCAGCGGGTGAGCGATGAATGTTAAGGTGTCAACGACAATGCTGACTGTTAATTCAACCTCGCTACTTGATTGCTCGCGCCGTTGTCTGCTGCCGTTGCCATTTCTTTGCGGCTCTGGTTGTGGCAGGGAGGTCGGGACATATATGACCTTGCTCTCACTTTTCCTCTTCTCTTTTTTCGGAGGCCTTACGACTTCGTCCGAAAAATAAATTGCTGACCCGCAAAGAAAGGCGAGGGCCAGAAAGAAGATAATGGGTAACACACCCATTTTCTGAACCGGCTTTGGAAAAATTTTATCCCAAATGTGATCAAAAATTTCCAGGGGCGTTTTTGTTTCCCGTGTCCCTAAATCATCTCCTATGTCTTCCAGCGGCTCAATTAACTCTTGCACCGCCTTTTTTCTTATCTGGATGACTTTTAAGTCCTCCTCTGCTTTAGCTATTTTTTTCATTTTTTTCGGGTTTTTACAGGTTTTTGAACTTATTTTATTTTCAATTTATATACATTTGTTGTCTGGATAATAGCATAAAACATAGCTACTTGTCAAATAAAAATGGCCCGATGTTGATCGGGCCCAATTATTGTTTTTTTGGCCGGCCAATCCTTTGGATTGGCTTAGGCGGCCATCAGTTCTGATGGTCTAAGGCCTACTTTTTGGATCAGGAGTTCCTCCAGTTCCAAATTTCCGCCTCCGCGAATTAAGAGTTCAGCAGCCAGAGCTTTTTTAATATCCTGGTCTAACTTATCTTTGTCGCGAACCGCTACTTCGCCAGTTATCTTGCCTATCTCGGCAAGATAGCAAGACCGCATTATTATTATGATATCTTCCTCCAGCGCCTCGAGAGACAGCTCGTTGTTTAGGACGACAGTTGTGTCCTTAATTTTTATGCGAGCGGTCATTTTAGCTTTCGCCCTCATTCGCCTCTCTTCTCCCACACAAGTCAGACCCTTCGCAGAGCATTCAATTGAAAGGTATTTTTTCATTTGAATGACTTTGCAGAATCCGCCTGGAGCAAGAATATCTCCTTCCGTTGGACCTTTAATGAACATCAATTTGGTCCGGCAGTAGACGAGCATATCGTGTCCGGGCCGGACTTGATGTCTGTGATTTAGCACTGCATTAATCCAATACAATACTACGAAGCACCCGATCCCGATTGTCACGAGGTAAGTAATGACCTCCATGACATTGAGACCGAATAATTTAAATTGGAAGTATTGGGTTACGTACAGTCCTCCGGCCATGGCCAAAGGAAGCAGAATGGTTAAGAGAATGAAAGACGCCCCAACGAGTCCGTAGAGGAACTCATGGAAAATCTTTTTACCCTTCTCGCGGTCTTCGCCGACACTCTTTACATATTTGTCTATGAAAAAGAGTGTGGCAAAATAATTCGCGTGCAATGTCCCGATTATTGCTTCCTCAAGGAAATGGTTCGCCTGCCCCTCACGCGGCACAAATATGCGATAGAGGTTGAATGCAGAGATTATAAGCGCAGTTGACGCGACAACCATCAGCAGGCCTTTCAGAAGAACTCGGTGTTCTTCTACGAAAATACTCAAACCCCCCATGTCTGAAAGGTGAGTGATTACAATACCCGAACCAATAAAAATAGAAATCAATCCGGTAATTTTTGCGCCTCTTTCTTTGAAGGCAACTAAGGTCAACCCCAGTATCATAAGGGCTAGGCCTGCGAAGAAAATTAAGTTTTCCATAATCGTGTGTTTTTAAGTTTATATTTGATTTTTACAAAGAAAATTACTGGCAAATAATACATTATTTAAAGATAAAAGTCAACTGTTGACATATAGAATATAAAGTGATAACATTTAGCCAATTAATTTCATTACAAATTGAATATTAACTAACTTTTACTAAAACAATACAGTTATGGCAAATGCACCAAAGAAGGGCTCAAAAAAGACCCGAAAAAACAAAGGGAACAGTCACTTGAATCCGAAATCCATCGGACGCCAAATAAGCGAGTTGAAAACTTGTGATAAAAATCAATTAAATGGACAAACGGCAGATTTAATTGCCGGGCTTGCCAGGGAGTCATCGCTTGACCTTCTGCTAAGTCATTTCCACGAGATTGATAATTTCCGAAGAGGACCCAATGTGATTGCCGTTCGTCAGAAAGCATTCACTAACTTGGGCTTCATAATATTGAAAAAATTGAAATCCATTTCGGGAAGTGACGCAACTTCGGGCCTATCCTATTCTGTTGCCGAAAGATGCGCCGAAGAAACGAACTGCAAGAACTACTTTCTGGAAGAAGGTTCTTTTCCTGAAGAATGGGACCCGGAGAAGTATGTGCCGCATCTGCCCGGTAACCCGGCTCAATATGCGACCAAGGCAAATCTGGAAGAAGAATTGAAAAAGGTCAGGGATTTGCTTGCGGAAAAATTTCAGCTGGTTCCCGACAAGTTAGAGGAACTGGATGACAAAATCGCAGACATTCTTCAGGCCGTGAGTGGCAGCCAGTGTTCTGGTTTGAAGAAATCCGAAATGAAGGATGAAATACAGCGTCTAATTGTCGCCCTTTCTTCCGGAGATGGTAAAAATGTAACCATCACCGGCCCCAATGCGGCTGAAGTCAGCGAAGCGGTGAAAAGTGTGCTGGATGAATTTGAAAGGAAAATCACTGAAGCCCTTGAAGCCGTAGTAAAAAGCAAAGAGGGAGGCGTGACGGCAGCAGAACTGGAAAGCGCCCTACAGAGGCATGGAACCGCCAAGGAAACTTTCCAGAAGAGCATGGAAAACTGGTTTGAAGGCAGAATCGCGGAACTGAAGAAAATCTGGAATGACACTTTTGTCAGCCAGTTTAAGGGCGTCATGAAGGCAGAAATGCCTGCGCCTGGCATTAGCTGGGTTTCCGTAGTCAATCTTGTTCTCTTAGTCGTGCTTGGTATCTTTGTTTCTTATTCGCAATTCGCGGACAGAGACAGAGTGGTTGCGAACAGCAACGAGTTAAGCAGCATCAGTGCCGCCGTAGATAAGAGCGCCCGCCAGGACTCAATCCAAAACTCGCAGATTGAAGTATTGGACGAAATTCTTCGCGACATTGCCGAGAGGGCCGGGGCCAACTCCGATTCGCTTCCGAGCAAAGTTTACAATCCGTACCTTAGGGAGAAGTTAAAACCTTTCGTAAGGCCGGCAGAGGAGCCGCCTGCGGAAAACAAGAAAACAGATTCTGTTGAGACGGATAAGAAGGATACTGTTAAAAAGTAAAGTTCCCAAAGTTCCCAAAACCCCTCCGGCCCAGGTCGGAGGATTTTTATTTTGACGAGCGAAATGTAGTATGCCAAAGGGGAGTCCTTTGGCTACAAAGGACTCCCCTTTGGCACTTGAAAAATGTCTCCTAATTTGAACGATCGTCTTAGTTAGTGGACAAGCGGGTTTAATTTTATAATTTATAATTATCTATTTTAGGCATAATTAGATCATGGAAATAAAAATGGCGTTCGTTATAACAATAACGAACGCCATCATGGTTTTGGTCAAGGCTTCGCCTTGACCACCCCTACATTACTTTTCAACTTGGATTGTAGTAGGCGGTATAATTTGGGGACACAAATTTGGGTCATGGTAATTCCCTTTGCAAACGGCTGCCAGTTTGAGATGAACTCCATTTGGTCCGGCCTTTAGGTGGAATTTCTGGCTATTTATTATTTCATTTATGGCCAGGTTGCCTTCATCAGGCTTTCCTCTGTAACAGAAACCTCCAACTGGAACTATATCTATTTCTTCATTTGGTCCCAATCTTATGTCCTTAGGGAAGCCGACCGGCTGAACAATTGAATACTCATTCTCATCTACGGTATCATCACCCGAATTATTACAGCCAATGGTGGGGAAGAAGAAAAGCAAAACCATCGGGACTAACCAGCAGATAGCCGCGATATTGCGCAGTAATTTCCAGTTAATCAACGGGTCTGCTTTTTCCTTCAGCCAGATAAACATGGGGAATACAACCATGTTTAGTATCCAGAAGCTTGTCCGGAACGTATCCGGATTTCCCCCGTGAACATGATTATCGAACCAGGCAATGTAGCCGGTTCGACTTACCGTGTAAATCCCAAGTAGGAAAGTTAAGTGAATTGCAATAAAGGCAATCACTCGATCCAGTTCCGGATTTGGACCTTCTTTTCTCCATTTAATATTTCTTAGGGTGATTACTGCCATGGCAATCAAAATGTCGTACAGAAGTACGATCCCTATTGGTATCAATTCTTTCATAATTTTTTAGGTTTATTTTGTTGTTAATATTACAAATTTACCGTCAAATAATAGCATAAAAAATAGCTATCTGTCAAGTGTTACTTTAAGCCTTAATTTGCTGTATAATTTACATATGAAAATCAATTTTTTAAAGCTGTTTTTATTGATCGTTGCTATGGCTATTATTCTGGCGACACCAAATTATATTTTGGCTCAAGAAGAAGGAGAAGAATGCGTTAGCGGTACCATTAGCGGTACCATTGTTAATGGAGACTGCGTTGTCGGTGGCACAATTACCACCACTACTGACTCCGGTAAATTAGATAATCCGATCAAGGTGGAAAATATTCTTGATTTTGTGAAGAAGATTTTTGACATTATCTGGAAGATCGGCATTCCGGTCATTGCCATCTTTATAATTTATTCGGGCTTTCGCTTCGTGCAGGCTCAAGGCAAGCCGGAAGAACTTACTAAGGCCAAGAAGGCCTTCATGGCCGTTTTGATCGGCGCGGCGATTGTTCTCGGCGCCTGGGTCCTCGCTTCGGCCATCGGCCAGACGATCCAAAAATTGCAAAAAAGCCAGGGGTCGGCTATTATTAAGAATATAAGTTAGTTCAGATATAATGATGGTCAGTAATAGAATTTAAATATGAAATTCAAAAAATATATTTTTACTTTTCTTTTGCTTCTTCTCGTAAGCGCGCCGCTCGTTACTTTGGCTCTCCATTCCACCATACCCCCATGCGATGATCCAAACAAAAAAACATTGCGTTGTCTTATCCTAGATGTCACCGACCTTATTACCGGTCCGATAGTAACTTTAGTTTGGGCCCTCGTATTCGCGGCCTTTCTGTACGGAGTCGCCTTGTATGTCATGCGCGGCGGGGACGCGGCCAAGAGAAAAGAAGGTGTAAAGTTTATGATTTACGGCGGGATCGCTCTTTTCGTCATGGTTTCAATTTGGGGCATAGTGAAGATTTTTACGGCAACCTTTAACTTAAGCAATCTCCCGCCAGAACCACCGTCATTTCCGGAACTTCCAGAGTAGTAGCTGGTAGCTAGTAGCTGGTAGCTAGGGTAGGGGCGGCTATCCATGGTTTTCCACAGTTGCTGTTTTTCAAAGCTTTTTTATGGTATTATGTGTTTATTAGAAATTATTAGGTCTTTATTATTAAATTAATTTTTTAGATACAAATTTTATGTTAAAAAAGATTATTGGTTTTACAGGTGTAGGGGCCGGGGCATTATTGCCTCTTCTCGCCGCCGCGCAGCAAACTCTTGGCGGTGTTGGTGTTACTATTCTTAATATAATCAATACGATTGTACTGATTATTATTGCCTTGGCCTTTCTTTTCTTTTTAGTTGGCGTTGTTAAGTATATAACAGCCAAAGAAGAAAAGGCAAAAGGAGAGGCCAGAAATAACATGATATATGGAATTATTGGTCTTTTTGTCATGTTCGCTGTTTGGGGTTTAGTTAAGTTATTACAAAATACATTCGGTCTTGAAAAGACCCTATGTCCTGGTAGCCCAGGAATTTGTACTAATCCGGTTACATTGATACAGAGCCAACAAGTTTGCGATCCAATTACTCAAGTTTGGACTTGTCCCGGATTCTAAATTGTGACAATGTTTCTGGTTTTGCTTTAATCTTTAATCTAGTCTAATGCTTTGGCTTCCTAAAATTGCTCATGCTGATATTGATAGTCTAGTTGAGGCGATAAATGCGGAGATTATCAATCCGATAATTTACTTTTTGATCGTTGCCGGCGTGGCTTATTTTCTCTATGGCGTGGCGGTTTATGTTATGAATGCCGGCAACCCAGAAGCCCGCAAGAAGGGGGCAAAGCATATGATCTGGGGGATAATCGGAATCGTTATCATGGTTTCAGTTTTTGGGATAATGAATCTGATCATGACCACAATCGGGGCGAAGTAATTAGCAAGGAGTAAAAAGTAAAGAGTAAAGTGTTTCCGGAGGTCAAGGGGAGGCCTTGCTCTTTAGGGCAAGACCTCCCCTTGACCACAATTAATAATATGATGGTCAAGGCAACACCTTCCCCTAAAGTGTAAGGAGTCGCCTTTACCATCAAATAAAAAAAATGTGCAACATCTTTGTTGCACATTTTGCGTTCTTACTTTACTCTTTACGCTTTAACTCCTCCAATCCCGGCATTGCCGAGAGTTTTGACGGCCGTGATGGCGCGCAAAACTTCATTGATAAGCCCGCCTTCTCCGCCAATAACGGCTGCTTGGAGCTTGTCTCCCAAAATTGCCGGCGCTTGCTCTAGCGCTTCAATCATCAGGGCCGCTTCGCGATCGCCTTCTTTTAAACCGAGGAGCTTGTATGTCGCCTCCTTACCTTCTGCTGCCACCATGACCTGGTAGACCTTGCGCGCTTTTTCAACCTCTACTTCCGAAAGGCCGACCAATTTGACTCCCGCGGCTTCCGCTTCTTTGCCAATGACGAGAGTTTTAGCTTGTCTTTTAGCCACCTGCACGACAACATCCTCTTCCGCCTTCTCTTCGGCCAATTTAGTCAGTTTGTTTCTGAATTCTTTAGGCAAGGGGTCCTTGACGGTGACGTTAAGAGTTTTAACCCCAACGTAAATATCGGAGTTCTTGTCATTTTGCCCGGTAAATCCCCAAACACTTCTGGTTAAGGCCCGATCAAAATTTTTCCAGTCCGTGATCAATTCTTGCATGGTTATTTCTGAGACCTTGTAATTCAAGGTCCGCTGTGTTTGGAGCTCCGTTTGCGCATAAGCCCCATCCAAGCTCCCGCATTTTTTGCGAGCGATGACAGAGCCGGTTAGCCCATCGGTCCCGTCCGGACACATTTGCCACCAAACCATCAGCCCGCTGACAATCAAGTATTCAAAAACACTCCCTTTGTCTTTTGCTGAACGGACCGAAGTGATGGCGCTCATCTCTTTACTGCGATCAGTCAAGCTGGCATCAAATTTAACGGCTCGAAAAATGAACGGCCAAAGAAACACGGGTCCGCCTCGCATGGCAAAGAGAATCCAGCCCCAGCATTCAATAATCATAACCTCGCTTGGTTTCGCATGAACAAAGCCGGTGTTAGCATTCGGATTTGTCCAACTGAATAAGATGGCAAAGCCGCAATACATCAGGAATATAATTATGCCGGTTAGGGACTGGTAAGAGAAAGTTAGAATGATAATTGGAAAAAATATTGAGGCAATAAAAAAGAAAATTTTGCCCCAAAAGAGCTTTTCCTCAAGATTCGCTATTTTCATAAAACCTCCTTTTTTAAAAAGTTAATGATCAGATTTGCTCACAATCTACATTAAAAATAAAAAAAAGCAAGGCTTCTGCGGGTCTTCTGTTTTTTTGTGCCGGGGGCGAGACTCGAACTCGCATGGATTACTCCACTAGTTCCTAAAACTAGCGCGGCTACCAATTACGCCACCCCGGCATTTTCAAAAATATATTTCATATTTTTGATCCCGCAAAGCGGGACCAATGCCGGTGTGTCGACCTCCCTCGGATGAAAAATGAAGCAGTTCATTTTTCATCCACCCCGGCAAAGTGCGCCCAGAGGGAATTCGCCCGCGACTCAAAATTTTCCGTCGAAAATTTTGGTCTGGGCACCAGCTCGCCTGTTTTTGCTGGTGCAAAAACATGGCTCCGCTGTTCGAATCCCTCACGTGAAGCAAACAATTGCTTCACGTGTGTGCACTTGTGCGCCCAGAGGGATTCGAACCCCCGACCATCTCCTTAAGAGGGAGCCGCTCTACCAACTGAGCTATGGGCGCATGTTTTTTAATATATCATTTTTTGTTTTTTTCTCAAACTATAAGTATTTAATCGCTAAGCAACTTTATATTTGCAATATATATCATTACCACTTATAATAGATGCATGGGTATAAAATATAAAGTTAATGAAAAGTTTTTCTATAAGTGGAGTCCCAAAATGGCTTATGTTCTTGGCTACATATATGCGGACGGAAGCATTCATGAGTCAAATCGAGGAAGCTATCTTTCTATTTCTAGTATAGATGAAAAGACGATTAAAAAGATTAGGTCATGGTTGTCTTCTGGGCATAAAATTTATAAAATGAAATTTGCTTGGCAAAAGAGACGGAATCAATATGTATTACGAATAGGTGACAGGGAAATATATAATTCTCTTTTACACCATGGGATTTTTCCTAACAAATCTTTGACTGTTATATTTCCAAAAGTGCCTAAGAAATATCTGAATCCGTTCATTCTTGGTTATTTTGATGGTGACGGTTGCATATATTTATATAGATCCCCGGGAAAAACACAAAAATTGATACTAAGAAAATTATCTGTTATTTTTACAAGCGGGAGTAAGAAATTTCTTGAGGGTCTTTTAAAGGCTCTGCGGAATAATTTACAGATTAAGCAAACAAAGGTTTATCTTAGTCACAGGTCCTTTCAGCTGAGGTTTGCGACAGCTGATAGCGTTAAATTATTTAAGTTTATGTATCAAGATTCTTCTAGAGATTTATTTTTAAGGCGAAAGTATGATATATTTCAAAAATACTTTATGTTAAAAAGGCCCAGTGGTGAAGTGGTCTAACACAGCGGTCTGCAAAACCGCGATTCGCCGGTTCAAATCCGGCCTGGGCCTCAGTGCTTGAATTAAAATATTTATTTAGCCCGGGTGGCGTAATTGGTAGCCGCGATCGACTTAAGATCGATTGCCGTAAGGCATGCGAGTTCGAGTCTCGCCCCGGGCACTACTCAACAATTCTTCAATCCTTTGGCGGTTTTTTTCTCCAAGATCAATCTCTATTTTAAGAACAGGAACACTTTTAGTTTTTAAGTTTTCTGATATATATTTTCTCAACTGACCTAATTTTTTTTCCAGCATTTGCATGACCTCCCCTTCTTTATCTTTTGGTAATACGGTAATGAAAATATCCGCCCTATTGAATTTGGGGGAAACATTGCAATTAGTGACAGTAACGAGAGCGTCTTGACCCGATTCTTTTTCTAAGAATTTAGCAGTTAACTCCATTAAATAATTTTTTAATTTTTCTTGACGATGCATATTTTAACAAATATTAGAGGTATTAGTCCGCCGCCCCGACCCGGGTCGGGGCGGCGGAGAGATTCGTGGTATTCGTGATTTATCTGCAGACGATGACAAACGATTCAAGGACGTCTCCCGGAGCAATCTCTATCTTGCTTTCTATCATCATGCCGAATTCTTTGCCTTCTTCGACTTCTTTAACTCTAGCTTTATTCTGCTGGAGCTCTAGGGCGATGCCTTGGCCTACTTCAAAATCTCGGCGCATGATCTGGACCGAACCTTTCTCGATAATTTTACCGGAGATAACTTTGCCGCCTATGACCTGCTTGTTTTTCTCGCGGCTGAACGATCTTATGATCTTGGCTTGCCCAGTTATCTCCTTAACTTCCTTTCTTGGCCGCCCCTTTTCCGCCTCCGCCTTCAAGAAGTCCTGCAATTCGTAAATGACATTGAATGTTTTAAGGAGGGTGCCGAGTCTCTCACTTTTTTCGAAGGCGGCGGTGTCGTATTTGACATTGAAGCCGACAACGAGAGGATTCCCGCTTCCATGCACCCGGCGGGCAGGTCTGTCAGCCGAGACTGCTTGAATGTCACTTTCATTAATAGCGCCGATGCCGGTTTTGACTACTTTGAAGGCGATTTCCTCCGTATTTAATTTAGCCAGTCCTTTTTTAATGGCTTCGATACTGCCGCTCCGGTCAGCTTTGATGACGAGCGGAATAAGTTTAGTTTCTGCACTTACCCCACCGCTCGGAAGCGGTGGAGTTGATTTGATATTTTTTTCGCTCTCAATGTTTTGGCAAATTATATTTTCGGCTTCTTTTTTACTTTCCACGGTTTCAAAAAGAGCTCCGACTTCCGGCACTTTATTCCAGCCGACAATTCTCACCGGGGAAGAGAAGGTTGCGCTTCGGATAGTTTTACCCAAGAAGTCTTCGAAAATTCTCGTCGGCGCGAAAGCGTCTCCGGCCGCGACAAACATACCCTTTTTCAATGTGCCGTCTTTGATGATGAGCGACGACGCGATACCGCGCTTGGGGTCCAGATTTGATTCCAGAACATAACCTTGAGCTCCATTTTCAGGATTTGCCTTGAATTCTTTCAAGTCTGCGACCAGGAGAATCAAATTGAGCAAGTCGGAAACACCCGTGCCTTCTTTGGCGGAAATAGGAACGTAGGGAACATCGCCGCCATAACCTTCCAAGTAAACTTCTTTTTCAATCAAGTCCATTTTAGTTTTCTCTACATTGGCGGCCGGTTTGTCTATTTTATTTATGGCTACCACATACGGTAAATTGCTTTTTTTTATCACTTTCAGAGCTTCAATTGTTTGATCTTTGACGCTGTCTTCAGCCGAGACGACCAGGATGGCAATGTCGGCTATTTCGGCGCCGCGCTCACGAATACGCGAGAAAGCTTCATGGCCGGGGGTGTCCAGAAAGGTGATTTTGCGGTCCAGGCCTTTTTCGTCTTTATGAATTACTTCGTAGGCCGCGACCTGCTGGGTGATGCCGCCGGCTTCATGTTCGATGATGTTGGTTTTGCGGATATAGTCAAGAAGCCTTGATTTTCCATGATCAATGTGCCCCATGACGACAACGACGGGCGGACGCAGAACAATATTAGATTGTGCGGTTTTTGGAGACATAATTTAATATTCTACGAAAAATAATCTACGAAATACGAAAAATTACGAAAGTACGAACAATACAAATTCTTAATTCTTTTCGTACTTTCGTACAAAATTCGTAGTTCGTAGAGATTAAGAGAGTCTCGCTCTCTTAATGGCTTCTTTTTCTTCCTCGGTTAATTCGAATTCCGATTTATTGTTTATTATCGGTTTTGCAAAAACGCTCACTTTTTCCCGGGAATAAAGACTTGAGATTATGACGCCGTCGCCAGCTTCATTAATAAGCGCGATGGCGAAGCTCTGATTGCCGCCAGAATCGGCGAAGGCGTTGAAGCGCACGATGCCGACGCCTTGCACGCACCGGCGGAGTCTTTTCTCTATGTGGCTCAAATTCTTCTCGATATTTTCTTTAGCCCCTCCCAGCCGGCCGAGTTCTTTTTCCAAATCCCGGATGACACTCTCAAGGCTCTGGCCATTTTTACCGGCAAAGAATTTGCGTAGCCGAATTTCTGTTAGAATGGCCCAGATGACTAGGAGAAGGACTAAAAATAAAACTCCATAGATGATAATGTTTTCGAGTGCAAGCATAGAAATTATAGTATAGTTATATTGTGTATAATTAGCAAGGCGCATCGGATAATGATGCGCACCTGTAGACGGTATGAAAAGAATTTTTTTAGATTACGCCTCGTCTTACGCTAATCCCAGTGCCATTCATAAGGAGGGGGTTTTGGCGAGGAGGAAAATAGAAAAAGCGCGCGAAGGCATTGCTCGTATTTTGGGAGCGCAATCAGATGAGATTATTTTTACCAGCTCTGGCACCGAGAGTAATAATTTGGCAATATTAGGGGTAGTAAATCAAGCAAGGCAAGTGAATCAAGCGAGGCAAGTAAATACAGTGCCGCACATTGTGACTACAAACATCGAGCACCCCTCTGTTTTGGAAGTTTACAAATATTTAGAAAAAACCGGCCAGGCGGAGGTGACTTATGTGCCAGTCGAGCCGAACGGCATTGTTGACCCGAAAAAAATTAAAGAAGCCTTGCGGCTGAACACTGTTTTAGTTTCTGTGATGTATGCCAATAATGAAATCGGCACGATTCAGCCGATCACTGAAATTGCGAAGATTATTCGCAATTTCAGAAAATCCCTGACCCCTCCCAACCCTCCCCTTACTAAGGGGAGGGCGCAGGGTGGGGTCTATTTTCATACTGATGCTTGTCAGGCAGTAAATTATTTGCCGATCAATGTGAGTAAGCTCGGCGTTGACCTTATGACTTTCAATGGTTCAAAAATTTATGGCCCAAAAGGTGTCGGCGCGCTTTACAAAAAAAGAATTGTTCCGCTTGAGCCAATCATGCACGGCGGCGGTCAGGAATTCGGCCTCCGGCCCGGGACCGAGAATTTACCGGCCATTGTCGGCTTGACCCGCGCTCTTGAAATCACAGAGAAAATGAAAGAGAAAGAAGTAAAGAGATTAACAAAACTCCGCGATTATTTTATTAGCCAATTAGTTCATTCTAACATTCTAACGAATGTTAGAATGTTGATAAATGGCGATTTGACGAGCCGCTTACCCAATAACGTTAATATTTCCATTGTTCCCATGGATAATATCCGTGCCGCGCCCCGTAGCGAGCAAAGCTCTGGTACTGGGGTTGATCAGTCTTTAATAGAGAGCGAGCTCCTTGTCTTGGAGCTGGATGCGCGCGGCATCGCCGTCTCTTCCAAAAGCGCCTGCAAGAGCGAAGAAATAGGCGAGTCATATGTTATAAAAGCTATCCGCCCGGAAGCCAGTAGCGTGGCGGGTTCAATTCGTTTCAGTTTAGGCCGAAACACTAAGAAAGAGGATATCGACTATGTTTTGAGATCTCTTAAGCATATTCTTGAAAAGCTAAAAAGGTGGTATAATTAAAAAATGGACGTAAAAGATCTGAATAAATCACAGCTGATACTTTTGGTGATACTGGTCACCTTCGTCATTTCTATTGGCACAAGTATTGCCATTGTCTCTCTGATGCAGGAAGCGCCGGCAGAGATTGTCCGCCCAATTACTAAAGTGATAAAAGAGACGGTTGAAAAAGTTATCAGAGTTGAATCGCCCAAGCCCGGCGGGTTGTCTCTAGAAGAAGTTACCGCCCTGGTGAATAAAATTCTTTTGGAAAAAGAAACCGTAATTCCGCCAGAAACGCCAATAACAGAAGAAACTGAAATAATCACCACAGATATCACAGACACCACGGACACTACGGAAACACAGCCTGAAACTCTGCCAGAAGAGCCATTACCAGAACAATAATATTTGACATTTGACATTTATATGGTAATATATGCAGTAATGTCGTCATTATTTAATCTTTAATCTTTAATCTTTAATCTTAAAACTATCATGTTGCCACCATTTAACCATTTTACAACTAAGGCCAAGGAAGCCATCAGGAAAGCTCACGAGCTGGCTATTGAGCGCGGCCAGAATCATGTGAGCTCGCTTCATCTTTTAACCACGCTTTTGCTTCAGGAAGAAAGCAACGTTGTTTCTATTTTAGACCGGCTTGAAGTTGATACGATCTTACTGACGGATTCTTTGCTTGAGGCCATTGAGGCGCCGGAGTCCAGGAACACCCTTTCTCCCGCTTATCAGATTTATCTGACTCCCGACTTGGCTCAAGTGATCGAATCTTCAAGCAAGGTCGCCAGCTATTTCAAAAGCGACTTTGTTTCCGTGGAGCACTTATTTGTGGCCATTTTAGAAGTTCCGAGCGAAGCCAAGGAAATGCTGGCCCGATTTCGAATCAATAAGGAAAATGTGATACGCATTTTAGAAGAATTCCGCAGTCAAAATATTACTGATGTCAGCCCGGTTAAAAAATTCAAAATTCTTTCCAAATATACCCGCAACCTGACCAAACTGGCTAAAGAAGACAAGCTCGATCCAGTCATCGGCCGAGATACCGAGATCATGCGCATCATGCAAATTCTCTCCCGCAAGACCAAAAACAATCCGATTCTGATCGGCGAAGCTGGAACCGGCAAGACGGCGGTGGTAGAAGGACTGGCGCAAAGGATTACCCGCGGGGATGTGCCGGAGTCGCTTAAAGATAAAGAGCTGGTTTCTTTGGATTTGGGAATGCTGGTGGCCGGTACTAAATACCGCGGAGAATTTGAAGAGCGCTTGAAAAATCTTATGAAAGAAATCGAAAGAGCTGAAGGCAAGATACTTCTTTTCATTGACGAGATTCACACTCTGGTGGGAGCGGGGGCGGGCGAAGGGGCGATGGACGCCTCAAACATGCTGAAGCCGGCTTTGGCGCGCGGCGATCTTCGGGCGATCGGCGCGACGACCATCAAGGAATACCAAAAGTATATTGAAAAAGATTCGGCTCTGGCCAGGCGCTTTCAATCGGTTTATGTTGACGAGCCAAACACGGAGGACGCCATTGCCATTCTCCGCGGACTTAAAGAAAAATATGAACTTTATCACGGCGTGCGCATTACTGATGATGCGATTGTTTCGGCCGTAAATTTATCCGTTCGTTATATCAGCAATAGATTTTTACCCGACAAGGCGGTAGATTTAATTGACGAAGCTTCTTCGGCCCTCAAAATTACCCTGGAAAATAAGCCTGCTGTTTTAGAAGATACCCATAGGAAGATTATGCGCCTTCAGATCGAGCAAGAAGCTCTGAATAAAGAAATTTCCACTGAAGGCAAAGCGTCATCTGGCGGAGAAGGGCGGGTAAATTCCGCGGGCAAGGAAATTAAATCAAGAATCAAAGAAATCGAAAAAGAAATCGCCAATCTGAAAGAGGCTAGCGGGGAGCTTGAACTTAAGTGGCAGAATGAGAAGAATTTGGTGATAGAAATCCGAACCATAAAAAAAGATTTGGATACGCTTCGGGTCGAGGCTGAATCCGCCGAACTTAGAGTTGACTTGGCCAAGGCGGCTGAAATTCGCTACGGCCGGGTCCCGTCTTTGAGGAAAGACCTTGATGTCAAGCTCTCCCGCTTGAAAAAATTGCAGAAATCCCGCCGGATTTTAAAAGAAGAAGTTATGGCCGAAGACATTGCGGAGGTGGTTTCTCGCTGGACCGGCATTCCGGTTTCCGATATGCTCGAAGAGGAAAAGAAAAAATTAGAAAGAATGGAAAAAGACCTCAAAAAACGCGTTGTCGGGCAAGATGAGGCGATTGTCCGAGTGTCCGACGTTATTCGCCGCTCTAGAGCTGGAATCGCCGATCCGAATCGCCCGATCGGCTCCTTTATTTTTCTTGGTCCCTCCGGCGTTGGCAAGACGGAATTGACCAAAACTCTGGCGGAGTTTATATTCAATGACGAGAAAGCAATGATTCGAGTGGATATGTCCGAGTATATGGAACGCCACAGCGTCTCCAAGCTTATCGGCTCGCCGCCGGGCTATGTCGGCTATGAAGAATCCGGACAATTAACCGAGGCCATTCGGCACCGGCCATACTCGATTATTTTATTTGATGAAATTGAGAAAGCGCATCCGGAAGTTTTTAACACCTTGCTTCAAATTCTCGATGAAGGCCATATTACGGACGCCAAGGGGCGCAAGGTGAATTTTAAAAATACGATCATTATCATGACTTCCAACATCGGATCGCAGTATGTTGAGAGAATGGAATCAATCGGTTTTTCAAACAAGACGGAAAATCAGGAATACAATCAGGCTAAAGATAAAATTACAGATGCCATGAAAGAATATTTCCGTCCGGAATTCTTGAACCGCATAGACGAGATAGTTATTTTTGACATTCTTTCGCCGGAGGTTATCAAGCAGATTGTGAATTTGAGAATAGATGTGGTCAGGACTAGGCTCTCTGGCAAAGGCATTGCACTGGAGATTTCTCCGGAAGCTTTAGAGTACTTAGCCAAGGCCGGCTATGATCCGCATTATGGCGCGCGGCCGCTCAATCGCCTCATTCAGAGCAAGATTCTAAGTCCTGTGGCTTCATTTATTATCTCAAATAATCTTGACCACAAAGAAGCAGTGGTTCATGTTGGCGTGAAAGCGGGTGAAATTACCATTGAGACCAAAAAGGGCCGAGCCAAGAACT
>MFVF01000008.1 GCA_001785965.1 Candidatus Nomurabacteria bacterium RIFCSPLOWO2_01_FULL_42_20
CATTATCGGCGTTTGGGCGATCTCAAACCGGCCATCTTTGCAGTCCGAAGCGCAAGCTGGCTGCCAACTTCACAATGTTTCCGGCTGGGCTTGGAGCGAGACAATCGGCTGGATTAGTTTTTCCTGTCAAAACCCCGAGGCGCCAAGTTCTGTTGATTTTGGGGTAGATGTTTACCAGCAAACTGGTGACTTTCAAGGTTATGCCTGGAGCGAAAACATTGGCTGGATTAGTTTCAATTCTGGCGACACTTCTTTTTGTGGCAGTCCAAATGCAACATTAGACCTGATAACCAATGAAGTTTCCGGCTGGGCCAGAGCGCTCGCCGGCAACACGCCAGAGAGCGGCGGCTGGGACGGATGCATCAGTCTCTCTGACCCGAGCGGCACTCTCTACGGCGTAACATACGATCTTCCAAATAAGGAATTTGAAAAATTCGCTTGGGGCGATATTAACGTTGGTTGGATTGATTTTAACTGCAAAGAGGACTATACAGAAGGTAACAATTGCAGCAATAGTAATCACAAGGTGGCTCTTGACCTAAGTATCACTCCGCCGCCTTGCCCAAACTGCAACCCACCCGGTCCGGGCGGTCCCGGTGGGCCGGGCGGTCCGTTTAGTTGCGAATTAGTGGCAGACCCAACCTACATACCATTTTTCGGACTAAAGGAAACCGAGTTGACTTGGCAAATACCAGCTAATGCTACATGTTCGACAACAAACTGGAACACGCCAACTGCACCTTCAGGGTCAGAAGATGTTTTAGTTCCATTTAATGAAAATGACTATTTAACCCAACCGACAACTTACACAATTGCCTGTGACGACAACCAAGGAAACACGTGTGATGCTGACGATACTGTCCAGGTCTTGTCTCCTCCCGACGCCATTGTCCTTCTTTCTTACAGCTGCACTAGCGAAGCATTAAATTGGAATGTGCAATATGCGGAAAATTGTACTACAAGCAATTGGTCAGCTAATATTCCTGACGCTTTGCCCGGGCCGGAATCCGGATCAACCGCGATACCAAATCTCTCCCCGGGAACATACAGCTATTCTCTTACTTGCAACTATGTTGATCCTTCAAAAGGCCAAAAAACAGCCACAGCAAGTGTAACAATAAATGATGATGGCGCCTGCTCTTCTGTTTCATCCACCACAACCACGCCAAAATTCGAGGAAATCTAGAGATAGAGTAAGGGGTAATAAAGGGTAAAAGGTAAAGAGTAAGGGGTAAAGAGTAAGAAGAAGTAATGCGAAAAAGTGCGAAAACACCATGCGAATAACGCGAAAAGTTGAAACTGTTGAAACTAAGTTTCAACAGTGAGGGAATACCTACACCTGGTGTCGACACCAGGTGTAGGTATTTTTTTCAGTCAAGGATTATCCTTGACTGACCATTGTCCGATTTCTCTTGACTTTTTTAATGCAAGGAATTAAAATGGGGTATCTTGAAGGTCCGAGTAATCGGGCCAATTTTTTTAGAAAATAACGAGTGAAACGAGTATATTTTCTTAACCCTGTTAAATAAAATTTGATTTATCAAATTTTAATTTTGCAAAGCAAAATTATTTAACAGGGTGATGATTTTAATAGTCGCTTCGCTCCTTTAAAATCAATCATGAGTTTAGATTTGAAAACAATGAGACTTGCGCTTGAACAGCTTGAAGAAGAGCGCAAAATTCCAAAAGAAAAAATTCTTGAGGCCATCGAGCAGGCCCTGGCCGCCGCTTATAAAAAGGATTACGGCAAGAGAGACCAGATTATCAGGTCCAAGTTTGACATTGAAACCGGAAAAACTGATTTTTATCAGGTTAAAGTTGTAGTTGACGAGACAACGGCGAGGATGGTGGAAGAAGAAGGGGATAAGACAAGCGAGGCAAGTAAAGCAAGTGAATTAAGTAAGGCAAGTGAATCAAGCGAGACAGGCGAGGAAAACGAGGACGAGCGGGTGCGTTTTAATCCGGAGAAACATATTCTGCTGGAAGATGCTAAGAAAATTAAAAAGGATGTGGAGTTGGGTGAAGAAATTGTCTTCCCGCTTGAATCCAAAGAAGATTACGGCCGCATTGCCGCCCAGACCGCCAAGCAAGTTATCATTCAGCGCATTCGCGAAGCTGAAAGAGAGTCGATTGTCGGCGAATTCGGCGCCAAGCAGAGCGACATTGTCAGCGGCATCGTTCAGAAAATAGAGCGGGGCAATATCTACGTCGATTTCGGCCGAACGGTCGGTATCTTGCCGCAAGAGGAGCAAATCCCAGGCGAGCAATATGCCCGCGGCGAGCGAGTCAAGGCTTATTTGTATCAAGTCGAAGAAACTCCGCGCGGCATCAGCTTGCGCCTCTCGCGCACGCACCCGAAATTCTTGGAAAAACTTTTTGCTCTTGAGTCTCCGGAAGTTGCCTCGGGCGTGGTGGAAATTAAAAGCATTGCCCGCGAGCCGGGCAGCCGTTCTAAAATTGCCGTCATGTCTAATGATGAAAATGTCGACCCGATCGGCTCGTGCGTCGGCCAGAAGGGTATCCGTGTAGTAACGGTCATGGGCGAACTCTCCGGCGAAAAAATAGATATTATTCCTTGGTTCGCCGATCAAGCTCAATTTGTTTCAGCCTCCCTTTCTCCGGCCAAAGTGCTCGATATCAGTATTGACGAGGCCATACACAAGGCCCAAGTGGAAGTGGCTTCCGATCAATTGTCGCTTGCGATCGGCAAGGGCGGACAGAACGTGCGCCTGGCGGCCAAGCTGACCGGCTGGAAAATAGACATCAAGGGAGCGCCGGAAGCAAGTAAATCAAGCGAGACAAGCGAGGCAAGTGAAGCAAGCGAGACAAGTAAATCAAGTGAAGAAAAAGAAACTTTATAACTTTACAAACTTTATAACTTTATAACTACTTATGCTTTACTTAATTTTTATTCCGATCGCGCTTGCGGTCATCTATACGCTTTATTTGATTTTCTGGCTCAAGAAGCAGCCGTCCGGCAATGAGAAAATGATTGAGATCTCCAAAGCTATTTTACAAGGCTCTCGGGCTTATCTCAATCGGCAATACAAGACCGTGGCCATTGTAGCGGTGATTTTATTTTTAATAATTGGTTTTGCCTTAAGTTGGCTAACGGCGCTCGGCTTTTTCATCGGCGCCGCCGCCTCGGCGCTGGCCGGCTATATCGGCATGAATGTTTCCGTTCGCTCTAATTCCAAAACAGTCGCCGCGGCAACTACTGGGCTCGACAGCGCGCTTAAACTTGCTTTCAAGGCCGGCTCGGTCACCGGATTTTTAGTTGTTATTCTAGGCCTACTGGCCGTTTCGATTTTCTATATCGCAACGGGTGATGTGCAGGCCTTAATCGGGCTCGGCTTCGGCGCGAGCTTAATCAGCATCTTCGCCCGTATTGGCGGAGGCATTTTTACTAAGGCGGCGGATGTCGGCACGGATTTGGTCGGCAAAGTTGAAGCCGGCATTCCGGAAGACGATCCGCGCAATCCCGGCGTCATTGCGGATAATGTCGGCGATAACGTCGGCGACTGCGCCGGCATGGCGGCGGACCTTTTTGAAACCTACGCCGTCACCTTGATCGCCGCCATTCTGCTGGCCTTGTCCGCTCCCGGAGCCGGCCTGCCGGAATTTCCTTTGATTATGGGCGGGTTGGCAATTTTTGCTTCGATCATTGGCAGTTTCTTTGTACGACTTCCCGTCGGCAGTGTTGCGATCATGAAAGCTCTTTATCAGGGAATGATTGCCTCGCTCGCCGTCTCGGCCGTTCTTTTTTATTTCGCCGCCAAATTTTACTTCCCGGAAAATTACGGCGTGATCTTCCTTTCAAGCTTGATCGGACTGGCTGTTACGGCGCTGATGGTTTTGATTACCGATTACTACACGGCTAAAAAATATAGTCCGGTCAAAAGCATTGCGGAAGCTTCCCGCTCCGGCCATGGCACGAACATTATTCTCGGGCTCTCCGTCGGCATGGAAGCAACTTTTCTTCCAATCATTGTCATCGTGGCCGGCATATTGGGCGCTTATGCGCTCTCGGGTCTGTATGGTATTGCCATTGCGGCCGTCTCGATGCTTTCGGTCGCCGGGATTATTGTGGCGATTGATTCCTTCGGACCCATTACCGACAATGCCGGCGGCATCGCTGAAATGTCTGGTGCGCCGGAGAATGTCCGGAAGATTACCGATAACTTAGACGCCGTCGGCAACACCACTAAGGCCGTGACCAAAGGATATGCCATTGCTTCCGCTGGTCTCGCCGCTCTAGTGCTTTTTGCCAGTTACTCTGAAGAAATAGTCAGGCACATTTCTGCCATCACTTTTGATCTTCAAAACCCGAAAGTTATCGCCGGACTTTTCTTGGGTGGAGCCATTCCCTACCTCTTCAGTTCAATCGCCATGAAATCAGTCGGCAAAGCGGCCAGCACATTGGTAACCGAAATCAGAAGACAGTTTCGAGAAATTAAAGGCATCATGGACGGCACCGGCAAGCCGGAATACGGCAAGGCGGTTGATATTGTAACTCGCGCCGCTCTGAAAGAAATGATCCTGCCTTCGATTCTGCCGATTACAGCGGTGCTCTTGGTCGGATTTCTCCTCGGCCCGCAGGCTTTGGGCGGACTTTTGATCGGCACAATTATCTCTGGCTTGTTCTTGGCCATCTCGATGACTTCCGGCGGAGGAGCTTGGGACAATGCCAAGAAATATATTGAAGACGGAAATTTCGGCGGCAAGGGCAGCGAGGCTCACAAAGCGGCCATAACCGGCGACACTGTCGGCGATCCGTATAAAGACACGGCCGGCCCGGCCATCAACCCCTTAATTAAGGTTATCAATATTCTAGCTTTACTAATTGTTCCATTTCTATAACGCATATAGAGAAGGGTCTGACCTCCCTCTTATTTGCACTGTGTCCCGTACTCAACTTGTTGTAGTACTGGGATGACCGACATTCGTCCTAAACCCGACGACCTCGGGTCGGACTAGGGTAGCGTCGGTACCCAAACCATTGCCCCCTTTCTCTAATCCACGCAGTCAAGGGCTCCCCTTGACTGGATTAGCCTTTTCTTTAACTTTAAAATTGTGATATAATTTTGTTTAGTTGTAATAACGCCCCGATTGGAGCGTCATAATTAGAAGTCGAGATTATTATTAGTTATTTAGTTATTATTAATTAATTTAGTGTCGCGTTTTAATCGACATTACGCGACATGATTTTGTTAAATCATATGAAAAAATATTTAAGTTTAGGTTTGTTAATTGCCGTTATTTTCTTCTTTGGTTTCAGCGCAAATAAAATCGCGCGCGCGCAAGATTCTGCGGCTGGGCCTACTGGTGATTCTGCAGCTGGTCCTGCTGATGATGGTTCTGCGGCTGGTCCTGCTGATTCTACTGATGCGGCCAGCACTTCTGGCGCCGCTTCGGGAGGAGAGTCAACCACTGCTTCAGAAGGAACTTCTGATGCATCAGCCATTTCTGACCAAGCTGGCAGAATTGAGGCCTTAAAAGCAGAATTTGAAGCTCGTCGAGCGGATATGGGAGCCCAAAGAGCTGAAAGAGCCGCTGAAATAATGGGAAAAATAGACAACCGCGTTGCTTCTGTTCAAATGAGGGCCGATAAGATAGGTGAAAGAATAGCCAAGGCCCAAGCAAGAATTTTAGCGGTCATAGAAAAAGTTGAGGCCAGGGGCTTAGATGCTTCAGCCGCCCGAGAGCACTATGATCTTTCAGTCGTGTCCTACGAAAAGGTTAAGGCCGCTTTTGATGCCGCCAAAGATGTTTATGCTGATGTCGACCCGGCAACGACAACGAGGGAGCAAGTAAAAGGACTTAGAGACGCCTTTCGAATACAATTTGATTTGGTTAAAGAAGCCCTCAAAGAAACCCAGTTCCATCTTAAAGAAGCCATCAAGGCCTTGAAGGGCCTGCGAAAGCCGGTGGATCAAGGAGATGATTCTGCCGCTTCCCCTACTGAATAAATGTGCTATACTAAACCCTGAACTACGTCGAGTTCAGGGTTTTAGTTTATTAATTAATTTTTAAAAATCATGGAACCAGAAAAAAAATCAAGCGGTGCATTAGTCGGTTCGATCATTATTATAATCATCATAGTGATCGCCGCCGTTCTTCTCTTCCGAACAAGAGCCCCGCAAGCTCCGGTGCAAGAGGGTCAAGTTCAAGTGGAAGAAGAGGCTGACCTAAGCCAAATAGAGGCAGAGTTAGAAGCTTTGAACATTGAGGAATTAAACCTAGAAGTCGAGTAATCAAAATTGATTAGAAAACGAGCAGGGCAAGCCTTGCTCGTTTTGCTTTTTCAAGTTAAAATAATTTTTACTATGCAAGTTAAAATAACCAAATTACCCGGCAGTTGTATTGAGATCGAGGGCGAGCTAACCTACGAGGAATTCGCCAAAAACGAAGAAGTGGCCATAAAAAACCTTTCAGCCAATATTGAATTGCCTGGCTTCCGCAAGGACCATATTCCAAAAGAAGTTGCCCTTAAAAATATAGCCGAAGCCAGAATTTTGGAGGAAATGGCCGAGCTGGCCATGCCCAAGGCCTATATGAAAATCCTGGAAGAAAATAAGATAGACGCCATCGGCCGGCCCGAGATCGTGATTACGAAAATCGCCAAGAATAATCCTTTGGGATTTAAAATCAAAACCGCCGTTCTGCCGGAAATAAAATTGCCGGATTATAAGGACATCGCCAAGAAAATAATTTCAGTCCCGACCGAAGTCCCGACCGGGGTCGGGACTTCGGTCGGGGACGAAGAATTAGAAAACACCATTATGGACATCAGAAAATCCCGCGCGCCGAAGGTGCATACGGCAGAAGAACCTCTCCCCAACCCTCTCCTTAATAAGGAGAGGGAGAAGGGTGAGGTTAAAAAAGAGCCAGACTTGCCCCCTTTTGATGATGAATTTGTAAAAGCTTTAGGGCCATTTAAAAATGTGGAGGATTTTAAAATTAAATTGAAAGAGAATATAAAACTGGAAAAAGAAACCAAGGAAAAAGAGAAAACGAGGCTGAAAATAATGGAGAAAATAATAGATGGTGCGGAAATTGAAGTGCCGGAAATTCTGGTTCAAGCGGAGTTAGAAAAAATTTTATACAGAATGGAATCCGACATAACCCAAATGGGCCTAAAATTTGAGGACTATTTGAAGCATCTGAATAAAACCAAGGAAGATTTGAAAAAAGAATTTCATAAAGACGCGGAAAAGAAAGCCAAGCTCGGACTTATCCTGCATAAGATATCCGAAGTGGAAAAAATAACGGCCGACCCGGAGCAGGTCAAGAGCGAAGTCGCCCATATCTTGGAGCATTACAAAGAGACCGACCCCACCCGCGCCAGATTGCACGCCGAAAATGTCCTCACTAACGAAAAAGTATTCCAATTCTTAGAGAATATTCAATAAACCACGAAAAATATCTATCTGACTTGCGATTATATAAATCTCTTCTCGCCCCGTAGGGAGCGCGAGGCGCATTCGGCCGAGCGATCTCCTTCGGGGTGTTTCAATTCTTAGAAAAACAAGTATAATTATCCATATCTAGTATCCATATTTTTACCCTTTACCCCTTATCCAATTACTAACTTTGTAATTCTAATATAATTAGAATATGAGCCAAGCCAAAAAAGAAATTACCATAGTACCTTTTGAGAGGATTATTAATAGAATATTTCTTTTTCGGGGTAAAAAAGTAATGATTGATCGTGACCTCGCGGAGCTTTATGAGGTTGAAACAAGAATACTTAACCAGGCAGTTAGAAGGAACTTTGACCGTTTTCCGTCTGATTTTATGTTTCAGCTGAGTAAACAAGAAACCAATGTTTGGAAATCACAAATTGTGATATCCACTGCCGAGAAAAAAGGTTTGAGAAAAAGACCCCTGGTTTTTACCGAGCAAGGTGTAGCTATGCTCTCTAGTGTTTTAAATAGCGAACGAGCAATTCAAGTAAATATTCAAATTATCAGAACTTTTACCAAGTTGCGAGAATTGTTGGCAACTAATACAAAAATAAGGCATAAAATCGAGCAAATGGAGAAAAAATATGATTCAAAATTAAGACAAGTTTTTGATATTCTAAAACAGCTTCTAATGCAGGAATCCAAAACCAAACCCCAAATCGGCTTCAAAAAATAAAATCGAAATAAAAGAGCCGTCCCGAGTTTACTCGATGGACGGCTCTTGAGGTTCTGCTCTTAGTTTTTTAGCGTTTTTAGTGCACAGGTCTCTCAATACATTGCTTATGGTGGTGATAAACAGCTAGCCCACCGGAAGACATAGCGGTCCAACCAGAAGCTAATTCTTTATAACCATCCCCCCGATCTAAGTCATCTTTTCTCCTGTCTACAATTATAGCCAGCATTCTTGAGTTTTCATTTAAGGAAACACTTTGTATGCCGCTGCAATTATAAAGAAACATAACAGCAACCGTTGTTCCAGTTAAATCAAGATGTTTTACCTCTACATATTCAAGATCTATACGACCTAATACAATAGAGTTTCTTATAACTATTTTGTCATAAGTCTGGAACCAAGAAAGTTTTACATCACCATTGATTAAAGCGTTTTCAATGACGCCGTTATTTTGTAATATTCCCGAAGCATCAGATCCGGAAATAATGTTCATTTTTTTAATATTCATGTTTTTAGGTTTTTAAGGTTCTGTGGCGATATTGCCAATGTTTTTATTTTTATCTGGCCGTAGTATATCAGTTTTGTAAAGAATTGTCAATATATAAAAACATTATTTATTAAATAAACCTTATATAATAAGGGTTTTATATTAAAAAGTTTTGTTTGTCATAATTATTGACATTTTAATAAAAAAGAATATATTGTTTAGTATGACAACAGAGCTTGTAAAATCACTTGAAAAATTAGGTTTAAATGAGAAAGAATCTCAGATTTACCTAGCAGCTATTAAATTAGGCCATTTTTCTGTTCTTGGACTATCGGAAAAAACGGGAATCAAACGCCCAACCTGTTACCTTGTTCTTGAAGAATTAAGGAAAAAGGGGCTCATAACTACATTCCCTAAAGCTAAAAAGGTTCTTTATGTTGCAGAGCATCCTAATAATCTTCTTAAAAAAACTGAAGAATCATATAAATTGGCAAAGGAGTTAATGCCGGAATTGCAGGATTTAATAGCTTCTGAATCAGAAAAGCCCGTATTAAAAGTTTACACTGGCCAAAAGGGTATTCAAAATATTTATGAAGATATTCTTGATGAAGGAAAAACTACATATTATATAGCATCAGCAAAAGATCTTATTGACGCAGTGGGATCAGAATTTCTAGATGATTGGATTAAAAGACGCATTGCTAAGGGAATGCAAACAGTTAGTGTTCGCATAGCTGAATCTGAAATAATCCTTCCTCTTTATGTAGGAATAGCTGAAACCTTACGAAAAGTAAGATATGCTCCGGCCGGATTTAAAACTCCTTATACCATCTTTATTTATGGCAAAAAAGTCGCCTTTATTTCGACTAAAAAAGACTTATTCGGATTTATCGTCGAAAGCGCCGATCTAGGGCAGACAATGAAGGCCCTTTTTGATGTTTTATGGAATATTTCAAAAGAATACATACCAAATTAAAACTTGCAAAATTCGGGGTAAAAGATAATATATAAAGTATGTTAATACCAACAGTAACCCCAGAACGAAAATTTTATATCGAATGCATATAAAATTTCGTACGGGGCGGGAAGTAGTAATATGATGTTTTGTTTGCTTATAAATTTTAATCTTTAATTATTTATGTTAATTCCTACCGTTATTGAAAAATCGCAGTTTGGGGAGAGGGCTTACGATATTTATTCGCGCCTGCTTAGAGACCGTATCATTTTTTTGGGCGGGCTGATCGACGATCATACCGCCAATATCATCATTGCCCAGCTTCTTTTCCTGGCAAATGAGGATCCCAAGAAGGATATTTATCTCTATGTCAATTCCCCGGGCGGATCCGTCACCTCCACCTTGGCCATCGTAGACACTATGAACCACGTCCGGCCTGATGTTTCCACTTTCTGCGTCGGCATGGCCGCCTCCGGCGGAGCGATCATCCTCTCGGCTGGGGCCAAAGGCAAGCGCTATATCTTGCCGAATGCCGAAGTGATGATTCACCAACCCCTAGGCGGAGCCGAAGGGCAGGCGACCGACATCGCCATTTCAGCCAAGCATATTCTGAAGACCAAAGATAACTTGAACAAATTACTCGCCAAGAATACCGGCAAAACTTTCGCCCAGATTGAAAAAGATGTTGAACGGGATTTCTTTATGGACGCCGAGGAGGCGAAGAAATACGGCATCATTGATGAAATAATTCTCAAGGCCCATTCGATAAACTCAGGGCAAGCCCATTCGATACAAAACTCTAAATAATTAAATTAATTGTTGTTAAAACTTGCCCCCACACCTTTCGTTACGATGCGCTTCGCGCGTTGCCTTCGGCAACATCGTAACGAAAGGTGTGGGGGCTTGGAGTTTTTTAATCGTTGTGTTATAGTGGGAACGTGAATTTTACAAATTTAAATTTAATTAAAATTTATGAGTTTAACAACAATAATAATCTCGGCGGCCGGCCTGGCCGTTGGGCTGGTTTTAGGCTACTACCTTAGGCTTGTTATCTCCCTCGGTAAGAAGGGATCCATGGAGCTTGAGATCAAGAAAATGATGATCTCGGCCAAAGAAGAATCGCAAAAAGTTCTGGAAGATGCCAAGAAAAAAGCGGAAGAAAAATCAAACGAGCTGCGGCAGGAAGAAAAGAAGAAGGAAGAAGAATTTAGGAAAACTGAAGATCGTTTTATAAAAAAAGAGGGTCTTTTGGACTCTCGCCAAGTTGAAATTGATAAGGAGGTAGAGAGTATCAAAATTAAAATTGAAGAAATTAAAAAAGCTCGAGAAAAAGTTGAGGGCATAGAAAAAGAAAAGGTCCTCGAGCTTGAAAAGCTGTCTCATCTGACAGAGACCGAGGCCAAGGAAGAGCTTTATAAAATCGTCGAGCGCAAATCCGAGGAGGATATGCTAGTCAGAATGCAGAAGCTCGAGGTAGCTTCCGGAGAAAAGCTTGAACGCCGGGCCAAAGAAATTCTGGCCACTTCAATTCAGCGGCTAGCTTCTTCCACGGCTTCTGAAATTATGACAACTTCGGTGGCCATTCCGTCAGATGACATCAAGGGCAAGATCATCGGCAAAGAAGGCCGGAACATCCGGGCCTTTGAGCGATCCTCCGGAGTTGAGCTGATTGTCGATGACACTCCCGGCTCTATTGTCATATCTTCTTTCGATCCGATTCGACGCCAGGTCGCCCGACTGGCTCTGGAGAATTTGATTTTAGACGGGCGCATTCAACCGGCTAAAATCGAGGAAGAGGTTAAAAAATCACAGGATGAGATTAATCGCATTATTAAAGAGAAGGGCGAACAGGCCGCTTATGAATGCGGCATACTTAATCTGGATCCGAGAATTCTGGCCGTCGTCGGCCGGCTTTATTTTCGCACCAGCTACGGCCAGAATGTTCTTCAGCACTCAATCGAGATGGCGCACATTTCCAGAATGCTGGCGGAAGAGCTCGGCGCCGACCCGAATATTGCGGCGGCCGGCGCGCTCACCCACGACATCGGCAAAGCGCTAGATCATGAAGTCCAGGGCACCCATATCGATATCGGTATTCGCATCCTGCAAAAATTCGGAGCAGATAAAAAAATCATTGATGCCATGAAAAGCCACCACGGTGATTATCCCCACGAATCTCTTGAGTCCATCATCGTCACGACCGCCGACTCCATCTCCGGCGGCCGGCCCGGAGCGCGCCGCGATACAGTTGAGAATTATCTGAAGCGCTTAGCCGATCTTGAAGCGATTGCCAAATCCTTCAGCGGCATTGAAAAGTCTTATGCCCTCCAGGCCGGCCGCGAAATCCGAGTCTTTGTTAAACCCGAAGAAATCTCGGACATTGAGGCCAAAAAGCTCGCCCGCGATGTGGCTTTGCGAATTGAAAACGAATTGAAATATCCCGGCGAAATAAAGGTAACGATCATCCGCGAAAACCGAGTCATCGAATACGCCAGATAGATCAAAAAAACTCCCGTGTTGCGGGAGTTTTTTTGATCAAACATTAATTGAAATTACAAGATAGCTTCCTTGGCGGCCTTGGCGAGACGGAATTTCACGACCGTCTTGGCTGGAATACTGATCTGCGCGCCAGTGGCAGGATTCCTGCCCATTCTGGCGGCACGATTCTTCTTTACAAGCTTGCCTAAGCCGGGAACTGTGAATTCCCCATTCTTCTTGGTCTCCTCGTAAGCAAGGTTTACGAAGGCGTCCATCATCTCAATAACCTCTTTCTTTGATTTGCCCAACTTATCAGCCAAAGCGGCGATCGTTTGGGGCTTCGTCATTTTTGCCATAGTTTTTTGACTAGCTACTAGCTTATAGCAGCTAGCTCCTAGTTAATATTAAATTAATAATTATTAATAAAGATTACTTTGATTCGACGTCGCTCGGACATTGTGAATGTGATTACACATTCACATGCTCCTCGCTTGTCGAAATAAAAATACTAGTGATAGTATAGCAAATATTAAAAAATAAAGGAAATACACACATTCTTGTTATCCAATCTTTCTCTGACTCTGTCAAATGGTGCCCATGGCAGCTTTTCATCACTTCGTGCGGGATGGGAGAAATCGCCCGTGACTAAATTTTTGCCGTCCCAGTACTACAAATCCTAATCGGATTTGACTACGGGACAAGTTATGGTAACTTCGTGCAATTTCACCACTTCGCGCCCCGTAGCCAGCCGACGAAGGAGGCTGTGGTTCGGGGTCGCAAAAATTTGTCTGGGCACCAGCTCGCCATCTCGCAAGCTTGCTCGATATGGCTCCGCTGTTCGATTCTCCACAAAATTTTCAATTTTGTGCGGGATGGGAGAATCGAACTCCCAACCTCAGTTTGGAAAACTGATATTATACCATTTAACTAATCCCGCCTTCGCTAAAGCTTCGGCGGGCAAGCCCGCTTAGCTTTACTTGTCGGGGCGCCGAGAATCGAACTCGGTCTATCTGTTCCCAAAACAGACGTACTACCGGTATACTACGCCCCGTTTTACCCTTCGAAGCCTTGGCGAAGAAGAGCCTTCGCTCGCTATCGCGAGCTTCGGCGGGCGAGCCCGTTTCAAAAATCGCGACAGTGAGTTTTTTCATCTTATCATATTTTCTAATTTATGGCATTTTCCATAATCCTAACCTTGGCCTTTTTGTCCTTTAGATTTATGAAAACTGCGGCCACGTCTATTTGCCATTCCACCTCTTCGGAAACCCTTTTTTCTAAAAGATAAGTTTGAACGGCTCTTAATATCCTTTTAACTTTCCAAGGATGAATATTTTCTTCTGGTCTAGATGTTTCTTCGCCCGCCTTCGCCCCCGCTCCCACCGGCGCTGAAGCTTCGGCGGGCAGGTTGACGGGCGAGTGTGAAACATCCGCCTTCGCTAAAGCTCCAACGGACACGCTCTTCACTTCAATAAAGTGAAGTTTCTTGTCTTTTTCAGCCACAATGTCCAATTCTCCCCATTTTTTAGTATAATTCTGGCAAATTACGCTAAATTTATGTTTCACGAGAAACTTACAGGCAATATCTTCGCCTAATTTGCCTATTTTTTGTTTTTCTGAAGTAAATATTTTTGGCATAAAAAAAGTTTCACGTGAAACATTTAGCTTAGATCTTCGAAACATTGTTTAAAATTACTAATTCGTGCTTATTTCAAAGGCTTTTTTGACAATTTGTCAAATTCTCTTATTAATATAAACGTCATAAACTTATGTCCTTTATAAACAATACCCACATAGTTATCCACAGTTTTATTTAAAAATCCCAATTTTTTAAAGTTTTTTATAAACGACATAATGTCTTTTCCACAGCGCCTATCCGCCAGTCGGGGTCCGGCCGGCACAAAGCTCCCCGCCCGAATCGTACCGATTCGGTACGGGCGGGCAAGTATTCGCTTTGTGCCCCCATGAGGAATCGAACCTCAATTTCCAGCTTCGGAGGCCAGTGTTCTATCCATTAAACTACGAGGGCGAAAAAAAGTGCGGCCAGGGAGAATCGAACTCCCATCAACTGATTGGCAACCAGTTGTTCTACCATTAAACCATGGCCGCAATTTTATTTAACTTTACAACTAATAACTTGCAACTCACAACAAGAAATATAACATAAAAAAATTATATTTTAAAATTTTTAATTTGTTATAAAAAGGTTATAATTAGCTTGTTATTTATTAACAATTTTTGCGCCCGTAGTGAAACGGATATCACGCGACGCTTCGGACGTCGTATTCCGGGTTCGAGTCCTGGCGGGCGCGCTTTAAAAATGACTCAAAATTTTAATGTACCAAAAGAAATATTAGAAACTCTAAAAACCCTTGAAAATGGGGGTTTTGAGGCTTACTTAGTGGGCGGATGCGTAAGAGATCTTATTATGGATAAGATTCCGGAAGATTGGGATATTACGACAAATGCTAAACCGGAAGACATAATGAAATTGTTTCCTAAAACAATTTATGAAAATAAATTCGGTACTGTTCTTGTAATACAAGAACCGCAGACTAACGCAGACAAAACGATAATAGAGATTACACCTTATCGAATTGAAGAAAAATACACTGACCATCGTCATCCTGATTCTGTCAAGTTTAGTGATAAATTGGAAGATGATTTAAAGAGGAGGGACTTTACGATAAATGCCATCGCCATGGATTCTAAAGGACATATAAACGACATTTTCGATGGTCTAAACGACATAAACGACATGTCGTTAAGAACAGTAGGCAATCCGGATGAAAGATTCAAGGAAGATGCCCTTAGGCTGATGCGGGCCGTCCGTTTCTCGGCCCAACTGGGATTCGTTGTTTCACATGAAACGTCAGAAGCTATAATAAAAAATGCCAAATTGCTGAAAAACATATCCGCGGAAAGGATTCGGGACGAATTCATTAAAATCATTGTTTCACGTGAACCAATGCTGGGTGTGACCATGCTGGAAAAGCTCGGATTGCTTGAATTTATTGTACCGGAATTACAAGAGGGAATCGGCGTGGACCAAAAAGGCGAGCATATATATGATGTTTGGGAGCATTTATTGCGGTCTTTACAGCATGCCTCTAACAAAGATTATCCGTTACACGTGAAACTATCGGCCTTGTTTCATGATATTGCAAAACCCCGTACCAGAAGGCTAACGCCTTCGGTACGGGGCAAGCCCCGCACTAAACAATACACCTTTTACGGCCACGAAGTAGTTGGAGCCCGAATGACCGAAAAGATAATGGAAAGGCTAAAATTTCCTAAAAAAGACATTGAAATAGTGACTAAGCTTGTCCGTTATCATATGTTTTTCTCCGATCCGGAACAAATTACTCTTTCAGCGGTTCGTCGTCTTGTCCGAAATGTCGGGCCAGAACTTGTCTGGGACTTGATTAACGTTCGGATTTGCGACCGAATAGGCATGGGCCGGCCCAAAGAAGAGCCTTATCGCTTGCGCAAATACGAGTCAATGATAGAGGAGGCAA
>MFVF01000009.1:0-11636 GCA_001785965.1 Candidatus Nomurabacteria bacterium RIFCSPLOWO2_01_FULL_42_20
ATTGAAAAATATGAAGTCTGGCACGACGACAAAAATCTGCAAAAGATGCAGGAATATGACCGCGGCCTCTGCGGCGGCGTGCCTTTTTTCTATAATACTGAAGACAAGACTTTTCTTTGCGGCGAAGCAAGTTTAGAAGAACTTAAAAAATGGGCGACTGGGGGAATAATGAAAGGCGCTCATTCGCCGGTTATCGGCGAACTTGATTTCAATTATATTACTGACGGGATTTATATCGGTACGAATCAATGTTGCCAGACGCATTTCGATGAAAAACTTCGGAAAGAGGGAATTGAGGTCGATTTCTCTCTTGAAGAAAACCGAGTTGACGCGCCCTTCGGCGTTAAATATTATTTTTGGATTCCGATTGCCAATCATAGCGCGCCGACGATGGAACATCTGGATAGCGCATCGGCGATTTTGGATAAATTTGTGAGTTTGGGCAAAAAGATTTATCTTCATTGCAAGAATGGCCACGGCCGGGCGCCGACTGTCATGGCGGCCTATCTCGTTAAGAAAGGCAAAACTCCAGAAGAAGCGATTGAAATAATTAAAAAACAAAGACCGACAATTCATTTGGAAGAGTCGCAATTACAAGCATTAACAAATTATCAAAAAAACATTAAATCATGAAAAATATTACATACATTTTAATTTTAGTTGTTTTAGTAGGCGGTTACTTTTTATTAAAAAGCAGAGGGGAAAAACTTGTTTCTCCGGTAGAATCCCCAATAGTTTTGCCAGCAGATTCCGGAATAATTACTGAAGAGCCGGTGATTTTGGAAGATTTAGGGGAAGTGGAGACACAAGAGGAAGCCCAGACACAAAATGTCATTACTTACACGTCAGGCGGTTTTTCGCCAAGCGTGATTAACGTGAAAAAAGGAGGAGAAGTCACATTCTTAAATAAATCAGGCGGGGCAATGTGGCCGGCTTCAGCGATTCATCCGACTCACACGCTTTACCCGACCCAAGGCGGCTGTGTTGGCAGCACCTTTGACGCCTGCCAAGGCATTCAACCAGGCGACAGCTGGTCATTCAAATTTGATATCGCCGGCAGTTGGAAATATCATAATCACCTAAATCCATCCCAAACCGGCACGGTAGTTGTAGAATAGGTTGTAAATCGTTTTGTGCGCGATAGAGGACTCGGTCACGAATAATTTCCTCGCCGCCGCTCCGAAATTTTCGCGACCCCGGCTCGTCTGTTTTTTCTGATGAAAAAACATGACTCCGCCCTTCTCGTCCTTGCACAAAACTTCGTTTTGTGCGCGATAGAGGACTCGAACCTCTGACCCTCCCCACGTCAAGGGGATGCTCTACCAACTGAGCTAACCGCGCATATGCTTATTTTTTTATCAACTGAGTCCCGACGACCTTCGGTGTCGGGATCCCGATTTCTTGCTCCGCAAGAACGTTGGGATTAACCGCCCGGTATCTATAAAAATACATCAAATTTTTATTGAAAGCAAGATTAATATTGCAAAATCTAAACTTTGTGTTAAGATAGAACTCTTTTCAGTTCTTTAAACTTTCAAATACAAAAACTTATGAAACGCTTATATATCGTTACCTTCGGTAACAAAACTGTTAATCAGCATTTTAATTTATCAACTAAATCACCAGTGGTTTACGTTGACCAGAAGACGGACAATCTCATTCAAAAAGGAAAATTTTTCCCGATTATGATTTCTGATTCAAAATCCGATTTTAATTTTTTTGAAAAGAATGAAAATATGGAAAAATTACTTCTCTTTGTTTTAGGTCATTTTGAAAGGAATGACGCGATTCTTTTGGCTTTACATGAGAAATATAAAGAAGAATTTCTGACCTTGCTTAGAGAGGAAAAAGAAATCAAATGTTATATTTCAGATTTTTCAATTAGGGCCGAAGAAAAAAATAAAGAGCAGTTGTATATTATTAAAGCTGATGTTGATTTTGAGGCCGGGTTTGCGGAAATGATGCTCCAACCCTTCTCTTTGCATGAAGAAGAAGAAGCGGCTCCAAAAAATACTTTTTATTTTGATGAGAATTAAACCGCTTGGGCCTTCGGGCCCTTTTTTAATTTCCACAATCTCTCTTGGTGACTCCACCGGGAAATCGCCCGCGACTCTCATTTCGCCGCCGCTCAATGAGGTCTGGGCACCAGCTCGTTCCGATTTCCTGCTGGAAATCGCGGACTCCGCTGTTCGATTCCCGGGCGCGAGCAAAGCAGTTTGCTCGCTTAGGGTCACAAAAAATAAGCGAAGCGTTTTTTTGTGACCCTACCGGGAATCGAACCCGGATTTTAAGCTTGAAAAGCTCACGTCCTGACCGTTAGACGATAGGGCCTAAAACATCTTGCTGTGCAAGATGTTCGGCCGATCAATTCGCAAGGCGAATTGATTTAGGCCCTAAGATTTTAGCATTCTTTAAGATTAAAGGCAAAAATGGTAAGATGACTTCAAAGGAGGTGTGGCTGAGCGGTTGAAGGCACCGGTTTCGAAAACCGGCATCCGGGAAACCGGATCGTGAGTTCAAATCTCACCACCTCCGCCTGCTTTACTAAATTCAAGTTTTAAGGTATATTGAATTTGAATCAAAAACTTAAGCACATGAAAAAAATAATATGGTACATCAATTCCAAAGACAGGGATCTGATGAAAATGATAGGGCAGCTTTTGGCCGACCGCCAAATGATTTACGAAAACTCCATGGTTTTAAAAACTGAAAAGGGGGAACCGCTCGAACTCTTCGAAGTTGATTCTGAAATTTTGGAAATGTTATCAAAAGACAAAGATTTCAGAATAGAAAAGAACTACAGGGTCTTCTGCAAAATTCATCTGGAAGATTTTGTGAGAGAATGGAAAAAAACAGCCAAAAGCGTCAGAAGCAAGGCCGAAAATGAAAAGCTGGCTGAACTTAAAGAATCTTCCGTAGATGTTTTGTTTGAAGACGGCCTCATTGGGCGAGAGATAAAAGTGCCTATCCAAATTGCTCTGGAATCATTGGGATCGCTGACTGTCAAAAAACTGCTCTTCCTGACCCCCCGACTCCTTTTGGAGGTTCCAAGGATAGGGAAAGGAAGAGTCAGCAAACTCATCCAGGCCCTGCTCATTGAAGGTTTTCTGCCGGGGGAGTACCCGCTCCTCGACTGCGATTACCTTATCAAATATCACAAAATAACCTTAGGCACTGTTAAGTCCTAAGGTTTTTTTATTTGACTTCCAATTTGATATATATAGAATGGGAATTAGATAACCAACAAAAACTAATCTATATGAAAAAGAACCATTATGGCAAAAATGGTTCTCATATAGAACCATTTTTGCAGAAAGAATTGCCTATTTTAAGCTCTTTGAAATTTATAAAACCATTTCAAATAAATGGTCTTAATAGAACATGGAGCTTAAGTCAATACTGGCGTAAGTTAGGAGTTTATGTTATTAAGGACGAACAAAAAGAAAGAATAATCATAATCGGGAATGCCAAGTACTGTCTTTATAAAGCAATTACACGATGTATTCGAAAATTAATACGTTTAGGTAATAACAATTGCACAGTGGCTGTCATTCCGAGCAAAAAAAAAGAAATTCCTAAAATTTTAAACTTGCTCCGGAACGAAATTAAGAAAATTCCTATCAATGACGAATATCAGAAGATTGAAATTTTCTTTAAAAATAAAAAAACACTTCCGATTGAAGTTTTAGATTTTAGGTCACCTTATGCATATAAAAACGGCAAAAGGATTTGCACTTTCAGTAAAGCATCATACAATGTCCGGGGTGGAACATATATCATTCGAGAGAATGAAAATGTAGTTTATGTCGGGATGAGTGTGAAATGGCTTTACCAGGCCATGTATAATCACTTTTCTCCGTACCAGCTTGACAGGCATTCTCAACATTATCGTGTTGAGTATTCAGAAACTCTGGATAAGTATGATTATACAGTTGCTTTGATTGAAGTTCCGGCTATTGGCAGAAGTGAAAAATGTTTCAAAGAGGAAGTTTTTAGTTTTGAAAAATACCTGATTAAACAGCTTAATCCCCGCGACAATATCAAAGAAGTAGAGGAGGAAGAGCAGCTGGTTCCCGAGCCGATTCCAGTTCCCGATGAAGACCCGCCATTTTAAAAGCCCTCCGACCAAAATCGGAGGCATTTTTATTCTTTGACAAATCGGCCCTAGATGATAGTGTAATGACAGAAACGTAAACTCAAACTGTAAATTTAAAACCTAAAATACAATGAAAAAATCAACTTTAACTCGCGGAGACACATGTGTTTTGACTAAGCCCCTAAAAAAGAAATCTAAGGAATTCAAATCAAAATACACTCATGAACATGTTGGCATCATACCCTTCTTTATATTGAGCGGCCTGAAAGAAACTAAGGTCGATCGTGATACCTATGCTTTGGCGGAGAACTTCATGACCGGAACAGAACCCGATGATTATGAAAAAGTTGCCAGTGAGCTCTGGGATATCGCAGATCATA
Source organism: Candidatus Nomurabacteria bacterium RIFCSPLOWO2_01_FULL_42_20 (assembly GCA_001785965.1). GTDB lineage: Bacteria > Patescibacteriota > Minisyncoccia > Phycocordibacterales > CAZVEC01 > 2-01-FULL-42-20. Next base: position 4,477 of record MFVF01000009.1, read on the forward strand.
TCTCAATTGGAAATTATCCAGCAGAAAAGGTAATGGATATACTTTACAGCGGGTCGGAAAAATTCGAGAATTATAAGCCCTACCACTCATTCTATGAAAAGAATAATGGTTTGCTAAAAGTGTATTCTCCTTCTTTTATCACGCTCAATCGTTATTTTTTAAGCGGTGCGAATGATCTCAATTGGTATTCGGAAACTATGGCCGCGTTTAAGAAATATCTTGTTGGGTATGATATTGAATTGTTTGCCAAAATTTTTGCCATAACCAGTCCAATGACGCACTTTCACTCAAATCTGGTGCTTGCCTTGCGGGCGTATGATTTATTCCAAAAGAATAAAAAATTTCGCGGCGAAGAATTCATGTACTCTGTCCAGATAATGCTCGAAGATCTTCGAAACAAAAAACTTGACTTCAAGAGAAATTGCCGAGGCAGGAGACGAAAGGTGATTAATTTTGCCAACGCGCTTCTTGGAGACAAAAATGCTGTCGTTGTTGATTCGCGGATCATGGGTGCATACGGGCTTTCGCAAATGTATGTTTGGAGAGAAAAAATAATGACTTTTTCTCCGCGAAGGAGCGAGTATGATCTGATTGAGGAGCACATCAAAGCGCTCGCGGAAGCTTGCGAATATGAACCTCGCCAGATTGTTTCAATGTTTTGGTGCGGAACCAGAAGAATGGAATCGAAGTTCAAAACAACAAATGCGGAAAAGTTGCTTAAAGAAGTGCTAAAATAAACAAAACCCCGTTTCTAATGTAAGCGGGTTTTTTTATTTCATTTATTTTGACTTTTGGTAAATGTCCACTATCCAAACAGCCGCTTTAATAGTGGACAAATGGGTACTTGCACTTGATTTATTTCGTGTGCAATTAGTTTAAATACCTTTTACTTAGCTACCCACTTCTTATATTCCGAAACTATGATTTTGATTACTTGCTTCAGATTGTTTTTATCCGTGTCTACAATCAAATCAAAATTGTTTTTGTCCGTGTGGTCTACGCCGTAAAGTTCCTTGTATCTTTTTTTCTCGCTGTCCAATCGTTCAGTTATTTTTTTATAAATTTCCTCAAGAGTAGCGGCACTCTCGCTTTGCTGGCGCAAAGCATTTACTTTTAAATTATTTAAGATTCTTTGTTTCGCGATTTCCGGCGGCAGATCAAGATAGACTTTAAAAGAATTTGGAATCCAGTGAAATGCCAAACGGGAATCAATCACAATTTTTTCCATTTCCCCGGCTTTTTTCACTTCTTCGTCTATTTTCGCATCTATCGTTTTATCAGTCTCGGCCATTGTTGAAAGTTCATTCAAAGACATGCCCATATCAAGAGCGATTTGGCGCATAAAGTCGCCGGAAGAAAAGCGGCGGAAACCAAGCTTTTTCGCAACACCATCCGCCGTGCTGGATTTCCCACCGCCTAGCGCTCCGGCCATTGTTATAATTTCATTTTTCTGCATATTAAAGTTCGAGCCGGTTGCCTACTTTGCATGGATTGAAAGATATATGTCTTCTAAAGCTCTGACGGCGTCTCCGGCCGCTATATTGTTTTGGTGGTATAGGATATTGGTCGAGTCGCCGGCCGCCCAGATGCCGGGGACAGAAGTTTTCTGCGACCACGGATCAATTTTAATGCGATTGTATTCGTCTAATTCAACAATGCCTTTAACAAAGCCGGTGTTGGGAATCTGGCCGATCTCGACGAAAATGCCGGAAACTTTAAGTTCTTGCGTGCCGCCAGTAATTTTATTTTTATAAATAATTCCTTCCACAAATTTGTCCCCCTTGATCTCTAAAGTTTCAGAATTTAAGACACTTTTCATATTTGGATGGGATAAGACTTTTTTAACCGTAATCTCGTCAGCTTTGAATGAATCACCTCGGTGAATAAGGGTGACACTTTTAGTATAAGCGAGCAATTGGGCGGCGGTTTCGAAAGCCGCATTGCCGCCGCCGATGACCGCCACGTCCATGCCGGCAAAAAGAGGCCCGTCGCAGGAAGCGCAGTAAGTCAGGCCCTTGTGTTCTAATTTGTCAGCTCCCTTTGCTTCAAGTTTCCTGCGTCCCGAACCGGCGCAGATCAAAATAGTCTTTCCTTGATAATTATTATTTTGGTCAGTCGTAACAGAGAAAATGTCTCTAGACCCCTCGACTTCGCTCGGGGTGGTTTTCTTGATGAAAACCACCTTTTCTCCTTCTTTGACTGTTACAACATCATTGGCATAAGCTAATACGTGTTTTTTTAGATTCTCCGCCAGTTCGGCGCCGGATATTTCCGGCGTGCCTATCCAATTTTGGATGCCGCTTGAAACAACACTCTGACCGCCAAAGTCAGCTGTGATGAGAAGCGTTTTTAATTGTTTGCGGGCGGCGTAGACTGCTCCGGCCGCTCCGGCCGGCCCGCCGCCGATAATTATAAGGTCGTACATGCAAGCGAGGCAAGCAAGTCAAGCGAGGCAAGCAAGTCAAGCTGATATATTATTTAGCTTGATTTACTTGATTCACTTGCTTTACTTGATTTACTGTTAAATTATTTTTTACGTCTTAAAAATGCCGGAATGGCGCTAAGGTAATCTTCATCTTCAGGAATCTCAATAACATCTTCTTTAACCTCAATTTTTTTACGGTCATTCTGCTTGACGTTCTCGATTTCTTTCTCTTTCAAGAGTTCGGAAGTAGCCTTAGTTTGAAAAAGAGTTTTCTTCGGGGCGTCGGTGGGGAAGCCGGTGGCAATTACGGTAATTTTAATTTCTCCTTTTTTGAGCTGGTCATCTTTGATTGTGCCAAAAATAATTTTGGCCTCCGGATCAACCGATTCAGTAATAATTTTAGCAGCCTCTTGGACTTCATGCATTGTCATATCTTCTCCGCCAGAAATGGCGAAAAGAACTCCCTTGGCGCCGTTTATCGAAATTTCCAAGAGGGGAGAATTAATGGCTTGCAGAGCCGCCTTAGTCGCTCGGCCTTGGCCCGTCGCCTGCCCGATGCCCATTAGAGCTGAACCCGTGTCGGACATAATTGCTCGGATGTCTGCAAAGTCGACATTAATGATACCCGGAGTCGTAATCAAGTCGGAAATTCCTTCAACCGCCTGGCGCAGAACATTATCGCACATCGCAAAAGCATTTTTGAAAGTCGTATCTTTATCGGTTACCGTAAGGAGGCGATCGTTTGGTATTATGATGATGGCGTCCACTGCCCCCTGCAGTTCCTCTAGGCCCTTTTCGGCAATCTTCATTCTTTGCTGTCCCTCAAAGAGAAAAGGCTTGGTCACTATCCCGACAGTCAAGATCCCTTGCTCCTTGGCTATTTTAGCGACGGTAGGAGCCGCGCCGGTGCAAGTTCCGCCCCCCATGCCGCCGGCCAGAAAGATCATGTCTGCTCCTTTGATAGCCTCCTCGATTTCGGCCTTGGTTTCTTCGGCCGCCTTGCGGCCGATTTCCGGATTCATGCCGGTGCCGAGCCCGCGAGTCAGAGTTTTTCCTATGTGGATTTTCTTGTCAGCTAAGGACCTGTGCAGATCTTGGGTGTCAGTGTTCAAGCAAATAAATTCAACACCCCGCACCTTGGAATTAATCATATGGTTCAAAGCATTTTTCCCCGAACCGCCCACGCCGACAACTTTGATGCGGGCAAAACTTTCTATGTCTGGGTTAATTTTAGGCATAAAATTATTATAGCTATTAAAATAATTAAGGCAATAGCTGGTTGCCTATTGACTTAAAGAAATTTTTAATGTTCCGTATAAAACGGCGAAAAGAATTATAAGAGAAGTCCTGGCCATAAACATCGCGCCCGGCTATGGAGAGGCCCAAAACTGTGAACCACCCCGCGTTCTTGATCTTGCCTTTGGAATAAGGAAACATCTCCGGGGTGATTACTTTGGCCGGCAGGTTCAAGATATTTTTAGAGATATTTTCAACTAAGGACATATTTGAGCCGCCGCCGATTAAAAGAACGCCGGCCGGTAATAAGCCGCTTCGTTTTATTTTTTTAAGATGGCCTTCAATCAATTCAAAGATGTCCGAAAGACGGGCCGTAATAATCTGCTCCAATTTTTTCTTCGGATAGCTGTTAATCAGACTGCCAATTTTCAAATTCTCCGCTTCTTCCAGCGCTATTTTCAGTCCCAAGGCAATGTCGTGGGTAATTTCAGTCGAGCCGATAGAAAAAACATGCAGGGAAATCGGCGTGTTATTTTCAAAAACGGCGATTGAAACAGTCTCCCCGCCGATATCGGCGACAAGACAGCCAGCATTTTTTTGCTTGCTGTTTAAGATTACAAGGCTCGAGGCCAAGGGGCCTGCGATAATATCAAGCACTTCTATTCCGGCTTCGGTGGCCGCCGCAATCATGTCTTCCAGATGCTGTTCGAGGCAGGTAACGAAAAGAGTTTTTACTTCCAGCTTGATTCCTTTCATGCCTTCCGGCCGCCCGGTAACTTCTTTGCCGTCTAACTTAAACGAAACGGGCAAAGTATGAATGACTCTCTTGTTTATAATCTCCAGATTGTTTTCGCTTTCAGTGATTGCCTTGGAGACATCAAGCACGGTGACCTCGCTGTCGGCCTTGGAGATAATCGTAGAGCCATAGGTGATTTCCGAACCGAGGCTTACGCCGCCGATAGAAAAAATTGCTTTGCGGATTTTAACCCCTGAATTTTTCTCGGCGCTGTTTACGGCCCGACGAATGCTCCCGGCCGCCTTTTCAATGTTCGTAATATAGCCATGCCGAAGACCGTGGGATTCGCTGAACCCCACCCCAATTATTTTTGGAAATTTTTCACCTCGAACAAATTCACCGACAACGACCCGAGTCGCGGTTGTGCCGATGTCTATTCCAACTGAAATGTGTTTTGCCATTTTTTTTCTGCTCTCTCCATTTTACTACTATGTTGTATTCCTTTCAAATGAAGGCAGCCATGTATAAAAAGTCGCCCCAAGAGTTTCCTGTAGGGTAAGCCAAACAAAGCGGTTTCTTTTTTAATCCGGGCCTTGTTTAGAAGAATTTCACCCTCGTTTTTGGAAAAGGCAAAACTTAAGATATTAGCGGCCTTATTCTGGCCTCGATATATCCGATTGATCTTTTTCATTTTGGCCGCGTCAATAAAGGCCAAACTCAAAATATAATTTTTACCTAAAATTTCATCTTTGATTTGTTTAAGCAATTTTACCAAGTTTTTTTAGGCGTTCAATTTCTTTCCCCTTCTTTAGCCGCCTTAAGGCGGAGGTTTTTTGAGTGAGAGATGATTTTTGCCTCTCGCTATAGCGGCTTTTTTTAACTTTGTAGATGATGCCGGATTCCTGCACGCGTCTAGAAAAACGGCGGAGCAGACTCGTATTGCTTTCACCTTGATTCTTTTTTACTTCGATAACTGCCTTGTTTGTCATATGAGGAAAGATAACACATGGGGAATTTTAGGTCAATCTCATGGCTGTCCGGGGAAAATTCTTCTTTTTGGGGTCGCTGTCTCCGCCTGCTGGCGGAGCGCTGCCTCTCGGCCCGTCGGCCTGCGAGACACCCCAAAAAAAAGAATTTTCCCCGGACAGTAGTGGAATAAATCTACAGAAGATCTTCAGCGTCAACTTGAATACTGAAGATTCCCGGCAGGCCAAGAAGCTTAGCCAGCAGGCGCTCGTCGACCCAACTTTCTCGGTCTATTTTGAGAATGGCGTTTAAGACATAAAGCTTTTTGATTTTTGGGATGAAGCCAAGCAGGATAGACGGATCATATTCTTTGAAAATCAAAGCCAGACGCTCTCTGTCTTTTTTGACAGATTCTTTGCTGCCTTGGCGGGTTATTTTGATAATAATGGAGAATGGGGGATAAAATAGCTTTTTCCGCAGGGTCAGTTCGTCCCGGTAAAATATGGATAGATTGCCGCCCGATATTGCCTGCAAGATCGGCTCGTCCGGATTTCTACTCTGAATGATTATTTTTTTATTTGTGAATTCTTCCAGAGCGGAAATCAGATGAATGATTTTTTCGTTAATGCTAAAGCTCGGGATGCTAAAGAGCGAATCGAAAGACACAACTGCGCTATAGTCAATTTTCTTGTTCAGGTAAAATAAGGCCATCTCCGTACCAATGAGTATTGCCCCGGGAGCCTTGTAAAAATCTTGTATTATTTGAAGAGCCGCGGCCGGTGTCTTAACCGACTGCTTGTCCATTTTGAATATTTTTATTCCCTTAAAACCTTTTTTATTCGCATGACCGACATTCGTAGTGTCGGTACCCAAACCTTTTTTTAATTCTTCCAGAACCCGCTCGACGCCTATGCCAAGCGGTACTAAATTCCAGCTTTGGCAATATTCGCATTTTGTTTCAGGCTGTTTCCGGGCCTTGCATTTGTTGCAGACGAAAACCCGGCTTTGGCTTTCGGTGCCGTACAGCACCATCGGGGCGCTGCAGTGGTCGCAGAGAAGTATGGTATGACAGTCATTGCAGATCGTTATGCCGGCGATGCCCTTGCGCAAGGTGAATAAAAACATTCTCTTTTTTGAACTCTTAACTTCGCCGATAATTTTCTTCAAAGGCTCGCTTAAAACGCTAAATTCTTTCTTGCCCTTCGAAGCTAAAGCGAAGGAGGGCTTCCTTTCTTCCTTGGCCGTCGGAGCGAGGGCAGAGTCGGCCAAGGCCCCGGAGCCGGCTTTGAGGTCGATGAGCTCTTTTTTAACGGAATTTTGAAGACGGAAAGAAAGCGGTATGAATTCCGTTATTTCTCCCTGCTCGACCCGGTAGAGCGTCTCCATTCTTAAAAATGTATCGGCGAAAATAATTTTAGCTCGGGTCTCGGCGGATAGAGCTTCGGCAAAGTAGCGCTGATCTATGAAGGGGCGGGAGAAGGTTCGGTAAGCGCCGGAACTTTCTTTTTCCAGGATTATTTGGCTGAACTCTTTGAAAATTGTCATTAGAAAGAGGAAATTTGGCGTACCAAAAATCACTTTTGGATGATCCATGCTGATGAGATTGTTGTAGTTTTTGATAAACTCTTTTTTCCCTAGGTCGCCATGGAATGTGAAGACGAATTCCTCGATTCCTTTGGCTAAGTTTTCATAAAACAAGTCTAGGTCGCCCCTTGTGGGCAAGCAAAAGAAAATGGAACTTTTTTTGGAAAAAGCTTCGCGGATGATTGTTTTGTAATAAGACAGGCGGTCTTCAAG
>MFVF01000009.1:11645-12081 GCA_001785965.1 Candidatus Nomurabacteria bacterium RIFCSPLOWO2_01_FULL_42_20
AAGAGCTAATTTCTCCTGCTTCAGTCCCGACGCTTTCCCGGCCTGCCTACCGGACAGGCAGGCTTCACGCCGGGATTTGCCGAATGGCCGAAGGGAAGCATAGCTTTCAAAAAAAACTTTAGGCAGAAGGGAATAAAGAGCGGCGCCGGTGGTGGCGGCAAAATATTTTTTGGTTTTAACAATCGCGCGCCAGAATTCTTCCGGCAGGAGAGAGGGCCCCTTGATTTCCCCGATTTTTCGAAGTCTGAAGTCGGAAGATTTAACCAGGCTTTTAGTTTCGCCCAGGTCATCTTCGCCGACGACGATGGCATCAATCATTTTTTTGCGCAGAGGAACTGTCACAACACTGCCAATCGAAATGTCTTTGGCGGTAAAATAGGTCAAATTTTCGGAAAAAGCATTTTTAGCCAACGGTATGACATCAACAATTTTCATT
>MFVF01000010.1:0-21268 GCA_001785965.1 Candidatus Nomurabacteria bacterium RIFCSPLOWO2_01_FULL_42_20
CGGATTTGCGACCGAATAGGCATGGGCCGGCCCAAAGAAGAGCCTTATCGCTTGCGCAAATACGAGTCAATGATAGAGGAGGCAATGCGTTCGCCAACCTCCGTCGGCATGCTTAAAATCAATGGCAATAAAATTATGGAAATTACTGGCGAGCTTGCCGGTCCGCGCTTGGGCTGGATACTTCACACCCTTCTCGAAGAAGCGCTCGATAATCCAGAGATAAACACCGAAGAATATCTAAACAAGCGCGTCCGCGAGCTTTCTAAACTCTCGGACCAAGATCTCCGAAAACTCGGCGAAGCAGGGAGGGAAGCCAAAGAAGGGAAGGAAGAAAAAGAGCTCGGCATTATTCGCCAAAAATATGGGGTGCGATAGAATTGTGTTTCTTGGCGCGGTGTGCTACCATATAAATATAGGTTTTTAGCCCCTAATAATATGTATTCAATAGAACAAAAAACAATAAGAAATAAGCGCTTTTTCTACCTAATCAAGCGAATTAGGATCGGAAAAAAATATAAAAAAATACAGGTTTACATAGGCAAAAGTGTACCTAACGATATAACTGGGGAACTTCGTTTAATGCGTGAAAAAGAGCTTGAATTAGTACCTGAAATATTGAAAAATATCCGCCTGCCAGATAAAAATATATCTTTAAACGAATATTCTAGCGTTGAGGAGACAAGAATCGCCTTTGAATACGAGCAATATGTGCTTTCTAAAGCTATGCTGAAAAGACGCTGGCGTAGTTTTGCCATTAATTTTATTTTTGAATCCAATGCGATTGAGGGCAGTAAATTATCAGAGCGCGAGGTTGAGGCAATCATTTTAAATCGCTATATTAAAAAAACTTTAGAACGTCGCGAAGTGAAGGAAGTGAAAAACGCCATCGAAGCTTTTAATTTAATTCGAAGCGGGAAATTCAATCTTAATCAGCGATCAATTATCGCCCTGCACGCGCTTATTACTAAAAATCTTGGTATTTCTAGAGGATATAAAACTCATAAGATAGTTGTGAATAATAAGTTAACCACATCTCCGGGGTTAGTTCGCGGCGAGATGGCTAATCTTTTAAGCTGGTGGAAAAAAGGAAAAAAGAAAGAGAACCCATTTTATACGGCAATTATATTTCACCAACGCTTCGAGCGCATTCATCCGTTTGAAGACGGGAACGGGCGAATCGGCCGGTTGATTTTCATATGGATGCTTCTTAAGGCCGGTTACGGAGTAATTTTGTTTAAAAATAAAAATAGACAAGCTTATTTCTCCGTCCTAAGTAAAGCTGACGGGGGCCAGTCGCGCGCCTGGTTTCGATTTGCCATGAAAATCTACAAAAATACTAAATTTTAGTTTAGTCTTGAATTAACTATTTGCAAAAAATACAGGGTGTCAGCCTGAGGCTGATCCGCCCTGGGCGGAAAATAAAATTGTTGTGAATTACGAAATAAAAAAGCCGGTCACTAATAAATAATATTGATGACCGGCAAAAGTTGAAAGAAGCTTGTCCTTTATCTCTTACAAAGGCTTTTGTTCAGGACTTTATTCCATCGCTACTAACCCCTGAGAAAACTATGTTTTTAAGGAACTTCTTTCTTTGGTTTCTTCTGCATTAAAACAAAAAAGAAAATAATGTTTTTGAATGTTCCCGTTCCTCATTTATTGGTGTCACGTTCAGATCTTTTGATAAGCCGTTTAATCCTATGATTTTTTCCCAGGAACGAAGTCCTAGGAATACGTCATAGAAATTAATTCCCAAATCCCGGCATAATCTTCTTATTATTTGTTGGCGAATCTTTTCTTTCCCCCTCTGAAATCTTTGGGGGCCTAAAAATAACACTGTTTTTTGCAGTTTGGCGGCAAGACACTCGCTGATTTTCTTCTTTTTATTGTTTCCTACTTTTTCACCAATGTCTGTTTGAATTCCCACCTCAATCACGCTCCCAGAAAGATTTTTACCGGGCAATATGACCAGAAATTGGAAAATGTTAATATGTTTTTCCTGTTCCATTGTTTGTTTTGTTTTTTAAGATACATAACTTTTATATTGGTATACGTAAACAGCATATCATATTTCATTTAATTTGTCAAGCCCAAGAATGGAATGTGGTTATTTTATGATAATTTTTAATCTATTGACAAATTGTTTTATATATGCAGAATAACGAGGTAAGTCCCCACACCTATTATCGCGAAGCGCTTTGCGCGCCACCTTTGGTGGCATCACGATGATAGGTGTAGGGGTAAGCCCCCACACCAAATGGGCCATAACTTTTTATTCTGCCGAAAGAGTATTGTATGAAAATTATTTTTTGGTAGAAATAAAAGTTCATGGCGAAAAGTTATTTTGAAAAAGCAGAATGATGGCCCATTTGGTGTGGGGGTAAAATTCTTTGAAAAATTAACGGAAATTCATAACTCTTAAAATCCTGTAAAAATATGAAAAAAATAATATTGATTTTTGGCTCTGCGTTTTTAATAACGATCGGCCAAACTAAGGCGCAGTTTCATGGGATAAAAGGTGTCTGTGAAAACATCAATCAAGACAGCACGGACAAAGCAGTTGATCGCTTTGCCGGGCTGAAAGATGTTCCCACGCTAAATAATAAGGAGGTTAAATATTACATCTCCTACTTTTTTACAAAGTATTATTTAGAATCCCAAGAGCAGCTGAAAGCTGTTACTATCCATGAAGATGACGATGAGGCCAACAAGAAGATTGTTCAGGAAAAAGAAAAAGAGATTAAAAATTTTCTGGATACAATCAAACTAATTCATCTTCTCTTTCAGGCAATGCCGGAAAACGGATTCTTTGCGCGAAACACAAAGAAGAAGATACATAGGCAATGCCCGTGCATAGACATGGAAGGTAAATGTTTTGTAAAACTCATAGGGCGATATGAGGAGGCGCTGGCCGAACTGAAGTGGCTTGATGATTTTCTGACAAAAAAGATCACGGAGAAATTAGTCAGCGAGAAAGTTAACGCTAGCGTTGATCGGATCGTTGACGACGCGGTTAGAGAAATCGTCGGGCGTTTTAACGCGGAGCAAGATTCAGTTTTGAGCATATTGTATAAATTGCAGAATGATATGGAGGAAACCGATCAAGTAATCGGAAAATACAAAATCATGCTCAAAGAAACGCTGAAAAAATTGGCTCTGAAAGATTCTACTGACACCGGTAAAATGTCTAAAGGTAAAATACCTAAACCTAAATCAGTGGAAAGCCGTGAAGTATTTCTGGACTTCAAGATACATAGCTTCGACTCAATTGAGTTTGAGGTGTATATGGCGTCCAAAGTTGCCTCCAAATCCAGAAGCGTGATTACCCAGACGCATGGAATCGCGGAATACTGCAACAAGGAGGTTAACTCAATTGTTGCAAATGCCGCCTATGAAACCATTAAGAAGTGGTTTGTTCTCTCAAAAAGCGATACGCTCTCCATTTCGGCAACCGTGATTGGCGAAGCCGATGACACATGGATGTACGAGGATAAAAAACATCCATTTGTGGAAAGTGATGATTGTAAGGGAATAGGAAGCAAACTGGGCCTAAAAGATGGCGACCGCATTTCAAATGACACAATCGCCCTCCTGCGCACATTGAGCGCAGAAATGTATTTGAGGGAAGGCGCTAAAAAAGCCGTGTCAGAAAAGTCGGCTAAAAAAAATGCCCATGTTGAAATAAAAGTTGTGGGATCTTACAGGAATTGGATGGAAGATCCGGGAATCCAAAAAGATCCTGAATTTAGGAAAAAGGTTATTATCCTAAAATGTAATAATTGCAGATAACATGATTCTTAATAAAAATACCCCTTCGATCTCGAAGGGGCTTTTCTTTTGAGTGGCACTAATAATGAAGAGAAACCGGTATTCTATTTCGCATTCTTTTTCTCAAGTAATTCTGCTCTTTAATAAAAGAAGTCGAGTTTTTGACTTCCTTTACGCAAATAAAAGTATCTTTGCGCAAAAAAACGGCGTCAGTGAAAAACGTTAATTCTCTCTTCCTTTTTGACAAGAAAGACCTCAATAGCTCTCGTTTAATGATTGGATAAAAATTATTTTCTCCATCACTCTGTCTTTTTTTAAAAAGAGTTCCATCAAGAAAGCCGATTTGAAACTTTCGCTGATGTAAAAGTTTTTTAAAAATGCCGGGGTTAAAAAGAATAAATTCGGCCTCGTTTACAGATTCAAAACCGTAAATTCTGCCCGCCTTATTGAACCTTTCAACAAAACTGTCCTGCTCGGAACAATCGGGGACAGGGCGGATGAGCCTGAAGCTCACCTTTTCTACCAGTTCCTTGTTGATTTCATCGCGAAATTTTTCAACAATACTTTTTTGAATTTCCGGATCAATGGTTAAATTTTTAACCGCCGATCCAAGTTCCGAGTAATTTATATTCTGAATTACCGGCTTTCCGACTAAAAAACTTTTTCCTTTCATTACTTTATATTTTTAATTGGTTAAGAAACTTAAAAGAACACAGCAAGAGCCCACAGTAGCAAAACCAATTTTTAATGTCAAGTTGTAAATTAGATGGTAATTGGTAATTGATTGATAATTGATAATTATAATTATTTCGTTGTTTCTTGGTTATTGTTCTTTCTACTTCTCCCTAGTTCAATTCAAGGTTGAACTCACCGTACGAAATATTGACAAATTAAAATTAATATTATAGTATGTGCATAGCTTTAAAATATTCTTTAACGTAGTTATTTAATCCTTAAATCCTTTAACAAATGAAAACAGTAAAGATTTTCTTTACGCTGGCAATCACAGCTATCGCTTTCACTGGATGTTCAAATCAAGCTGAAAACAGCGACGATATTAAAACAACCAATCCAATTTCAGAAGAGGTGATGGAAGAAAAAAGCAAGAATGTTTATACTGAACAACCGGACACCTTGCTCATTGATCTTTCACGAAAAATGGTTGAGCTGGCTTCTACGCATGATGATTTCAAGGAAGCTTTTTTGATCATCCCCGCAGAAACAGACGAGCAAAAAGAGTTGGTGGCAAAATGGACCTCATTTATCAAGAAGCGCATTGAGGAAACCGGCGCAGTTTCAGATCTCTATGTTCTTTATAAAGAGATTGATTATGCGGAATATATAAATCTGGAAATCCTAGATTTATTGTTTAAAGCAATGGTCAGCCGATGCACCACATTTGATGAGGCGGCAGCATTTTGCATTATTGCACCTTCAAGCTCAGAGGATCAGCGTATTGCTTTTAAAAAAATGGTTGAACTTTGTTCTTCTTTTGTGGAAACAGAAATAGCACATAGACTCCATGGGAAGATGGACGACAATCCACATTCGCTTAGTGAGTACTATGATAAAGATCACGGTGGTTCAGGCCTGTCTGGATCAGAAACATTAGAAGTATTTTTAAGCGGCAATATGCATAAAGGATTCATGGTTTTTCCTTAATAAGGGAAAAGTCCCAACAAAAACCCTCCGGCTAAACCAGAGGGCTTTTTTATTTCTTTTTACCGTGGAATTTTTTTCGGAATTAAAAAGATTCACCTATTTTCCAAATGAGATCTTTATTAGATTAATTAATCAAAAGAGCGTTGCACTTACTTGTTGAACTTAAGGTGCATGCCCTTTACAAAAGAGTAATTATATTGTAGTATTATGGCGAGTATTGATCTGAAAATTAATTTAAAAATCAAATAAAAATTCAAACATTATGAAAAAACAGGAGCTAATCATGGCCCTCATTTTCATAGTGGGGGTTATTTTAGGTATTATTTTAGGAAATAATCTTTCGTCTTCTACGAAAGAAGGCGAAAAACAAGCGGGCCTGCGCGAGCTTGAAATCGCCCTTGAGGAAAAGGAGGCGGAAGCTTTTCACGCAAATCGGGATTTAGAAAAAGTAAAAAAAGATCTTCAAAAAGCCAGCGATGATCTTGATTTCATTGAAGATTTTTTGAGGCCGAAGGTGAGTTTAAAAGGCAGTTTGGAAGCGGTTAATTTCGAAAAGTATATGGTGAGAAAAGAAAAACTCGCCATACTTAAAGACCGGTCAGAAGCTGATCGAATGAAAAAAAGCTGGGCGCTGGAAAAATTCAATGCCGGTAAATATGTGAAAATTGACCCATTCGAAATTAGAGAGGAAAATGCCTACTGCCTGCGCCGAGTAATCCTTTTCTTAAGAGACCTGGGGGATGCTTTTCACGCAAAATTCAAAAAGAATATATGGCTCACTTCCATGCTGCGAGATTCAAAATACAACAAAAAAGAGCGCAGAAGAAATAATAACGTGACCGAAAATTCCCCGCACCAAACTGGAGCGGCCATTGATCTCAAAAAAGGTGAAATTTACGGGAAGTATACCCGCCGCTATGGTTCTAAGGAAATGAAGTGGCTTCGTGAGTACTTCCTAAAGTACGAGCGAGCCGGCTTGATTCAGGCTACTGAAGAGCATCTTCAGCCGAATTTCCATATTATGGTTTTCGGTAATTACAAAAAATTGGATTAGAAGTCCTGCTCCTCCGACCTTTGGTCGGAGGGGATTTTTAATTCCCAATGAGTTTTAAAAAATTTCTAAGAATTAAAATAGTCTCGGGGGAGCTTTTTAAAAAATTTTCCAGACTTTTATTTTTCCTTACGTTAATTAAGTCTAAATATTTAGGATAATTCATGAGCCGGACAAGCATGTCTTTTTTATTCAGTTCCGGATGAAATTGCAGGCCGTAAATATTTTTACCGTAACGAAAAGCGCTAATTGGGCAATTCTTTGTGCTGGCTAAAAGTCTGGCCCCCTTTGGCAACGGCTCTAGAGAATTTTTGTGCCCCTCCTGAATAGTAAAAGATCGGGGCAGGCCAGCGAAAATCGGATCTTTGCGACCGCTTTTGGTTAAACTTAATTTAAAAGATCCGACTTCAATTTGTTTCGCATCATGAATAACTTTTGAGCCCAAAAGATATCCTAGGATTTGGTGCCCGAAACAAATGCCTAAGACTGGGATTTTTCTTTTTTGGACTCGCTTCAGAAAGGAGATTGTGTTTTTTATCATAAGCCAAAAAGGATCTTTCTTTTTATTTTTAAAATCAGAAAGATTGAAATCGCCCGAACCGCCCATGATAATTGCGTTAAAATTTTCAAGAGGAAAATTAGCCAGGCGGCGGTGATTTTTAGCCGTATTAAAAGGCATAACCTTGACACCAGGCATTTTCTTTTTAAAAATTTCAGTTTCTTGTTTAAGAGGTTTTTGTTTTTTTCTGAACTGAAGCAAGAGGATTTTTTTTCTCATTTTCATAATCCCGAGTCTAACATAAATTTTAAAATAATTAAAAAAAAGCCCGAACCTAATCTAAGGTTCGAGCAAGTATTCTCGGAACAATTATTCATTTATTACACCAGGCAGTTTGGGCTATCAGTCCGGCATGGCCCCCTCGGTCAAAAGCCTCCAGAGCGCAAGTGGCTCCGTCACGCTCTACTCGGAAGGATTCCTCCAGCGGTTCGATATAAACCTCCTCGTTAAACCCTCTTTTTATAAGACCGTCTTTTGCGATCTTAAGAACTTCTGCCACAATTTCTCTGGCCCGGGCGTCTTTTCCAAGCAAGTTTATGCCATATTTAATGGCCGCTTTACGAAAACATTCCCAGACCGACCAGTCCAAAGATTTCTGAATTGAAACCGCTATTTTCAAATTTTCCATAATGCCAAGAGAAAGTGCGGCCACTGTCATTTGATGGGGATGGGGCTGGGCGCAGGCATGGCGAATCTCAATTGTGCCATAAGCTGATCTTGGCCGGGCATTCCACCAAACTACGCCTTCATGCAGTTGGTAGTCCTTCAGCCATATTTCCTTCGAGCGTGTTTTGGTGAAATTCTTAAATGAACCGCTCGGCAAAAAATAATCCAGTTTATTTTCATTTTCAGCCACCAGCATCGGCAGATCTGTCATGAGCTTCAAGTAATCTTCATGCCCCTCAATCGGTCTTGGAAAAATTCCGCTGCGGCCCGGCGCAAAAGCTTCATAAAAAGTTTCTCGATGCGCCTTGTTCGGCAGAACCCCGGATGCCCCGACGGGAGAATTGGACAAAAGAGAAAAGAAAACGCCCCCAAAAGCATTGAAGACATTGATTGCCGGTATAAATTCTTCAGCCGTTATGTCCAGATGAACCTGCGATGAAGCCGAAATAGTAATTGATTCCAGTGATGGCGGCAGGGCTTTCCGAAGAAAATCATAGCGTCTTTTAGAAACCCACTGCAAACGCTCTTCCTTCGGATGAATGCCGTAGCCGAGTATGACTGCCTGTTCTTTTTGGAAACAGCCGGCTATTTCTGCTAAAACACTTTTCAAAAGTTGATCTGCTTCGAAAAGAGTTTTTAAGGGAGGCAGAATGATCTCCAGAATCCCCCCAGAAGCATCGGTTGTAACCGACACCCCATTTTTAGCAACATCAACCACCTGATGATAGAAATTATCCTCAAGTGGTTCCCAGCCCGAATCAATAAGAGCGGGAAAAATTTTCTGTACACTGGCTGCTTGGCCAAAAGTTTCTTTAGTGGTAGAAACCACGGGATATTCAATTTCAATCCCCACCATGCGATTAACAAAGCCTCTTTTGAAGCTGTTAATCACTTTGCTGAATAATTGATCCATTCTTTATTTTTTTTTAAAGGTTACTTAAATTAAATATTTAATTGTGTAAGGGGGGATTCTAACCCTTTTATAGGGAAAAGTCAATAGAAATCGGACAATGGTCCTAAATCATGATTTCCATCATGATCGGACAATGGTCCGAGCCGTAAACATCGCTTAAAATTTTAGTTTTCTTTATTTTAGGCCCCACTTCGCCCCATCCTTCACGCAAGGTTTCGGAGGGCACAGCAAGGCTTCGAGGGGCAAGCAAGAGGTCGGGAGATGCAAAAAAGTAATCTAGGCGCCAGCCGACATTGCGATCGCGCGCCGCCGTCTTCATGTCCCAGTAAGTGTAAGCCCCTGTTTTTTCAGGATAGAAATGACGAAAGATATCAACATATCCGCGCCCAGTAACTTCATCGAGCCATGCGCGCTCTTCCGGCAGAAAACCGGTGCGGCCTTGATTTTCCTTCGGCCGAGCCAAATCTATTTCTTCATGGGCCGTATTCACATCCCCTAAAAAAAGAATTTTGTGTCCTTTTTTACGCAATTTTTCAATAAATTCAAGAAAGGCGTCATAAAATTCTAACTTGAATGGCACGCGAGAGTGGTCACGCCGGCCATTGGGAAAATAAACATTAAGAAGAATAAAGTCTTTTTTGTAGTAAGCAACAATTATCCGTCCCTCGTCGTCAAACTTTTTAATGCCCATGCCATACTCCACTTTTTCCGGTTTAACTTTAGTGTAAAGTGCAACGCCGCTATAGCCTTTTTTATCTTTAGAATGGGAAAAATATGAGAAATAGCCCGATAAATTACGAATTTCTTCCGGCAATTGCTCGGGGCTCGCCTTGATCTCCTGCAGGCAAAAAATATCCGGTTTTTCCTTCTCAACAAAAGGCAGGAGGTAGCCATTTTTATAAGTTGCCCGCAGGCCGTTCACGTTCCATGATATGATTCTCATATCTACAGATTAACACGGATTTTAACAGATCAACACTGATAATTATTTTCTAGAATGAAATTTTTTGTGCACATCACGTAATTGTTTGTCGGTCACGTGAGTATAAATTTGAGTGGTGGCGATATTGGCGTGGCCCAGCATCATCTGAACGCTCCTGATATCGGCGCCGTTGCCCAGAAGATCAGTTGCAAAACAGTGGCGGATCACGTGCGGGGTAACTTTTTTGGAAATACCTGCTTTGATGGCATAATGTTTCACTAGTCTTTCTATCGATCTTGGCATTAATCTTAATTCGTTACCCTTTAATCTTAAATCTTTAATCTTTAATCTAATAAACAGCGCCTCATCCATATCCGTTCTTTTATCCAAATATTTTTTAATTGCCTCTTTAGCGCTATCTGACAAAAAAACGACTCGCACTTTACTGCCTTTGCCGCGGATAGAAAATTCATCTTTTTTTAAATCAAGATCGCGATTCAGAGAACAAAGCTCCGACAAGCGCAGGCCGGTCGAAAAAAAAAGTTCCAAAATGGCTTTATCGCGCAGATTTTTTAAATCACTGCCTTCCGGAGCGGAAAGCAGTCTTCCGAGCTCACTCCCCGATATCAAATCAAGATCCCTCGCGCCGACCTTAGCCAGCTCAATCCTCTCCGGCGCGAGGGAAGCAATGCCGCGTCTCATCAAATACTTCAAAAAAGCCCGCAGGGCGATGAGATAATAATTTTGGGTGTTTTTTTTGAGCGTGTCCTGATTTTGGCCTTTAATCTTAATCCCTTTCTGGCGATTCAAAAAAAGCCGGAAGTCGCGAATCGCTTCGTCAGTAATATCTGAAGGTTTGCTTAGTTTAGCAAAATCAAAAAAACGGTTCAGATAACGGTCGTAATTTTCCACCGTTTTCAGACTATTACCTTTCTCGATTTCTATGTGTTCAAGAAATTGTCTTTTTAATTTTTCGATTTCAGTCATGGGCTAATTATATAACAATTCGTGAATTACGAAACCTAAAATTTTCAATAAAATTTGCAAATTTTGGCCTATCATAGTAGTATTTGCCTTATGTTAGCCACGGTCAAAAAACAAAAAGTTATCAAAAAGTACCAAAAACATGACAAGGACACAGGTTCAGCTGAAGTTCAAGCAGCTGTTTTAACCGAGCGCATTGAGGAATTAGCCGGCCATTTGAAAAAGCACCGCAAAGACCTGCATTCTCGCCGAGGCCTAGTGAAGCTTGTGGCCGAGCGCCGCAAGCACCTGAAGTATTTAGAGAAATACAATAAGACAAAATATGACGAAACTCTTAAAAGACTTAAGCTCGATTAATTAAATGTCGGTCATCAAGCATAAAGAGCAAAGAGTTGGCGTGTTCATAGACACCCAAAATCTTTATCACAGCGCTAAAAACCTTTATAAAAGAAGGGTTAATTTCGGCGCCATCCTGAAAGACGCCGTGGCTGGGCGCCACTTGGTTCGAGCTATTGCTTATGTGATCAGTACGGAAGGTGAAGAAGAAAAAGCCTTTTTTGAAGCTTTAGGCAAGCTGGGTATTGAAACAAAAACAAAAGATCTGCAGATATTTGCCGGCGGAGCCAAAAAGGCCGACTGGGATGTGGGGCTGGCCATGGACGTGGTCAAGCTTGCGCCCAAGCTTGATGCCGTCATTCTCCTTTCCGGAGACGGGGACTTTGTGCCGCTGATTGAATATTTAAAGAATGCCCACCAGACTCAAGTTGAGGTCATCACCTTCGGCCGCTCGGTTTCGGCCAAATTAAAAGACGCCGCCGACGACTTCATCGACCTCGGCCAAAATCCGCGCAAATACTTGATCGGGTATAAATAGCCAAAATCCGACACATGTTAACACCAGGTGTTGACATATGCGAGAGGCCGCCGACGACTTCCTTGATCTAGATGAAAACCCCCGCAAATACTTGATTGGGTTGAAATAAAGATCCGCGGAAGCAAGGCTTCCGCGGATTGTAAATCTTAGCATTCACTGTTTCTTTGCTCATGCATATCACTCGTGGGAGAGAGGATCAAATGAAAACACAAACGGACTTATCAGAAGATTCTTTACCCTTTCGAATTTAAAAAATAAAAGACCAAAAATGTTTTAGTTTTTGGGCTTTGCAAAGTTTAATTCAAGAACTTGTATTTAATATTCAATAGGAGTTCCACCTGTCCTAATGCAACGCTCTCGATCTACCAGAATCCTACATAGAATCTCCTGTCCAATATCTCGTGGTCTACCTTTTTTAAGGGTAAATGATTTTTTATAAGTTGAAAAATCATCTATCAATTGATCACAAAAATATATTTCCATACGATATTTAGCTTCTACGCTTGGAAGTCTTAGATCAGATGGCGTTTGTTCTCGCCAGTAATTCAGGAAAAGGTATCTCAAATCCTTTGAATTGAAAATAAAAACACCCTTTACCTTTTTCTTATTATAAACCGGTATTTTATTTGCCTGGGTTGCCTCAAATTTAAAACCTCTAGATTTCTGCATTTTATCGATGTCGGATTGATTGATAAAATATGAAACTTTCAGATATTTGTTTGAAAGTGGTGGATAGAGGTGTTTAACATACTCCCACACAGCATCCTCAAAATCACTTATCGTTTTCAAATAAGTTGTGCAAATTGGCTTTTGTTTTTTCATGTTTTAACGTATTTAATTGTTAAACAATTATTTTGATTCTGCATATATAATACACCGTGTAATATAATTAGTCAAACTTATTATACAAACTGGTCTTATTTTAACCTTATGAAATAGAGATTTTGTATGTATTAATAAATTGTTGTCAGTATTATTGACAAAATATCTGTTTTGGATATAATGGGACATATGAATAAAACACAAGCCCTTAAAGACCTCGGTCTCTCTGAAAAAGAAGCCCAAGTATACATTGCTCTCTTAGAGCTAGGCAGTGCTAATGTTACCCAAATTGCCAGGAAATCTAATTTAAAAAGGCCCACTATTTATATCCTACTTGAAGAACTTAGAAAGAAGAGTTTGCTCCTTAAAATTCCGCACGCAAAAAAGGCGATTTTTAGCGCCCAAGATCCGGATAAATTTTTTGAGGAATCGCTCAAGCGCGCAAGAGAAGCGCATAATGTTCTTTCTGAATTAAAAGCTATCCAAAAAAAGGACAATAAAGTTTCAACTATGTATTTTGAAGGAGAAGAAGGTGTTAAAGATGCCCTTTTTTACAAATCCGAATATTTAAAGAGTACGGAAATTGTCGGATTTTTTGCAAAAGCAGATACTTTAACGCCCAAACTTATTGATTATTCTCATGATTGGAGAAAAAAAATGAATAATCTTGGAATAACTGTGCGCGGCATAGCTCCAGATCATAAATCATTGCAATCATTTCGCGAGACAGATGAAAGTTTAAAGCAAATATTCAAAAGTGTTCCTTTTATTAAATATTCTTCCGACGTGTCAATTGATGCCACAGAATTATTTGTGCGAATAGTACTGTTTGATGTTCAGCAGGCTGTAATTATCGAAAACCCGGCAATTGTGAAAACCGTTCGACAGATTTTTGAATTAAGCTGGGAGAATTTAAAAAAATCCTACAAAACCCGAGAAAATACTTGATTGAGTTGAAATAAAAGAGTATATTGGGACTTATGAAAACTAAAGAATATTCTATAGAGATTGGTGGCAGAACAATGACTGCTATATTTTCAGATTTAGCGGACCAGGCCCACGGTGCGGTCATGCTGAAATACGGCGAGACGGTTGTGCTCGCCACAGTTGTTATGACCAAAGACCGCCAAGAAGGCCTTGGCTTTTTTAATTTGACCGTTGACTACGTTGAAAAATTCTATGCCTCCGGAAAAATCTTGGGCAGCCGCTTCACTCGCCGAGAAGGCAGGCCGTCGGGTGACGCCATTATCTCGTCGCGCGTCATTGACCGCACGATCAGGCCCCTTTTTGACAAACACATAAGGCACGGCGTGCAGGTGATCGTAACCGTCCTTTCAGTTGATGAAAATGATCCGACCATGCTTGCCATCAATGCCGCTTCGCTCGCGCTCGGCGTGTCAAATATTCCATGGGGAGGGCCGGTGGGGGCTGTTAGAATCGGCTCTAATTCCGCCATAAACCCAGTATTTTCGGTCCGCGAAGCCAGAACTTCCGGTTTCGACATAATAATCTGCGGCAAAGACGGCAACATCAACATGATCGAAGCCGATGCTTTCCAGACTCCGGAGCCGGAAATTGTTTCGGCCTTGGCGGCGGCAGAGAAAGAGATCGAGCGGATAGAAAACTTCCAAAAGAAAATCATCAGTGAGCTCGGCCAGCCGAAAAGAATAATTGTGAAGGAACCAATACTGGAAAAATCGGTGGCCCTCTTTCGTGAGCATATTGCGCCGGTGATCGAAGCCAAACTTTTTGACGGCCGCGACCCAAAGACCGAAGCCGGCAAGCCGTCCGTCATGGGCAAGCATAAAATCGATGAGCTCCACACTCTCTGGAACAATTTAGTAAAAGAAACTTATCCCGACCGCGAAAATTTTGACCCGGAAGACGATCACTTCGACTCCTATGTTAATGATCTTCTGCACAAGAAGGCAATTTTGGAGGACAAGCGCCCTGACGGCCGCAAGACAGACGAGCTCCGAAAAATTTATGCCAAGGCCGGCGGGTTTTCCAATATTATTCATGGCTCCGGAATTTTCTATCGCGGCGCCACCCACGTCATGTCGGTGCTGACCTTGGGCGGCCCGGAGGACGCCCACTTCATAGACGGCATGGAGGTCAGAGAAGAAAAAAGATTTATGCATCACTATAACTTCCCGCCATTTTCCACCGGCGAAACCGGCCGGGCGACTTTTACCGGCCGCCGCGAGATCGGCCATGGGGCCTTGGCTGAAAAAGCGCTGTCTGCCGTATTGCCGTCAAAAGAAAAATTCCCATACACTATTCGAATCGTCTCGGAAGCTCTCGCTTCAAACGGCTCTACTTCCATGGCCTCCACCTGCGGCGGCACGCTCGCGCTTATGGACGGCGGCGTGCCGATTCTAGCGCCGGTGGCCGGAGTCGCCATGGGGCTCATGCTTCGCAAAGCGAAGTCCCGAGGTAATCTCGAGGGATCTGGGAAAGACCCCTCGACTTTGCTCGGGGTCAGTGAGGATTTTGAGTACAAAATCCTCACTGACATTCAGGGACCGGAAGATCATCATGGCGATATGGATTTCAAAGTCGCCGGTTCAAGAACTGGCGTCACCGCCATTCAGCTTGATGTCAAAGTCGAAGGCGTGCCGATTGAAATTTTGACCGAAGCGCTCGAGGAAGCTAAAAAGGCAAGACTTCAAATTTTAGACGTAATCGAACAGGAAATTCCTGCCAGTCGAAAAGATATTTCACCCAATGCTCCGAAAATCGTCACGACCAAGGTAAAAATTTCCCAAATCGGTCTTATAATAGGCCCGGGCGGCAAAACCATAAACGGCATTAAGGAAAAAACCGGCGCTGAAATTACAATTGAAGATGACGGCATGGTTTATGCCACGGGCAAGGGGGGTAGCGCAGAGCGGGCAATTGAAATAATTCAGGAACTGGCTCATGAATATGTTCTCGGGGATTTAACTAAGGGCGAGGTGGTAAAAATTGTTGATTTCGGCGCATTCGTTAAAATTGGTCCAAATACCGAAGGCTTGGTCCATGTCTCTGAAATTGCACCATTTAGAGTAAACAAGGTAAGAGATTTGCTAAAAGAAGGCATGATTGTACCAGTTAAAATAATCGAGATTGACGAGAGAGACAGGCTTAAATTATCAATCAAGCAAGCCGACCAAAACCTTTTCGCCATAAATAAAAATGCCTGACAATAAAAAAGAAAAAATTAAAAAGCCGGAAATGATTGCTCATACCTACGCTGAAGACCTGGCCGAGGAGATAAAAAAAGAGCAGGGCGGCGCTTATCGCGTTGCTTTGGAAGAAGAGAAGCGCAAAGAAGAGGACAAAAAAGAATTTTCTCCTCTGTCGAAGCAAAACCTTCTTTTCAGTTTTTCGAGCCTGTTCCTTCTCCTTCTGGCCGCCGGGTTAATATTTTTTGTTTTCTGGCAGGGCAATGGTCGAGTCGCTCCGCCGCCGGTAGTTTCGGGAACCCCGGAAGCCTTGCTACCGAGTGTGATTAACGAGGTTTTTTTGGGCACAGCCACCAAAGAAAAAATAGATAACGCCATAAAAAGTGAGCTGGCTAAGGAAGGAGAACCCGACAAGGTTTCAAGCTTTTACTTCACAGAGGAAAAAAATATCTTGGAACAGGGGGGCGGAGAGGCAATAAAAATCCCTTTGGATATAAGGCGGCTTATTTTTATTTTGGAGATCAGGGCCCCGGAACTTCTGCTTAAATCTCTTTCCGAGGAATTCATGCTCGGAATTTACAACAATGAACTATTTCTGATTTTGAAGATAGAAGCTTTCAACAACGCTTTTCGGGGAATGCGCGAGTGGGAGCAAACGATGCCGCTAGATCTGGCGAGCTTGCTTAATATAGATTTATCTAAAATTAGTAGGGAGATCGCGGTGTTCGAAGACACCTTAGTCAAAAATCAAGATGCTCGCCTACTTGAAAATGAAGCGGGCGAGACAATTCTGATCTATGGGCTTAAGGGCGAAAAATTTATTGTCATCACGGGCGCGAGGGAGGTTCTGTTTGAAATAATAAACCGCCTACAGTAAAGACAGTGAAGACAGTAAATACAGCTAGGTCAGTAAATACAGTAAATTAAGTAAATACAGCGAGAACAGTAAATACAGTAATAAAATACATGGCAAATATTAATACATTCAAAGATTTAATAGTTTGGAAAAAAGCGCATGAGTTAGCTTAATTTACTGTATTTACTGTATTTACTATATTTGCTAATATATACCCATGATTATTGATATAAAAAAACTAAAGAAAAAATTAGAAGAAGAGAAAGTGCTTCTGCACGGAGAACTTAAAAGGCTTGGCGTCGAAGTCAGCCACAAACGCGAAGATTGGGAAGCAACTCCGGTTTTAGAAGAAACTTCAGTCAACGAACCAGATGAAAATAGTTTAGCCGACCACTTCGAAGATTTTGAAGAAAGAAGCGCAGAATTGAACGTCCTGAAAGCAAGGCTCAAAGAAGTCAATTCGGCTCTGGCCAGAATAGAAAGTAACACTTATGGCAAATGCAGAATTGACGGGAAAAATATTGAAGAAGATCGTCTGGAAGCCAATCCAGCCGCAGACACTTGCAAGGCTCATATGGAGTAAGTGAAAATTAAGGAACGAACGGAGTGAGAAACTATAATTTTCCTTACCCAGTTAAATAAAATTTGATTAATCAAATTTTAAATTTCTTCTTTGAAAGAAATTTATTTAACCGGGTGATGATTTTGTAATCCTCACTCCCGCCTGCCATCGCCTGAATGCACTTAATCTGATATTATAGATTATGGTAAAATTGTTTACTTGATCTATATAATTACTTTAATCGCTCTGGCATTGGCGGGCAGGTCGTTCGTCAACAAAATCTATCATGTCATTTTCTCGAATTTATTCGGTTCAAGTAAATATGCTGAAAGGGCAGATTATTTCAGTTGAAACAGACATCACTAAAAAAACCTTAAACGCTTTTTCAATTGTCGGGCTGCCGGACAAGGCCGCCCTAGAAGCTAGGGACCGAGTTAGTTCGGCTTTAAAAAATTCCGGCTTCAAATCTCCGAAAAATCTGAATCAAAAAACGATCGTGGCCTTAGCTCCGGCGGAAATCAAAAAAGAAGGCTCTTCCTTTGATCTGGCAATTGCGCTCGGCTACCTGCTCTCCCGAGAGGAAATAGATTTTGAGCCGGAAGGAAAAATTTTCATCGGCGAGCTTGCTCTAAACGGAGAACTCCAGAGAGTGCGCGGCACGCTCCCGATCGTAGAGGCCGCTCGAGCCAAAGGATTTAAAGAAATTTACGTTCCGGCCCAAAATGCAAAAGAGGCGGCCTTAACAAGAGGAATAAAAATTTATAGTGTCAGAACTCTGACTGAACTTTTGAATCACTTGGAAGAAGAAGCGCTCAAGCCGGAGCCGGAAACAATTTTGGAAACCAAAATTGTTTCGGAGCCGGCCATCAACTTCTGCGACATTCGCGGCCAGGAAGGCGCCAAGCGCGGACTTGAAATTGCCGCGGCCGGCGGGCACAACATCGCCATGTCGGGGCCCCCGGGCACAGGCAAAACCATGCTTTCTAAGGCCTTCGCCGCTCTCCTACCGCCGCTTTCTCTAGATGAAGTTTTGGAGATAACCGGCATTCATTCCGTGGCCGGAACGAATGCCGGTGAACTCGTTTTAGA
The DNA here is from genome assembly GCA_001785965.1 of Candidatus Nomurabacteria bacterium RIFCSPLOWO2_01_FULL_42_20. GTDB lineage: Bacteria > Patescibacteriota > Minisyncoccia > Phycocordibacterales > CAZVEC01 > 2-01-FULL-42-20. Next base: position 17,893 of record MFVF01000010.1, read on the forward strand.
GCCGCCTTTTAGAAGTCCTCATCACAGCGCCTCATACGTTTCCATCATTGGCGGCGGAGCGATTATCAAGCCGGGAGAAGTTACTTTGGCTCATCGCGGCATCCTTTTCTTAGACGAATTTCCAGAGTTTGACCGAAGGGTCATAGAAAGTTTGCGCCAGCCTCTTGAGGACAAATTAGTGAACATCTCCCGCGCGAAGGGCTCTGCCCGCTTCCCGGCCAATTTCATTCTGATTGCTGCCATGAATCCCTGTCCCTGCGGTTATCTCGGTTCGGCTCATAAAGAGTGCGTCTGCCGTCCGAGCGATACTGACCGCTATAAGCGCAAGGTTTCCGGGCCGATTATTGACCGCATTGACATTTGGCTCTCGGTTGAAAATGTTGATTATGAAAAACTCTCCGATCGAAATTTTCAAGCAGAGGACAGCCTGCAGATCCAGAGTAGGGTTCTTGAAGCAAGAGCCAAGCAAGCTTTGCGGTTCCAAGGCATGAAAATAAAAACAAATAGCGAAATGGGCGTGAAAGAAATTGACCAGCTCGAAATCTCGGATGAAGTTAGAAAACTTTTGAATGAAAGCGCGCGGCGTTTTGATCTTTCGCCGAGGTCCTATCACCGTATTATTAAATTGGCCCAAACTATCGCCGACCTGGACAATTCGGACAAAATAAAAGAGCCTCACATAATGGAAGCTCTGCAGTATCGCCCGAAAATCAATCTTTAATCTTTAATCTTTAATCTTTAATCTTAAATCTTAAATCTTAAATCTTAAATCTTAATTGGCCCAAGCACCGTTGGCGCCGGGATTTTTCGCGCCTCGGACTTCGAAGTGGACGTGAGGGCCGGTTGAGCGGCCGGTGGAGCCGACTAAGGCAATGCTTTGGCCTTGAGAAACTTTATCGCCTCGATTAACTAAATTTTTAGAATTATGCGCATAGAGAGTCTGGGTGCCATTGTCGGGGTGAGAAATAATGAGGTATTTTCCATAACCGCCGCCATAGCCGTTGCTATTTACAAAAATCACTTCGCCGTCAGCGGCGGCCCTAATCGGGGTGCCGGTTGGCGCGGCTAAGTCCACTCCGTTGTAACCGTGCAAATTTTGTGAAAGGCGGCCGTGGGCGATGGGACGAATATAGTATCCGGAATATTCCGGAGCATTAGTGCCATAGAGACGCTCTTTGGATTTACCTCGGACAACAACCCTATTTTGACTTTCAGTAAACGGTACCTCGCCATCTGGAATAATAAAGACATCTCCGATGGCTAGAGGCCCATCTACGGCAATACCGTTAAATGCGGCAATATCAGAAACATCGCCCTTAAATTTATCGGCAATACCTTTTAAGGTGTCTCCTTTCTTGACTTCATACCGAACGCCGGAAATTGGCAGAATTATAAGAACTTGATCCGTCTGGAGAGTCGCGCCGGGCTTAAGATCGTTGGCCCAGTAAATAGTATTAGTTGAAACGCCAAACATCTTGGCAATAAGACTAGCCGTGTCTCCCTTGCGAACTACGTAAACGCTGATTTCGCCGGATTCCGGGATTTCAAGAATATCGGCGGTGGTGCCTCGAAGACTAAGCTCCGGCAAGAGAGCGCCGTTGTTAACTTGCACATCCGGGCCGCCTTGACCTGCAAAAGGAGCAATGGCCGTTGCCTGAAGCAAGGGCATATTTTGAGAGTTTAAACTGGCTCGGGCCGGTCGAGGGGAAATCAGAAGTAAAAGTATTAAAAAGACAAAAAAAGCATGGAAAATTCCAAATTCAAAAAAGCTTGATTTTGTCGCCCTTTTATTCTTATTTAAAGCAGAATTTGAATAAAAGGGGTCTTTAGAGTTAGTTAAATGCATAAGTAAGGGGGCTTTTCTGTACTTTTCCGGCCAAAACCCTTGTTTTCAGGGTTTTTCGGAACCATCAGGAAATTCGGAAGATAGGCCATATGATAGCAAACTTGAACCGAAAAAGTCAACCCGGTTATCAACATGCACCACTGTTCGGGGAAAATTCTCCTTTTTGGGGTCGCTGTCTCCGCCTGCTGGCGGAGCGCTGCCTCTCGGCCCGTCGGCCTGCGAGACACCCCAAAAAGGAGAATTTTCCCCGGACAGTGGTTATCAACAGTCTACGAAATACGAAAAAAATCCTTAATCTTTAATCTCCGACCGCAGTCGGAGTCCGACTGCGGTCGGACTTTAATCTAATCACTATTTACTATATACTAACCACCAATGGATCCCGTTAGAGATCATAACGTTATGAACAATGATTTACTCGGGATTATAGATTAAGATAATATTACAACTTTCATTAAATATGATACGGTCCGATCGCGATCGGACCTATCTCTAACGGGATGGATCACTTAAATGAATTAAACCCTGCTCAGCGCGAGGCAGTACTCCACAAAGATGGGCCGCTTTTGATTGTGGCCGGGGCCGGGGCCGGCAAAACTAAGACAATTGTCCATCGAATTGTTAATCTTATAAATGAAGGGGTCCGGCCGGAGAACATTTTAGCCATCACTTTCACCAACAAGGCCGCAAGCGAAATGCGCGAGCGCGCCAGAAGTCAATTGTCAATTGTTAATCGTCAATCGTTTCCTTTTGTCTCCACCTTCCACTCTTTGGGGGTGAATATTCTGCGGGAGAATGCGCCTCTCTCCGGCTTAAGCAAGAATTTCAAAATTATGGATGATGGGGATTCAAAATCTTTAGTCCGCGAAGCCATCAAGGGGGCCGGCTATGATCCGAAGCAGTACGACCCCGGCCTATTCCAAAACATCATTTCAAAACAAAAAGGGGAGGGCGTGACTTTCGAAGAATATGCCGAGGGGGCAAGCGATTTCTTTTCTAATCTTGTGGCAAAAATTTGGGAGAAATATGAAGAGTTGCTTAAAAGAGAAAAAGGTTTAGACTTCGATGACCTGCTTTTAAAAACCGTCATGCTCCTTAAAGAAAACGAGGCCGTCAGAAAAAGTTATCAAGAGAGATTCAAATATATTCACGTTGACGAATACCAGGACACAAACGAGATCCAGTACCGGCTCACCAAACTTCTGGCCGAAAATCATAAGAACATCTGTGTTATTGGTGACAGCGATCAGAATGTGTACGGGTGGCGGGGAGCGAAGATAGAAAACATTTTAAATTTCGAAAAGGATTATCCGGAAGCTAAAACTGTTCTGCTGGAGGAAAATTACCGCTCGACTCAAAATATTCTCTCGGCAGCCAATGAGATAATTAAAAAAAATGAAGTGAGGGTAGAAAAAAATCTCTACACCAAAAACAAAGAAGGGGAGAAAATCGGCTTTTATGAAGCGGCTGATGAAGCCGATGAAGCGGAATATGTGGCAACAAAAATTTTAGAGCTTGTGGATGCCCCTG
>MFVF01000010.1:21305-30985 GCA_001785965.1 Candidatus Nomurabacteria bacterium RIFCSPLOWO2_01_FULL_42_20
AGCGCTGCCTCTCGCGCCGTCGCGCTGCGAGACACCCCGCAAAGAAGAATCCGCAGGGGCTTTCTCTGACATAGCCATCCTCTACCGCGCGAATTTCCAATCACGAATCCTGGAGGAGGCGATGCTTCAATATAATATTCCCTACCAAGTCGTCGGCACAAAATTCTTCGAGCGCAAGGAGGTGAAAGATATTTTGAGCTACCTGCGGTCCGCGATTGATCGAGAAAGCCCCTCGGACATTAAACGCATTATAAATTTCCCCGCACGAGGGATTGGCAAAGTTACCCTATTAAAATTGTTTGCTGGCCGAAGGGAAGAACTGCCGGCCAAAATGCAATTGCAAATAATTAACTTTTATAATCTGCTTGAAAAAATTGCTGGCTTTTTAGAGCAAAATAATTTATCAGAAACGATAAAGTTTATTTTGCGCGAAAGCAGAATAGAAAAAATTTTGAAAGACGGCGGAGATGACGATTTAGAGAGGCTGGAAAACATAAAAGAGCTGGTCACTCTCTCTAAAAAATTTGATCATCTCGCAGGTGAAGAAGCTGTGATAAAAATTTCAGAAGAAGCAGCCTTAATGAGCGATCAAGATGAAATAAAAGAAAAAGAAAATGTGGTTCGCCTTATGACTGTTCACGCCGCCAAGGGCCTTGAATTTGAAAAAGTTTTTATAACCGGACTTGAACAAGGGCTTTTTCCGCATGATAGGCTTGGGGAAAAAAGGGAGGATCAAGAGGAGGAGCGTCGACTTTTTTATGTCGCCCTGACTCGAGCGGAAAAAAAACTTTATCTTTCTTACGCCGCCAGCCGAACTATTTTCGGCAAAAGACAATACAATGTTCCATCCGAATTCATTACCGATATTCCGGAAGACCTGATAGAAAAAGAAGGTGGTAATATTTTAAAAACAATTTATGTTTAAATCTAAAAAGTCTCTAGGACAAAATTTCCTGCGTTCTGAAAAAGCGCTCGCGCAGATTGTTGAAGCGGCCGAGCTTAAGTCAGAAGATGTGGTTTTAGAAATCGGTCCGGGCCAAGGCGCTTTGACTGAAAAACTCTTAGCCACGGCAAGGATCGTCCTTGCCGTGGAAAAAGACGAAGAATTAGTCGCTTTTTTGAAAGATAAATTTAAAAAAGAAATTTCAGAAAAAAAACTAATTTTAATAAATGAGGATATTTTGAAATTTAAATTCACCCCCTCCTTTCTCCTCCCCCTTAATAAGGGGGAGGCTGGGTGGGGGTCTAAGAGTTACAAACTGGTGGCAAACATTCCCTACAACATCACCGGCGAGATTTTCAGAAAATTTTTACAGGAGGAAAAGGTGCAACCGGAGCGGATGGTCTTGCTTGTTCAAAAAGAAGTGGCCGAAAGAATTGTGGGCTCTACGAAATACGAAAAATTACGAAAATACGAACAAATACAAAATAGCGTGGAAAGAAAAAAATTATTTGTAGATTCGGATAAGTTTGTCCTAAACCCGTCCGGTCGGACTAGGGTAGGTTCGGATCGGTCATTAAAAGAAAGTATTTTATCAATCAGTGTCAAAGTTTATGGTGAGCCAAAATATATAGATACGGTCAGAAGGGGGAGTTTCACGCCTGTGCCAAAGGTCGATTCGGCTATTCTCTTGATTGAAAATATTTCCAGAAAAAGATTTTTGGTAAACAATGTAACAGAAGAAGATTTTTTTAAAATAGTGAAAACAGGCTTCGCCCACAAGCGCAAGCTCCTCTCTTCCAATCTTAAGCCTCTATTAGGAAATGAGGTTTCTGGGTTTTTAAAAGAATGCATGATTAACGAAAAAGCCCGCGCGGAAGAACTAAAGGTAGAAGACTGGCTTTGCCTCGCTACCCTACAGGGCGAGCCTCGGGCTTTAGCCAGCTACTAGCTACTAGCTACTAACTACTAACTACTAACTACTAACTAGAGGCTATTCAACACCGCCCGCGTCTTGGGGCCGACTATGCCGTCCGGCGTTAAATTGTTTTGGATTTGAAAAATCCGAACCGCGAGAAGTGTTTTCGGTCCGAAGATATTGTCAATCTTGCCCGCATAAAGACCCTCCTTCTGTAATTTATTTTGTAAAACACCCACTTCGCTAGTCTTCATGCCATAGCGCAAAGTCATAGTTATTTCTTGGCTAATTTCGTTTGAACCGTCGTTTGTTTTTAAAACTGGCTCTGCTAAATTTTCTGCATTACCAGACGAAACCTGATTCAAGAAAATAGTTTCACTTTCAAGAGCTTTGAAACCGAGCAGTTGGCCGCGCTCGGCCGGGCTTGAGACAATTTGATCCGTAAAAGCGCAAACCTGGACCTGATTGTCATAAAGTGAAAAATTATAATTGCCGGATGTAGAAGAAGTGTTATTCAAACAAAAAGTAAATTTATGCCAATCATTTTGGCTCGAGCTTTGAAGAATATAATTTCCAGATTTCAGGAAGTTCAATTGAATTTGATTCGCATGTTTAAGCTCGATCTGCCTGACCAAATTCCCGGTCGCCGATTCCTTCAAATTAATTGTGATCTTTTCTTGGTCTTTGTTGTCAGAGGTGTCGCTTCGAACGGCCTTTAAGACAAGAAAGCCCGAGCCATTTTGAGTCGGCGCGGGATATTGACCCGCCGCATTCTGCGGTAGAGCAATACTCCCGGCGAAAAGTACAAGAGCTGAAATAAAGATTACTTTGATTCGCCTTCGACTCGAAATAAAAAATGGGATAGTTTTATTTTTCATAATCTGTTTTTTAAAAAATGACTAATGACTTTCTTATTCTCCGACATCCGGCACAAGTCCAGTGCCTATCTTAAGCACTAAATTAGTAATTGGACAGATGCCCTCGCCGCTTTCTCCGCCCTCGGTCGTAGTTTCAGTCTCGGAACCGTTTGCGCATTGAGAAAGGTCCCCGGAAACTGCTCCACAAAGACAATTGACTATATTAAAGTTCCACGAATCTCCGGAAACTTCGTCTGTGCCATTGCCTAAACTGCTGATGGCATTGCAAATCTCGGCCGCCGCCGGAATATCTTCAATCTTGCCGCAAACTCCGCAAATATTTATCGAATCGCCTAAGGTCCAAACTTCCGGCGTATAAAAATTAAACCACTCATAGACTCCGGCAAAATTAAGAATCGGCACCGGCGGAGGAATAAGCTGAACGCCATAGAGCCTTAGAATGCCCAAAGTAGCCGGCGTGGGACCGCCGACCTTAAGTTCATCCACCGTTAACCAGACAGTTCCGAAGGTCGCTGTGGCAAGAGGAATTGTAATCTGATTCATGCATGCTTCAGAAACAGGATTCCAAGACTCAACTTTGCCGCCAAAAGGAGTGAAGATTGTCAGCGCTTCGGCTTTTTGTGTTTCTTTTTTGGAAAATGGTAAGAAATAGGAGAGAGTGACCAAAATCAGCGCTATGGCAAAACCGAAAATAACTTTTCTTGTTTTATTGTTGCTTTTCATGCTCAATAATTATAACATAACTAGAAAGCTTCTAGCGTCTAGCCATGCAATATCTTCCGTCAAAAAAATTCATAATCATTCTTTCTTCAGTCTTTGGAGTGATTCTTTTGGTTTTCATTATTGGTTCGCTTATTGGACGGAAAGAAAGGGCGGTAAACCTGCAGATAGAAAATGAAATAGCTGTCAATCAAGAAAAGTTATCTGATCTAGTCTCAAAAGATTCAGACGGCGACGGAGTGCCGGACTGGGAGGAGGCGCTTTGGGGAACAGACCCCTACAAAAAAGACACCAGCGGCGATGGAATACCCGACAATATTGAAATAGAAAACAAAAAGAAAGATTTGCGCGAGAGCGGCGTGGAATTATCTGCACCAGATGTTGACATATCTCAACTGAATGAAACCGAGCGTTTCTCCAGAGAATTCTTCACGACTTTCATGGCCCTTCGCGAGTCCGGTAATTTAAGCCCTGAAGCAATAGCCAACCTTTCCGTTTCTCTGGCGAAGACCATAAGCGATCCGAAGGAAGAAATAGATTTTTTTGCTCTCAAGGACTTACAAATAAATACCGATCCCGCCTATACGCCGAAAGCCTATGCCCTAGCCGTTAAAACTGCGGCTTCCAAATTTGCCGGCCAAAAACTCGGCTCGGAAATGGAAATTTTAGCCAAAGGGATAACGGAAGAAAGTGAGGCGGCCATGGCCGAGCTCTCTTCAATCGGCGAGAGTTATGGCAAGCTCGCCCTGGAGCTCAAAAGTGTACCCGTCCCGCCGGAATTATCGGAAGACCATCTCGTTCTGGTGAACAGCGCTCTGGGTATGTCAAAAACAGTCCAAAATTTAAGCCAAGTGTTGGTTAATCCGCTCGGCGCCATGCCTTCCTTAAGTGAATACGCTATCTTTAACACGCGTTTTATTGAGATAGCGGACAAAATAGATGAGCTTTTGAAATAAATAAGGGGGCTGGGGAAGACGTTTCCTAAAATAGTTGCTATAATAAAGGCAAACCAAAATGAAATTTTTTGGCCAAAAAGCGCTTGCCCTGTTTCTAGCAATTTCATTCATATTGCCTTCTTTTTTGTTGTTGCCGGCTAAAAAAGCGCAGGCCCAAGTTGTAGGTGCTGATGCGCAATTCGGTGCAATTATCGGGGCGGGCGTCTCCATAGTCGCTGACTGTCTAAACATTGGCGATAAAATAAAAAATTTCATAGAAGATAAGGCGGAAGATTTGGGTCTTACTCTTGTTGAGTCATTAGTAGGAAGTACTGCCGTCCCGACCAATGAGATAGGAAAAACCAGAGACTACATACAGACGCTCAAAGACAAGGAATCATGTTTTGACGCTATCGCTTACAACACCATTAAACTGGCCTTGCGGCTGACAACCCAGGAATTGCTCGGTTGGATAAATTCCGGCTTTGACGGCTATCCTTTTTATCGCGACAGCGGGTCTTACTTTACGGAATTATGGGAAAATGAAGTCAATTCTTTTTCAACATCTTTGATGAATTTAGATGAAACTCTATATCCTTGGGCTAAGGCGACGGCCGCTAGAATTCTATTGGCCCACCAAGCCAAGTTTGAAGATTATTCGAGGCATAGCTTGCATAATTTTGTGGTCGGCGGCGTTGATGGCTACCGCGCAAGTTTTTCTGCCGGCGGCTGGAACGCCTGGGAGGCAATGCTTCTGCCGCAGAACAATCCGATCGGCTACAGTATGCTGGCCGAACAAGAACTTGCTCGGAGGGGCGGCGGAGGAACGGCATTTAGTATCCGTCCGGAAGATAGACCGCCATCTTTGGCAAGCAGGGTAGATGATGCCACCAATGGATTTTTCTCTGACAGGCGCTGTACGTATCCATATAGCATAGAAGTTGTTAATGCGAACACCGATGAAGTAGAAGTATATGTCGTAAAGGGAAAAACGGAAGGCGATTTAAGGAAGGCCGAAAACCAAGGTCTTTATATTCCACTGGGCGCGTGCACCACTTGGGAAACTGTTACTCCCGGAACGGCCATTGCTTCTTCTTTGGACTTAAGCCTTGGAACAAAAATAAAACAGCAAGAACTGGCGGACGAAATGAATGAAAGCATCGCCGCGATCTTTGATGCCTTGACCAGTCAATTAGTAACGCAAGGAGTTAGTGCCCTTACCAAACCTTGCGGAGCGCTTGATCCAAACTACCCAAATGATAACTACCAAAACCCAAAGGATGATCCAAACTGCCAATAAAAAATGTTTGGGTGCCGACACTAAGTTTGGGTAGCCGACTACGAAACGGCTCATCCGAATAAGAAATACGAATGTCGGTCATCCGAATAAAAAATAAAAATGAGCAAGCAAAACAAAACAAAAAAATATCGGGTACTAAAATACATAGGTTTTGCTGTCTTACTTATTGTATTTTTTAATATGGCTAATCCTTTCCCTCGAGAATACTCGGGACAAGTCTCTCTAGAAAACAATTCTGTCTCATCCGGTTTTCAAATCGCCAATGCGCAAGCTCCTCCACCACCAACGGCCGCAGATGTAGGCGTTGGTGCACAAAAAGATGTTTTAACTTGTGGTAAGTGGTGGAATCTTACCTGCTGGATAGTTGGCGGTATTCTCTATTCCGCCTGGTTTGTAACAGCCATGCTTGCAAAATTTGCCGCCTTTATTTTGGACTTTTTTATCGGCTACTCGCTGGATGACAAATCTTTCCGCTCCGTTTTTGTGGTTGAAGGCTGGAAGGTTACTCGTGACCTCGCCAATCTTGTTTTCATTTTTGTTCTAGTTTTTGCCGCCATTAAAACCGTCATAGAGGGTTTAAGCGATGCTGTCAAAAAAACAATTAAAAATGTCATCATCGTCGCCTTGCTTATAAATTTCAGTCTTTTTATGGTCCGGGTCGTTGTTGACAGCACAAATATTCTAGCCCGCATATTTTATAACCAGATTGAAGTAACGGGCACCCTAGGTGACTCGGTTCCCGGGACAAAACCGGTCAGCATAGCTTTGGTTGATAAATTTAGTCCCCAGAAACTTATTCTTGACCCTGATACTGCCAAACAAATGAACCCGGGTGAAAACTTGGGTTATTTCTCTTTGATAATGGTCCTGGCTATTTATCTAAACATTACAATGTTTACGGTTTTTTTCTCCGTCGGCATATTTTTCTTAGGTCGAGTCATCGGCCTTTGGATCGCGATGATCTTCGCCCCATTTGCCTTCATATCGCTTACCCTGCCGGCCAAAGTTAGAGCCAGTATGCAAGACTGGGGCTGGGAAAAGTGGCTCTCTAGTATGACGGGCATGGCCATAATGGCTCCGATTTTTACTTTCTTTCTTTATCTGATTATTCTTTTCACCGATATAGGAGGCTTGCTTAGCGCGCCAGAAGGCTCTACAACTACCATAAAAATTATGGCCATTGTTATTCCCTTCCTGATTATCGTCGCCCTTCTTAAAAAAGCTAAAACATTAACCAGCCAATATGCCGGAGAAATCGGGACCCAGCTGGCCGCGGCTGTCGGGAAAGTGGCCGGAGTTGCGGCTGTGGCTGCAACGGGCGGAGCGGCGCTTGCTGGTGGCGCGGTAATGGCAGGCGGGAAATTAGGCGCTTTGGCTGGGAAAGGAATGGGTAAACTCGGCGAAAAAGTGGGGGGTGGATTTGGGGCAAGGCTTAAAACATATGGAGCTGGGTTTGAAAAATATGGCAAGAAAGCAGCAGCCGCACCTCAAAAAATCGGCGCGGCCATGAGAGAAACCGCGCTTGGGCGGGGCATAGGCACAACTTTTGGCGTGGCCGGCAAATTAGCCGGCAAGGGCTTGGCAGCGGCTGGCATTCCCGGCCTTGAAAAATTAGGCGAGGTGATGACTGCAGGTACTGGGTTTCTTAAACCCGGAGCGGCATTTGCCGCGGCCATGGGCATGAAACCGGAAGAACTGGGCGCTCTTGGCCGGATGGGCTATAGGGATAAAAAAGAAAGAAAGGCGGATAAAATGAGAAGGGAGAATGAGAGAAGAGAAGGAATTCAATATAAAATGTCCGACGCGGAAGACGAGGAAACAAAAGAAAAGTCAGAGAAAAAGCAAAAAAAATATGACAAGAAAGTAGCCGATGCTAAATCAAAAGACCCGACCCTGACTCCCGAGCAAATTAAAGAGAAATACGGCGAACGGCCAAAAATCTACAATACAACCGCTGAAAGAAATGATGATGTCATGAGACAAGAAATTGAGAAATTAAAGAATGGCAATCAAGCGGACCAGAAACTGGCAGAAAAGCTGGAAAAAGAAGCAAATGAATTAGATCGTCTCCGAGATGATAAAATTAGAAATGAGGAAAAGTTAGACAAGATAGATACACATATGACTGAAATTGTGGAAAAACTGCAAAGAGGGGGCAAGTCCATAACTGGAGAAGAAGGCAAAAAAAATATTAATCTTGAAGCGAATGAGCGAGCGCTGCCGCTCCGAGCTGACATACAGGAAAATAAGGCAAAAATTAAGACCGCCATTAGAAATAAAAAGTGGTCTGTCGCCGCGAACCTTGAAAGCGAAAATGATCAATTGGAAAAAGACGTGAAACTGCTTGGAAATATAGTTGAAGAAAAAAGCAATACGGCGGGGAGAATTGGGGATCTGTCAAAGAAAATAAAAACGGCAGAGAAAGAACAAAAGGGGGAGGAAGAATAAGTAGTTAGTTATCGGTTAATAAGTTAATTATTATGGAAATAACAGAGGAACAATTTGAAGAAAAGTTTAAAAACCTACCCGAACGGTTTCGGGAAATGGTTTTTAGTGCGGATGTTGATGACACAGTCGGGGAACTCTCTCGTCTTTATGGGCTACTTGGCGAAGAAAAGCGCGAGGCCTTAAAAGGCGGAGTTGTTCTCCTGCTTGTCGGACTCTCTACCGGCGAAGACTTTATTAGAGACGCAAAAGAAAAGCTTGCCATAAGCCAAGAAACGGCTGGAAAAATATTCTTGGACGTAACCGATCTCATATTAAACCCGATTATGAACCGCTTTTATTGGCGGGGAGAAACAGAAGAAAAAGAGAGGGCTGAATTAACCCCGGAAGAAGAAAAAGAAATTGAAAAATCTATTGAGGCCGATAAGTTGATAGATAAAACCTATGCCTCTATGGAGCCTACACCGGGTGTAGCGACTTCTTCAGATGAATTAAAAGAGGCCATAGATCATCTTGATTTTGGAACGATTATTCCGACTCTGGGAGAGAAATATGGCCTGACTATAATTAAGCAGGGACTTCTCGAAAGAAAAATCAAGCTGCTTATTACCGGCAATCTTTCGGCCAGCGATTTTGAAAGACAAATGCAGTCGGAATTGGGATTAAATCCGGAACAAGCTAAAAATATTATAAATGATATTAATCAATTTGTTTTAACTCCAGTCCGGATGGCTTATTTGGGGATGGAGGAGGAAGCCCCCTCTCCTTCTCAGGAGAGGGCTGGGGTGAGGTTGGAACAGACCTCATTCGCCCCGACCGGAGTCGTCGGGGCACCTTCTCCTGAAGAGAAGAAGGTGGGGGATGAGATCCGTGTCGAAGCAGAAAGAAAAAAAATTCTGGAAGGTATAGAAAGTCCAACCAAAATAAGCGGGGTTAAAACCGTGGCTGATATTCTTAAAGAAGAAAAAACAAAAAATCTAGTCGAACAAAAAATGGCCGGCGCATTCAGCTTACCTAAAGAAGAAACAGATTATTCTATGAGAAAGATAGACCCATATAGGGAACAACCTGATAAGTAGAAGTAAATTAACCAAATTATTTTAAGCACCAAATCACAAATTCCAAATCACAAACAAATTCCAATGACTAAAATCCTAAACCCAAAACCATTTTAGAACATTTGAATTTTGAATTTAGGTATTGTTTGTAATTTGGTGCTTGTAATTTGGAATTTATTTAGAATAATTATTTATGCAATTTCAAACACCACAATTTATTGAAGTTGAAGACAAGCTTTTTGGACCTTTCACCTTCAAACAATTTATTTATCTAGCCGGCGGAGCGGGCCTTTCCTTCGTCGTTTACAAAATCGCTCCGCTCTTAGTTGCCATTCCAATCATTCTAGCCGTGGTTGGGCTGGCTCTGGCCTTAACTTTCGCCAAGGTCAACGGCCGGCCATTCGCGCATGCTTTGGAAAACTTCTTCACTTATCTTATGCAAAATAAAATGTATCTTTGGAAGAAGACGCCGGCGAAAGAAGAAA
>MFVF01000010.1:31014-34186 GCA_001785965.1 Candidatus Nomurabacteria bacterium RIFCSPLOWO2_01_FULL_42_20
GCGGCCCCCGCACCGGGTGTAGGCATGGGCCTCACCGGCTCTAAATTAAAAGAGCTCTCTTGGAGTTTGGATGTCTTAGAAATGAAGAAGCGGTAGCTTCTTCATTTCAATTTCCAAATTACAAATAAATTACAATGAACGAAAAATCAAATTCAAAACAATACGATCTAGAAGAAAGAACTGCCGAATTTGGGCGGCGATGCAGAGAATTTGTTAAAAAACTTCCGAAAACAACAGGTAATTTTGAAGACGGAAAGCAGCTTGTGCGGTCTTCTGGGTCCCGGGCGGCAAATTACATAGAAGCAAATGAAGCATTAAGTAAGAAAGATTTTGCGCATAGAATTAAAATTTGCAGAAAAGAAACAAAAGAAAGCTGCTTGTGGTTAAGATTATGTGATACTGGTGATAATGAAGAGCTTGATAAAGAAAGAGGGGAACTTATACAAGAAGCCACAGAGCTAAGAAAAATTTTTACTTCTATTTTAAATAAAAGCATTTAGTTTAGAATTTTAGTAATTAGAATTTTGATATTGTTTGTAATTTGGTGCTTGTGGTTTGGTGCTTAAATTCGATGGCGCCTCAGGCGGAGAATAATTCTTTTAGGTTAATTAGAATAATTTTATTATAATACTACATATGGCAATTAGCGCAAAACCAACTCAAGACTTCGTCCCAATAAAAGAGATCCGCGATGGAATTGTCATCTTGAAAGATGGCGGCTTAAGAGCGATTTTAATCGCCTCATCTATCAATCTCTCGCTTAAATCCTATGATGAACAAAAAGCCGTTCTATCCCAATTTCAAGGATTTTTGAATTCGCTTGATTTCTCCATTCAGACCGTCATTCAGTCGCGGCGCTACGACATCCGTCCATATTTGGCAATTTTAGATAATCGCTTAAAAGAAATAACCGAGCCCCTGCTCAAAATCCAAACCCGCGAATATTCCGAATTCATCCGCACTTTCACCGAGCAAGTCAACATCATGACCAAAAGATTTTTTATTGTAATCCCATACACTGGCGGCGGTCCGGCCACAGCCGCCAAAGGGTTTTTAAGCGCCCTGCCGGGCGGGAAAAAAGCTACCGCCGAAGAAAGCTTTGAAGAAAAAAGAGCACAGTTGGAACAGCGTATGTCGGTCGTTGAAGGAGGGCTATCCGGCATCGGAGTGAGAGTGGCTAAATTAGGCACCGAAGAGGTGATTGAACTTTTTTATAAGACATTTAATCCGGGCGAAACGGAGAGAGAAGCCAAGGTGTAGTTAAAAGTTATAAAGTTATAAAGTTATAAAGTTATAAAGTAAAATTCATGAAATTGTTGGACAAAATTTTGGGCAAAGGTAAGGGAGCCGCTGGCGCAGGCGGCAAGATTTTGCCCGTTCTGCCAGCTGACATTTACAGGGCGGCGACTTTGGAGCTCCAAGATATAATTGCGCCGGCGGCTCTTAAAACAGAATCCAAAAAGATAACTTTAGGAGACAGGCTGATTAAAACTTTCTTTGTCATTTCTTATCCTCGTTTTCTAACCGACAACTGGTTCACCCCCATCATCAATCTTGATAAAATTTTCGATGTTTCCATCTTCATCCACCCGATTGATACTTCCAAAATCTTAAAACAGTTCCAGAAAAAAGTAGCCGAAGTTCAAAGCCAGATAAGTATTAGGGAGTCCAGAGGTCTTGTGCGCGATCCCGTGCTTGACACCGCGCTCGGCGACCTCGAGAGTCTGCGCGACAGCTTACAGCAAGCCCAGGAGAAAATTTTTGACGTCGGGCTTTACATCTCTATCTACGGCGAAAGTGAAGACGACCTTTTTAGGATTGAGAATGAAATTAAATCCATTCTCGAGTCTCGTCTCATTTATATCCGGCCGGCTCTGTTTCAACAGCAAGACGGCTTCGAGAGCGTCATCCCGACAGCTACCGACCTCCTCGAAGTCCACCAAAAGCTTAATTCCGAACCCCTCTCCAGTATTTTTCCTTTTGTTTCTTTCGACCTGACCTCCGACAAGGGTATTCTCTACGGCGTCAACCGCCATAATTCAAGCTTGGTTATTTTTGACCGCTTCTCAATGGAAAACTACAACTCTGTTATTTTCGCCAAGTCCGGCGCCGGAAAAAGTTTTATGACAAAGCTGGAGATTCTGCGAACCCTCATGTTTGACGTGGATGTTTTGGTCATTGATCCGGAAAAAGAATATGAATATTTGGCCGAGGCGGTCGGCGGCCGATATTTCTCTATTTCTCTTTCTTCGCCGCACCACATTAATCCCTTTGACTTGCCCTTGCCGCGAGAAGACGAGGCTCCGGCGGACGTTCTTCGTTCGCACATTATCACCTTGGTTGGCCTCTTCAGAATCATGCTTGGCGGACTGACACCTGAAGAAGACGCGATCGTTGACCGGGCCATCGCCGAAACTTACGCCTTAAAGGACATCACGCCGGATTCTGATTTTTCTAAAGCCGAGCCGCCACTACTGTCAGACTTCGAATCGGTTTTGGCCGGCATGGACGGCGCTGAATCAATTCTGACTAAGCTCACCAAATATACTCATGGCACCTGGTCAACTTTTATCAACCAGCCGACCAATGTGGACATTAATAAAAAATTCATTGTCTTTTCCATCCGCGACATGGAAGACGAGCTTAAACCGGTGGCCATGTATATTATTATGAATTTCATTTGGAGCTCTATCCGCCGGGTCCTGAAGAAGAGACTGCTTGTGGTTGATGAGGCTTGGTGGATGATGAAGTCCGAAGATACCGCTTCCTTCCTTTTTTCCATCGCCAAGCGCGGCCGAAAATATTATCTCGGACTCGCCACTATCACTCAAGACGTGGGCGACTTCATGAGAAGTCCTTACGGCATACCGATTGTGACAAACTCTTCAATTCAAATTCTTTTGAAACAGTCTCCTTCAAACACTGATATCCTGCAAAAAACTTTCAATCTGACCGATGAAGAAAAATATCTTCTGCTTGAATCTGGTGTCGGCGAGGGCATCTTTTTTGCCGGCTTAAAACACGTAGCCATCAAAGTCATTGCTTCCTATACCGAAGACCAGATCATCACCACCGATCCGGCCCAAATATTAGCCATTCAGCGGTCTAAGCAGGAATTGGCGATGGCGGCGGCGGGAGCACCCCCACCCGGCCTCCCCCTTACTAAGGGGGA
>MFVF01000010.1:34194-41211 GCA_001785965.1 Candidatus Nomurabacteria bacterium RIFCSPLOWO2_01_FULL_42_20
GAAGGAGGGGGTCCCTTCATCCAAAGAAATTTTTGAAAAAGAGATTGAGGAGGGGTTGAAAATAAAAGAAGAAATTACCCAAAAAAGACAGAAAGAAGCGAAAACGCGAGCTATAGAGAACAAAGTGGCTGGCTTAGAAGAAGATTTTGTTAAAACTCTTGGTGAAATAGAGGCTCTAGAGAAAGAATTTAGGAGCTAGTTAGTAGATAGTAAACATTAGTCAGTGGGATTTAAATTTTCTACTTTCTACTAACTACTGACTAATTTATGTTATAATTTGAACCATGCCAGACACAAACGATATTCTTAAACAAACAGGGATAGAAATAGAGGGCGGCGAGGCCCTGGAAGAATTGGAAAAAAAATTCCAAGCCATAAGCGCGTCCGCGCCGATTGCAGCCACAGCCGCCAAGGCCGGCATGCTTTCTGAAAAGAAAGCCGAACTGGAGAAGCTTCTCGATCGAATCAGTAAAGACTTGGCTTCTCTAAAAACTAAGGTGAAAGGCGACTTGGATAATTTAAAGAAGCTGAAAGATGCGGTTGAACAAGAATTAGTCAAAGTTAAAAATTTAGAAGCAACGAAAACGAAAGTTGAGGCCGAGATTGAGAAAGTAATTGAATTGGAAAAGAATGAGGAAAACCTATCCAAAGAAGTAGCTGAATTGGAAAAAGAAATTGGCTAAAATGAAAAAATTTATTATTTTAATAATGCTGGCCTTGGTTTCGGCGCCATTTTGGGCTTCCGCGCAAACTGCGGATAATTTAATTTTAAGTCTCTCGCCGGAGATCCCCGGACCGGAGGAAAATGTAACCGCCGCGGTCAAAACTTTCGCCTTTGATTTAGAACGGTCAACAATCTCTTGGTCCTTGAACGGAAAAAAGCAAATTGAGGGCATCGCTCTGAAAAGTTTTTCTTTCAAGACCGGCAAGGCAGGGACAAAAACAGCTCTTTCGGTCAACGTTACCACTCCTAATAATGTAAAAATAGTGAAGAGCCTGACAATAGAGCCGGCCGAAGCTGATCTCTTAATTCAGGCCGTAAATTCCTACGCTCCGCCCTTTTATCGCGGCCGATCCTTGCCGGCCCGAGAATCTAATATCCTGGCCGTGGTCATTCCAAGCGGCACGATAGGCGGGAAAATTCTTAAAGCAGAAGATTTTATTTACACTTGGACAAAAAACGGGGCGCTGGCGGGAAACGATGCCTCCGGCTTCGGTAAAAACAGCTTTGCTTTCAAAAATCGGCTGATAGACAACACTGAAAATGTGGGGGTAGAAATGTCCGGTCTTAAAAACGGC
The DNA here is from genome assembly GCA_001785965.1 of Candidatus Nomurabacteria bacterium RIFCSPLOWO2_01_FULL_42_20. Classification (GTDB taxonomy): domain Bacteria; phylum Patescibacteriota; class Minisyncoccia; order Phycocordibacterales; family CAZVEC01; genus 2-01-FULL-42-20. The sequence goes on from MFVF01000010.1 coordinate 35,494, forward strand.
TTGCGGATAAGCAGGAGCGCGGGTATTTCCCTGCAAAATCCGGAAATTGTTTTTTATGAAAAGGATTCGGTGAAAGGCGTAAATTACAATCAAGCTCTTTCCGGAGAATTTATTCTTGCAAAAGATGAAACAGCCATTGTCGCCGCGCCGTATTTCTTTTCAGTTAGCGGTCAAGGAGGCTCCTTGACCTCCCTAGGCGGACTGAAATATAAATGGTTTTTTAACGATGAAGTAATTCCAGGCCAAACCAGAAACGAGTTGGTCGTAAAAAAACCGGAAACCATCGGTCAAACAAGAATATCAGTCGAAATTGAAAAACCCAAAACTCTTTTCCAAAATGCCAGCGTGTCTTTAATTTTGAATTATTAAAATGAAAAACTTTTTCAAAATTTTTTTAATAGCCCTTTTGTTTTTAATAGTTTTTACTGCACTTCCTCAAAAAACTTTTGCTAAACACAACACCACCCTTAAAAACGATCTGACATTAACAGTCCCTGGAGACCTTATGAAATCAAATGAGGTAACCCTAAAGGTCCAAAGAACTGATAGTAGTGAGGGGGCTCTACCACAGACCGTTACATTAACCATAGACCTTTCAAAATTTGGAGAGTGTGGACCTCAGTCGCCTAACAAAATAATTCAAACAAAGCCATCTCAATTAGGACGACTGGGTATAGTAAATGTAAAATTTACCGGCGGAGCTTCTTTATTAGTTAAGGGAACACGGTATGAGTTTTGCGTATATTCTGACACGGGGGTAGATGCACACTATCTAAAAAGTATTGATTTTATTTTTGAGCCTCCGGAAGTTTTGGGCGACCAAGACTTACAAACAGAAGCAATGACTGTAACCATTAGAAATAAATATTCTTATGGGGTTGTTGGTACTGTTTTAAAAATTCCAGAAAGTGATCCGGGTGTAACAGTAACTTTGTGGGGTTATGGTACTAATGATTATACTGTACCCTTTGGGGAGCAAACTATTACAAGACCGGCGACTGGCAATGTAGTTTATACAATTAATGTAGACATGCCCCCGGGGAAATATCGCGTGAAAGCAGATACTGCTTCTCAAAGTACTCAATTAGATTTTGATATACCAGTTCCAATCCCTGCCGGCGGCACGGCCGAGACTATCGGCGGGTGGTGCGTGAAGGGAGCGGTGGGTGAGCCACTTTGCACGAGCACTGACAGATGGGGGACAAAAGAAGACTGTGGAGAAGTTAATGAGGGAAAAGAATGCATTGAGGTATACGGCCTTCTGGCGCCATTGCCGCTGGGAGAAGGCGGGGCGCTGACGACAGAAATAGAAACCGGAGGCGGGCCAAAAGGCCTGACTGATTATTTAAAAATAATTTTCAGGCTGATGATCGGCATTATCGGGATTCTTTCGGTGCTGATGATTGTCATTTCCGGTATACAGTATATGACGGAAGAAACTCCATTTGGGAAAAGTGAAGGTAAAAAACATCTCACTGGCGCCATCGTTGGCCTCCTGCTCGCCCTCGCCGCCGTAGTCATCCTCCAAACAATTGACCCAACCATTATAGGCTTGAAGCTCACTTTACCCCAAGCGACACTGGAAGCGGATGTGCCGCAAACAGCAATAAATGACAAGTTCTGCACAAAAACATTTTCCGGAGGCCTTGATCCTGGCACTGATTGGCCTACCATTGCTAAAGATGAAGCCGTGTTGCCAGCAAACGTTAGTGTGAGCAGTTCTACTGGCAATATAGATTGCAAAAAAGTGGGCGATCAAGGGTGTACTAGTATTCGTGGATTAAACCCTTCTTATTTAAATACTATAAGAACTAAATGTCCCGACTGTGAGCTTGTAGTAACAGGCGCGACAGAATGTTGGCTTCATGGAGGCAAAACGCATGACACTCTACACGGTCCAAATAAGCCCACGATTGATTTGCGGTTTGGAGCTAAACTGGACGCATATATTAAATCTGGAACTAAAAAAAGGTCTACTTACACAAAAGACGGCGTTTCATTTTTAAAAGAATCTGACCACTGGCACCTTGAACCATAATAAAATTTATTTATGAAAAAAACATTATTTACAATTTTGATTTTAGCAGCACTGGCCGCCATCTTGGTCGCTCTTTTCTTTTACTTTTTCCCGCGTCAAGCCGTGGCGCCGGGAGAAGAAGTTGGCTTTCAGGAATTTTCGCCGCTTGAGATTGCCGGAGAGATAACCCCCGAAGGAATAATTATTGTCGGCGAAGAGGGAGAAGAATTGGAAGAAATTCTAGTCCCGGGCGAAGAAATAATGGTCGGGGAAGAGGTTAAAAAGATAAATAAAGTAACTGATCGCGGTGTTGCTGGTGGTAATATAATTTACAATAAAAATGGCGAGCTTATTATTTACTATGTTGATAGTTCTAATGGCAACATTTACCGAAAAAAGATTGATAAAAATGAAATCTTTGGGTCTGAAGAAAGAATCACCACGACCATTATCCCTGGAGTTCATGAGGCCTTTTTCACTAGCCTAAACACGGTCGGACAGACAAAACAAAACGCAAAAGTTGTCTTGCGTTATGCTAAAGAAGATTTTGACTCGCCTTCTGGTTTTGTGATTGAAACATTTTTGGGAAATCTGCCGAAGGAAAATACAGACGGCACTTTCGCCAGCAGAGAACTGCGGGGAATATTTTTAGAACAGAACATTACAGACCTTAGCGTCTCTCCCGATACAAATAAATTATTTTACCTCGCAAACTTAGGCGATAAGGTTTTAGGTATGAATTATGATTTAACTTCTGCCAAAAAAGTCCAGATTTTTTCTTCCAGCTTCACCGAGTGGCTCTCTCAATATGCCACCTCAAAATCAATTATTCTGACGGCCAAGGCTTCAAGCGACGCCACGGGAGCAAGTTATCTCTTAGACATCGCTTCAAAAAATTATTCAAAAATAATGGGCGGCATAAACGGGCTAACGACACTTATGAGCCCTTCGGGAAAATTCTTGCTTTATGGCGGAAGCGACGGAGCTTTAAAAATTTTTGACCTTGATAAAAAAACTTCCGCCCCGCTTGGCCTTAATTCTTTAAGCGAAAAGTGTGTTTGGTCTAAAGACAATATAAATATTTATTGCGCCGCTCCGGATAATCTTGGCGGCAGTCTGCCGGATGATTGGTATAAGGGCCTTGTTTCTTTTTCGGACAGTGTCTGGAAAGTAAACACGCGCGACGGCAACACCACCCTTCTTCTAGAAGCAAAGGATTTTGAGACCCCGCTTGATATGGTTAATTTGAAATTAAATGAAAAAGGAAATTACTTATTCTTCACAAACAAAAAAGACGGATCTCTTTGGGTAATCACTCTCTAAAAAAATCAGTCAAGGATAATCCTTGACTGAAATTATTCGTCTGCGTATTTGATTACGACTCTTCGGTCTCGGCCTTCGCCCGTTGATTCTGTTTTAATATTCGGCTTTTCTGATAAAAATTCATGAATAATCCGGCGATCATAAGAAGACATCGGGTCGGCCTCAATACTTGATTTGAAAAAAATAGCTCGTTCAGAAAGCATGTGAGCCAGAGCCTTTAAATTTTCTATTTTTTTCTTCTGATAATCGTTAACGTCCAAAATAAGGCCTAAAATTTGCTCATTTTCCGGATAATCCCGCTCTAGGGCCCTTCTAATGAGGTGGTTTAGGGCGGCCAGAGTTTCGCCGTTTCGGCCGATTAAAAACCTGGATTCGTTTGACCTGACCAGGCACCAGAGCCTGCCAGCCGGATTATGGCTGGCACCTGTAGACGGGCTTTCTTCGCAAATAACGGAAATTTCTTCCACTTTAAAAGTGGTTTTTTCTATAATTTCCTTTATTTTATTTTTGATTTCCTCGTAATTCATGGGATTGGTGGTTTTTTACTTGCTCCTTCTTGAATTGGCGTCTGACAACCAGCTCTTGAGCAATCATAAACATATTACTGACAATCAAATAAAGCGCAACCGCCCCGGAAATTTGGTAGGCAATAAAGGCCAGCATGACCGGGAAAATATATTTCATTTGCATTTGCATGCTTTTAGCGAAATTCTCCTTGAAATCTCCGCCGGCCGGCGTGCTGCCGTGTTTGTGTTTAGGAAAAGAAATGCTCGATTGGATAAATTGGGTCGCGCCGGCGAGCAATGCCAAGGTTAAGCTTTTTCCGCCGAGGTCAATCAAGCCTAAGAAATTGAAATTGAGAGTCTCGGGATGCTGAACAAAAGAATAAAGAATGTCTTCATTGAACCCTAATCCCTTAAAGAAAACATAATATAAGGCAATAATAATCGGCAGTTGTATTAGGGCCAAAAGACAGCTGGAAAATGGATTAACTTTATGCTTTTTATATAATTCAAAAGTTTTTTTGGCTTGTTCTTCCTTGGTTTTATATTGTTCTTTTACCTTTTTAATCTCCGGCTCGAGCTCTCTTAGGGCGAGCTGGCTTCGAGCCGCTTTTTGGCCGAGAGGGAAAAGAATCACCCTGACTATCATGGTTAAAATAATGATGGCCAGTCCAACATCATGTCCCGGCATGGCGGAAATCAAGAAAACCAGGCCGTTATACAAGGGCACGTATAGAATTGTTTTTAAAAAAGTCATGGTGTCCATTCTAGCATAACTAGCTTCTAGCGACTAGCTTCTAGCGATTAGCTGTGATATATTAGACTTTATGAAACGAACATATCAACCCCAGTACCACAGAAATTTACCGAATGCGCAAATTTCTGGCTACGGGGCGCGAAGTGGTAATATGAGCTAAGTTTTACAAATTATTATTTAATTTTTTATATAACACATGAAACGAACATATCAACCCAAAAAGAGAAAAAGGAAGAAAACTCACGGGTTTTTGGTGCGCTCTAGAACTCCTGCCGGCCGCAATGTCATCTTACGCCGGCGCCGAAAGGGCCGTAAAAAACTAACTGTCTAATACAAGGTCTTGCCTTGTATTTAAAGCAAGACCTTGTATTTGTTTAAACATGCTGCCTAAAAAAACCCGCATTCCTCGGTCTTTGTTTAAAAATGCAATTATCGGCACTAGGTTTGTCAATTCTTCATACTTTACCCTTAGATATAAAATATTGTCCGCCAGAGAACAGACGGGCGGAAAAAATACTAAAAAACGTTTTGCTTTTGTTATCCCGAAAACTGCCGCTAAAAAAGCGGTTGTTCGAAACAAGATAAGGCGGCGCGGTTACGGCATAATTCGTAAAAATTTATCAAACATAAAAGAGGGTGCTATTTGCATATTTTTAGCAAAAAAGGGGGTGGCTGGGCTTAATTTTGATGATTTAGAAAAAGAAATTGTTGGTTTGCTTAAAAAAGCATATCTGTTATAGCGATTACGATATAATGACGTCACTCGGACGTCGTGTAAGTGATTACACTTCCACATGCTCCTCGCTAGTCATTATGAAGAAATTTTTAATAAAATTTATAAAATTATATCAGTACACCCTTTCCCCGGACAAAAATATTTTTTGGCCGCGCCGAAAAACTTGCCTATTTTATCCAACTTGTTCAGACTATGCGATAGAGGCTATAAAAAAATACGGGTCAATAAAAGGGGTGGTATTTTCAATTAAAAGACTGGTGAGATGCCATCCTTGGCAGGAACCAAAAGTAGATAAACTACCCTAGTTTTCTTACGAAATACGAAAAATTACGAAAATACGAACAATACAAATACTTAATCCTTTTCGTACTTTCGTATAAAA
>MFVF01000011.1:0-959 GCA_001785965.1 Candidatus Nomurabacteria bacterium RIFCSPLOWO2_01_FULL_42_20
AAATTGCGAAAGCCCTTGATGCTAATATTGAGGAGTTATTGAAATAAATATGTCAGAAGATTTTAACAAACTATTTCGAGAATTTGATGGCCCCCAGCGACCCGAGAATGCTCGTCAGAAAGAATTACAGTCTCGATATGAAAATTTGAGCGAAGAAGAAAAAGCAGAGTTAATGGGACTCAATGTTTTTCCTGATAACCCGCGAGGAGCTGAACTACGAAAAAAAGAAGCTCTTGGATTAATTGGTAATGAAGAAAAAGAAGAATTAAGGAGATTGTATCAATTAAAAACTCGCCAGGAGAAAAATTCACCTGACATACAAAAATTATGGGAACGGGTAGAAGGAAATGACCCGAATGTAGCACAAGTTGAAATGAGTAATGGCAAATCGGTAGAAGTTTCTCCAACACAGGCAGAAAAAGTTATCTGGACGTTCGGTCTTGGCGGTTGTTATGGCTCTGTCGTATTTACTGAACACGAAGATGGAACGAGGGATTGTGTTTTGACCCACTATCCGCCGACAGAACTATCAGACAACATGGCAAAGTTAGGCGATCTCATTAATACTTCAGAAAAAATGAAAGCCGCAAAAACGAAAAAAGCAGTACTGGCTCTGCCGGGTGAATGGATACAAAACCCAGAAACCAAGAAATACGAGATGAGAACAAAGAACCAGCAAGCGGTTGACGCATTAACTATTGCCATTCAGGCAAAACTTGGTGCAGGCGTTGAAATAAAACTGGAACCGTATTCTGAAATGATAAGTGCTGGAGAAAAAGATCAAGGCACTCTTGTTGTTTATATACCGCCGTCTGGTAAAGGAGACGTACGCTACCAGACGTGGTATGGTGCTGGAAAGTTGACAGAAGAATCGGAATCAAAAGAATAAAGGAATTTGCCGCCAAAGAAAAACTTGAAATCGTCCTTTCCGCTCCGGTTCAAGGCGAGGCGGGCGGAAG
>MFVF01000011.1:966-17255 GCA_001785965.1 Candidatus Nomurabacteria bacterium RIFCSPLOWO2_01_FULL_42_20
TTCCGTTCGGATATTTTCAAACAGACACCGCCAGTTGGAATATTTAATGTATGCTTATTTATCGAGAAATTCTTCCGAATGAATCAGTGGCTAAAGAATGTGCCCGAATGATTCAGGAATATTCGTGGGGTACTGATTATCCAGTAAATGCATGGAGCGAACTTAAGGAATCAGACCATATTATTGGTTGCTTTGACGACGAGAAGCTTGTTGGTTTGGGGTCCGTTACTTGTATTGCAAGTCCTGATAAAGTTGATAATGGTTTGCCGTGGCTTGCAGATGCTGTTGTGCTATCAGAATACCGCAGGCGAGGTATTTATAAGAGTTTATACAACATGAGAATAGAACACTTTAAGAAAAACAATGCACAAATTATATTAACCTGCACCGATAATCCAGTAATCGAAAATTTTCTCTTGCAAAATGGGTGGTTATTGCGGCGAACTACAAAAGATGAATCCGGTGGTGACTGCAAAGTATTTCAAATCAATCCACAAACGTAAATTCAATTAATTCATAAGGACTGGAGTTGCCTTATGTCAAAACTAAGTCTTGCCGTAGGCCACTTAGGATAAATTCTATGAGAAATAATTTTGTAGTTGTAAAAATAAATAAGCAGAAGCAAAAAGGGCTTTTTGCCGACAAAGACTTTAAAAAAGGAGAAGTAATTTTTTCTTTGGAGGGTGAAATTCTAAAAGAGCCGACAAAATACACGATCCAGCTTTCTCGGGAAAAGCACATTGACGATGCTCTGGGGCAATACCTGAATCATTCTTGCGATCCGAATACATACATAAGCGCGGGCGAAAAAGCTGTCCGCGCGCTTAGAGATATTTCCAAAGGCGAAGAGCTTTCTTTTGATTACAATTTAAATGAGTACGAGATAGCAACTCCTTTCAAATGCAGGTGCAGTTCTCCAAAATGCCGCGGGGAAATTCGAGGATCTAAATACACTCTCCCCCCTCCCTGTTAAGATGAGATTGAGGCGATAACAGAAAAAGGTACCTGACCCCTTTTCTCCTTTTCTGACCCCTTTTCTCCCTCCACTAATAATTAACCTTTCTTCACACCTTGAGCGATATATTTTTTTATAAGCGACTGGTAAGGCACATCCAAATCGTGAGCGTTTTCTTTAAGTCGAGCTAGTAAATACAAAGGAATTCTTAAGGAAATCGGCTTCGAGGTCGGCTGTAAATTAGGAAAAATTGCCAAATCAAAATCCTTCGGCTTGAGTGCTTTGGATAAATCTACCTTGGCCCAAAAAGCCCGTTCGGCATCTTCATTTTTAAATTTTGGCACTTTAATTTTTTTCATATATAACTGGGTACAATATTAACTCCTCGGCTCGGAAAAGAAAAAGATTACTTTTTCTTTTCTCTCGCTCTACGTCGCTAATAATTTTCTTTCCTTTTTATTAAGACCGCGAGCTGAAATTACTCGCAATCTGTCTCTCCGAAAGGTAAAAACTACAAACAATAATCTTTCGGATTTAGTTCGACCAACTAATAAATATCTTGTTTCACCCCCTGAATGTAAAATGTCATTATAGACTTTCTTGTACGGATCAAAAAACACTTCCTCACATTCCTCGTCAGTTACTTTATGCTTAACAAAGTTCTTACCCTGATTGCCCTTATCCCAATCAAAGCTAAAAGCGTTTTCAAAAATTTTAATATCCATAGAGATAATATAATTGTAGCGCCAAGCATATACACTTGTCAAGTGTGAAGAAAAGGGGTCAGGGGCCTTTTTTCTGACCCCTTTTCTTTTCCTTTTTCCTCCACAAAAGGGCTTGTTCTTGCTATAGTAATTTGTAAGATTCAACAGCGTTGTTTACACTTTTGTGTACATCACTTAATTGATCATAGTTATCTTTACAAGCAGTAGAAGCGCTTCTATAGGTCAAATACAAAGATGAGTAAAAAGAATAAAAAAGGGCTAAATCGCCAGGGGCGATCGCCTAAGATGGTTTTGATTTGCGTGCTTAAGAACAGGCGAGATTTGGGGATTTTACAAAAAGAACATTGGTATCGCATTCCTGCATCACACGCGCCGGTGAGCAAGTTTAATTATCTTGCATTTTATCAGCCCAAGCCTTTTGCCCCAGAAGACAAACGCATAAATTATTACACCCGCGTCAAAAGCATCCGCAAAATCCGCCGCGAAAAACTTCTGCCTGATGAGAAAAAACACCCTAAGGCCAAAGAATTATATCTAAAAATTAAAGTTGGAAACATAATGCGGCTTTCGCCGCCGATTAAAAACGTTGCCCCGCGCCGTATATCCTTTGGCTTCACCACGCATAAAAAACTACGCAACGCCAAAAACATTCTTGAAATTTATGATATCTTTCCACTGGAAGAAATTATCGGTGGTGAGCTAAAAAAAGCCGGCATCAAAGCTATCCCGCAACATTTTGTAAAAATAAAAAAGCGCCTGCCCCGAGGTTCGAGCAAGGCGAGAACTTTTCGGGGTTTTCGGCTGGATTTTGCCGTCTATTGCAAGAGCGGCAAAATCGCCATTGAGTGCGACAATCAAAAAGCACATTCCAGCCCCGCCCAGAAAATAAAAGACAGATTAAAAAACAGGCTTTTGAGGCGGGATGGCTGGCGCGTCATCCGCATCCGCGAACCGGAAATCATCAAAAATTTTACCCAGTCGAAAGCCGCAGGTTTTTCTTTGAGGCTAAAACCGTCGCTTTGCGACGGTTCGCCCGATCAGCCTTCAGCTGATTTAGGGCCAAACGACCCAATTATCCGGGTCAAAAAAGCCATCCAAAAACTCGGTGGGCTGGCTAGATTTTAATATGTTAAGATTAAGTCTATAATGATGCGTTTCATACAGCCGAATATTATTTTGTATTTCTTCCTTCTCGTCTTGGGGGCAAGCGGTTTCTTTTTCACCGTTCTCTGGCCGCAGACGGTTGGTTTTTACGCCTTCATCGCCTTTGCCGCGGCCGGCGGTTTCGGCGTGGCCTTTTATATTTTCCGCACAAAAAAAGGAGGGGGCCAGCTTGTCTGCCCAGCGGGTTCAGATTGCAATGTCGTCATAACCAGCAGATACTCAAAGTTTTTGGGCGTACCTATTGAGTATTTGGGGATGGCTTACTATTTGATTATCATAAGCGCGTACAGTGTTTTAATTTTTGCGCCGCACACGCTTTCCACGACAATGCTTTCCGTCGTCATGGCCCTCACGGCCGGCGCTTTTCTTTTCTCTTTATATCTCTTGTTCGCGCAGGCCTTTCTTCTGCGGCAGTGGTGCATTTGGTGTCTTCTCTCCGCGATGCTCTCCATCATAATCTTTATCGCTTCGCTTGGAAGTATTGGCTTTGCCGTTGCTTTTCTGACAGAAATTACAACGGCTCTGAAAGCGATGCACGCCATCGGATTTGTCTTTGGGCTGGGCGGAGCTATGGCCGCCGCGTTTCTTTTCTCAAAATTTTTGGGCGACCGCAAAATTGACGAGATTGAACTAAAAACTCTGCAAATGCTCTCCGAGCTCATCTGGCTCGGGCTCGCCCTTACCATTGTCAGCCAGTTTGCCTTGTATGTGACTTACGCCGAAATATTGGCCGCCTCCGCGGCGTTTCTGGTTCAAACAGCCGCGCTTTTTATCGCGGCCGTCATGAGCGCGATTTTGATGATAATTTTTGAGCCGTTTTTAGTGATGATCCCGTTTAAAGAGCCGGAAATGCCTCGCAAGCGGTCTCCCCTCTCGTCCTTAAGAAAGCCGATATTTGTAATCGGCGCCCTCGCTCTCTCCTCATGGTTATTCGCCTTTGCCATGGATTATTTAGGAGAATACGAGGGAACCCGCTTGATTTTCGCATACGCCATATTTCTCGCGGCCGCCACCGCGGGCGGGCTAATTTGGGAAAGGAGGGTTAAAAAAAACCGTAAAAATTAAGGACCGCCCTTAGAACCAACATAAAAAAGTTTAGAAAAAATTTAAGGTGAAAGCTGTATATTAAGTGAAACTTGTTCTATAAAGAGTACTTTGATTCGACGTCGCTCGGACATTGTGAATGTGATTACACATTCACATGCTCCTCGCTCGACGAAATAAAAACAATAATTAAAAAACTCAGACCATGAAAAAAATAACAGTGGCGGTCGTGTCTTATAATGAGATACCGCCGTACAAAAATGGCTGTGAAGTCATTTCAATTGACGGAAAGGATATTTTGATTCTTTCTAAAACTTTTAATCCAAAATCTCCAGTAAGCGTGCTTTCGACAGATCCAAACTGGGTTCGGCTGATGGCTCATAAAAACGAACTCGAGCAGGTTATCATTTTTGCCGGCAAAAAAGAGTCGGGTGCTCTCGAGATTATTGACTTGGCAGTCCGGTCGTTTCAAGAAAAGAAAGAAGTGCTCTCTTTTCTTCTTTGCGATCATGATCTCAGCGAGAAAGTTGAACTGCTTGAAAAATTAGGAATTTCTGACAAGCAGTATCCGTGTTTTTCAAATGGTTATGGACAGTTGCGCTTTTCAAAAGACAATGAACGGTGCAGGGAAACTCCTTCGCTCAAAGGATTAATGTACGATTTTCTTGATAAGCTGCGATTTTCCTACTAAACAACGCTCGCTCTCTAAAGTACGAAAACTCGCGCAAAGCGAGTTTTTTTTATAAAGTAATATTTATTTCGACCTCGACTCGGACATTGTGAATGTGTAATCACATTCACAATGAAAGTACTTTTTATTATTCTTACTATGTGGTATAATTTATTTATTAAGTGTCGCGTTTTAATCGACGCGGGCCGTGTTTCAATCGACAGTACACGGCACGATTCTGTTGAATCGCATGATTTTGTTAAATCATATGAAAATTCTCATCATTGAAGACGAAAAAGACATTGCGAATTTTACAAAGAAAGGCCTTGGAGCCGAGCTTTTTGTAGTTGATGTAGCAAATACGGGAGCAAAAGGCGTTACCCTTGCGTGCAGAAACTCCTACGATGCCGTAATTTTGGATTTTCATCTGCCGGACATGAAAGGTTCGGAAGTTTCCTCCGCCATCAGGAAATGCAATCCATCCACCCCCATCCTCGTCCTCTCCGTTGAGCAGGATATGGATATAAAAGTGGACATGCTTTCAATTTGCGATGACTACATGACAAAGCCTTTTTCTCTGCGCGAGCTTGTCGTGCGCCTTAGAGCCCTTGCCCGCCGCGGCGAAGTGCTTCACGGCGATATTTTAAAGGCGGGCAACCTTATGCTCGATTCTACCAAGTACACAGTTACATTAAGCGAAAAGCCGATAGAGCTTCGCAATAAGGAATTTTGCCTGCTTGAATACCTAATGCGCAACAAAGATATTGTTCTTTCCCGAGAGATGATGCTTGAGCATGTTTGGGATATGAATACTGATCCTTTTACTAACACCGTAGACACTCATATACGCCTTTTGCGCAAAAAGCTTGAAAACAAGAAGCGTAAATTCATCCATACTGTTCCGAAGCGCGGATATCGTTTCTACGCTTCGTAGGATTATCACTCCGGTTTTTAGACCAGCGTTTAGATTTTTTTTAAATGTTTTTCATAATTCCATTATGAAGTTTTTTTTATTATTAAATTAACTTTTTTTCTTTAACAATTAAAAACCTAAAAAAATGAAAAACTTAAAAATCGTACAGGCATATGATTTGCCGGGCAATCCTGACGCTGATAGCGTCTATGAATTGCTGCCTAAAGATTTTTCTCAAAGTTACTATGACGAGAGAACCGATAGAAATATCGGCTGGATAACCAGAGAGGAGCAGGAAATGTTAAAAAATTCAGTTGTCGGCATTGCCGGCTGCGGGGGCATGGGCGGGGCTCTTGCTCAGATATTACTACGGCTTGGCATTGGGGAGATCAGGATTGCGGATTGCGAATCCTTTGATATTTCCAATATCAATCGTCAGTTTGCAGCCAATCGAACAACGGTTGGGAAAAGCAAAGCTTTTGAAACTGCGCGATTAATGCGAAATATCGCTGAAGACACCCGTATTGTCGTATATCCGATGGGAATTCGAAAGGATATGGCGGAGCATTTTGCTTCAGGTTGCCATTCCATTATTGATGAAATTGAATTTTGGGAGCTTGCTCCAGCTATTATCCTTCATCGGGCGGCCCGTTCCGCCAATGTTGATATTTTTGGATGCAATACTTCTGGTTTTGGAACGCATCTTTTTCGTTTCACTCCGTCATCGATGGCAATCGAAGAAGCTTTCGGCGTGACATTTGAGGAAGCCGAAAGAATAGACAGCGACAGGCGAAACAGCAAACTATCTGTTCCCGAAATGGAAAAGCTGACTAAAAAGCTTTTGCTGATAGTTGCTCCGGAAATAAAAAATCAAAACCCGGATGAATTTCCTGAAATTTGGCGCCGTCTTTTTATTGAAGGCAAAGCTCCGATCATCAGCACTAACCCATCATTTGCCACTGGATTTGTGGCTGACCATGTACTTTTACATCTGCTTTCCAGATTAGGCTACAAGAATAATGCAATACCGATTCCACCAATGCCCGGTTACGCATACTTGGATGCCAGAAAAATCTGCGCGGTAGTTGTGAATGAAAAATGGTGGTAAGCATGTGCAATGATGTAATCATCAGGATCGCCAAAGGTGGAGAAATCCAGGATTTTAAAAAGTTTTTGTTTAAAACTTATTGCCTGGATTTAGGCTGGCATGATCCCGCAAAATTTCCCAAAGGGATATTTACGGATGAATATGATGAGGTTTCAGTTTTTTTGGTTGTTTACTCCGGACATCAGTTAATTTCTGGTGTTCGTCTTGTTGCTGATTCAGAAAAAGGATTCCCCCATGAGCATGTATCCATGGTATCTTTTACCAACATGGGAAATGCCAATATTGATCCAAAGATACGAAATGCAGTTAAAACTGCAGATCGCTCGAAGATCATGGAAATAACCCGTTGTATCGCTGAAACTAAAGCAAGACGAGTTTATATGAATGACCTAATGAAAGCGATGTATTGGTTTGGCGTCTCAAACAGTATAGAAATATATTTCATGGTAGCGGATGTGAAGACATTTCTCTTGTGTCATAAGCTTGGGTTTCCTGTTATGCCAGTCGGCATTCCTTTTTTCTGCGAGGGTAGCTGGACTATTCCGGCCATAATGCTAGTTGCAGACATGATTCCCAAAAATGACATTCGGCAATATTTTTTGGATAAGAGCAACCTTGTTGGGAAATGGGGTAAATGAAGCAAATTTCTGAAATTTAACAGCCTTTATTGCAAAGTGAAGGCTGTTTTTTAATTTATATATTAAATTATGGTAATATATAAATTATGAAAATAAACGGGGATTTCACTCTTATTGTTTATTTGACTACATTAATTATAAATTCAGCGTTGTTGTTATTGATTATTATTAAACAGCGCAAAAACCTTAAAAATCCGGTTTATCTGAGTTTTATTTTAAGTGTTTTCTTTCTCTTGCTTTGGACGATATTCAATTATTTGGCGGACACCACTTCAAACTATGCGCAGGCGCTTTTTTATACTCGCGCGACAATTCCCTCGGGCTTAATGATGTTTTGGTTTGTTTTCATATTTTCTTATCTTTTTCCTGAAAAAACGTCCAACCAGCGCACCGTATCTTTAATCTATCTTGCAAGTATTGCGACATTTTCTGTTCTGGCCATGACCAAAGCGGTCATCCGGAATGTAACAATTGATCCTGCTATCGGGATTAGCAACGTTGACAATAGCATTCTGTTCATGCCGATCATGATTTTATTAGTCGCTATTTTTGGGCATGCGATTTATAATCTTTTTAAAAAATATTCATCGCTCAAAGGAGTTTTTAAAGAACAAGTTCGTTATACGCTTATCGGTTGGGGATTATTTTTAGTGGGAGTCATTGTGGTAAGCGCCCTCCTGCCACTTTTGACTGGTAATGCAACTTTATCCAAACTCGGCCCATTTTTCAGCATCTTCATGGTCGGCCTGACAACCTATGCGATCTTGAGACATCAATTTCTGGATATCCGCATCATTATCCAGCGCGGGTTGATTTATCTTGTGCTTTTGGGAATTATTGCCGTTATTTATATCAGCGGTTTGCAGGTTTTGGGATATTTTTTCAGCAAAGTGGCTGACATCAACAGCGTCATTAGTGCCGGCATCACCATGGTTCTCGGCATCTTTTTCTTCCGGCCGCTCGAAAATTATTTTCAAAGAATTACCGATCCAATATTCTTCAAAGGCAAGTATAATTATGCCGATGCGCTCCATCGGCTCTCCAAAATACTTAATACGAACTTGAGCCAGACCGATATTGTTGCCGCTTCTTCTCTGGCGCTCAAGGAAATTTTTAAGACGGCAGAAGTTGTTTTTAATTTTTCGGACGTGCGGGAACAGATATCTACGAAAATATTGCGAGATGGGCAAGCTTCTGTGCCCATAATTTTTGAGAGTCAGCAGATTGGCGCCATAGAACTTGGCCCGAAATTATCAGGCGATACTTACAATAGCGGGGATGTTCAGCTTTTGCAGACATTCGCTTATCAAGCGGCGGTCGCCATAGAGAAAGGCAAGCTTTATGAAAAAGTGCAAAAATACAGCACCGAGCTTGAACAGCGGGTTTCAGAGCGCACTGCCGAGATTAAGAAACTTCAGGAAGAGCAAAAACAGATAATGATCGACATATCGCATAATTTGCAGACCCCGCTTACGGTCATCAAAGGCGAACTTGAAGCATTGGCCATACCCCTCGCCGACCAAGACAAGATAGCCGCCGTCGAAAAATCGTTAATGAGAGTTTCCGATTTTATCAGACAATTGCTCCATCTGGCGCGGCTTGAAGGCTCGTCCTACGACGCGGATTTTTCATCGCTTGATTTATCCGCGCTCGCCCGCGAGCAAATTGAATATTTTGAAGTTATGGCAAAAGAAAATAAAGTGGATATTATTTCAAATATTTCTCCTCGCATTCAGATTTTTGGCAACAAGCAGCTGCTTGCAGAAATGCTCACAAATCTTGTCTCCAACGCGATCAAATATCGTAATATCAAGGTAAAAAGCGTTGTCACAATCCTGCTTAAGGAAACAGGCCAAAGCATCCAATTATCTGTTCGCGATAACGGCATTGGCATAGCGCCCGAGGATATCCCTAAAATTTTTACTTGTTTTTATAGAGCTTCAAGCGATGCTCACTTGCCGGCGGGCGCAGGGCTCGGCCTCGCCATCGCGGAGCGCATTGTTCTGAAGCATCAAGGAACCATGTCTGTTTCAAGCGCTCTTGGGAAGGGTACGGAATTTCGAATCACTTTCCCTTCCGTCAAGGCCTAGCCTTGACGGAAAGCCATTAGTTTTTATCTTTTTTTAATACAATTTTTAACTAAATTTAAAGCCGCCCGCCCTATAATGTGCTAACTATATTATATGCACTATATATAATTAGCGCGCGGTGAGATTGAAGTTGCGCGAGTTTGCGGTGTTTTTTGTGGTCAATTATTTCTTTGAATATCTAGTCGTGGTTATGAGGACGCAAATAAATACGTGCTAACCATACTCATAACCACGACTAAACATTCAAGGACTTTTGCAAGTTTAGCAAAGTCAGCGCAGATAGCAATACTCTCAAGAGCGAGCAAGCAAGGCCAGTTCTTGCCTTTTATCCCCACACCTACTTATGGCATTATTCTGCTTTTGCAATATTTTGGCTAATTATTTAAAAATTTCTATCTTAAATATTTCCCCAGAGAAAACCCGAATGGCAGAATAATGCCATAAGTAGGTGTGGGGATTTATTTAACCGGTAAAGTGATGTAGAAAGTCGTGCCCTTATCTTTTTTGGGCTCTCCGACGGCAGGCGCGGTGCCTTCGGAGGAAAACCAGATCTTGCCGCCGAGAAGTTCTGTGTAACTCTTGGATATGAAAAGCCCTAGACCGGCGCCGATAATTTCGGTGGTGTCAAAATTATTTCCCCTGAAAAATTTTGTAAAGACAAGACTTTGCTGTTCGGCTGGTATGCCGATGCCGGTGTCAGTCACTTCAAACAACAAGCTATTCTCATCCGAAGTAATTTTAAAATCTATTTTCCCGCCGGGTCTATTGTAAAACAAAGCATTCTCTATAACTTCAAGCAGAATTCTTTTAAGAATTTTTGGGTCTGTTTTAATTCCCAAAACCGAAGAAATAGGTTCAACATTCAGGTTTATGCCGCACTTCTGGCATTTGTTTTTAAAATTGCTGACAATCTCATCAATAACACTGATCAGTCTGACATTTTCATATTTCGGAACAGTAATTTTCTGATCAATCTCTGAAACAATATAAAGCTGGGTGTTTAATTTTTGAATGCTTTTGGCAGATTGATACGCTATTTTGACTTTTTCTTTTATCTTTACATTGTCTTTTTCATCCAAAGCCATTTCCAGATTCCAGAGGGCTTTAGTCACCGGCGTATTGAGCTGGTGCGAAGCGTAGGCAAAATCGGATTTCAGCGACCGGTCCTCTTTTTCTTGGGAAACATCCCGGAAAACTATGATCGCGCCGGCAACTTTTCCGCCGGGGTCAAAAATCGGCGCGGCGCTGTCGCCGACCGGGATTTCATTTCCGTCTTTCTGAATCAAGACCGTATTATTGCTCATGATGCCGACTCGGCCGAAAAGCATCGCTTCTTCAATGAAGGCGATATTTTCGGCCCGATCCTGCTGTTTGACAAACTTCACGAAATCGCGGAGCGGCTTGCCCATTATTTCTTCCGCCAACCAGCCGGTAATCTTTGCGGCCGCCTTGTTCCATAAAACAACATTCCAAGAGCGGTCTATGGCCACCACGCCATCGCCGATCGATTCCAACATGGCCTTCTCTTTCTGGCGGTATTGATTCGTCAGGTGAATCATTTTTAAAATAAGATAAGCCAGTAGAAGTCCGAATAAAATAAACAGGGCATAAATGCCGCCATACATCGCCATCGCCATCCGGCGATCGGCAAAGGCGCTTTTGGTCGGCTCTTGAACAATAACCCCCCAGCCGTATTTTTCTATCGGCCGATAAGCCGTCAGCCGTTCTTCTTTTTCAATCGGATTAAAAGAAATTTCCAAACCGCGCGAGCCTTGCAGAATTTTTTGCACTATCGGCACGGAAGAAAAATCAATAATTTCTTCCGCCGGCAAAAGAGTCGGGTGCGCGACCAAATTGCCGATCTGGTCCACGATATAGACAAATCCGGCTTCGCCCACATCTATATTTTTGCTCCAATCAGTAATGGTTTCAAGTTTTATGTTCAGCAGCAAAAAACCGATGGCCTCGCCGGACTCGGACTTTATGGGAATGGCAACCGGTACTAGATTGTATCCTAATGGCACCGCCGGCTTGATAATCTCGGCCACATACGGCTGCCAATTTTTCGATACGCCTTGATAATAATCGCGGTAAGAAAAATCTTGGCCGATAACGGAAGAAATTTCCGGCGTCAGTGGCATGACCGATCTTAATATTCCTTCTTTATCAAAAAGCACCACTCTCTCAATATCGGGGAAAAGGGCCGGCACACGCTGCATAATATTTATTGCCTCGTCCCACGCTCCGGATTCAACATGTCTTTGAAATTGGACCCGGGTGGCAAGGGAGATGCCGACATCGATTACCCGGTCAAGCTTTTCCTTCATTGTGGCGGCGGCTAGAAAAGAAATATTCTCTCTTCTGTCGAGCGCCGACTTGGTCAAAATTTTATAATGAGAAACGAGGCTCAAGACGCTCATTATGACAAGAGGCAGAATAAATAAGAAATAGAACAAAAAGTGCGAAACAAGGTGATTTCCCTTTTGATTGAGTAATTTATCAGAAAGCCATTTTATAAATCTATTCATTCTTAGATTATAAAATAGAAAAGATTAAAAAATTCTAAAGTTATTTTGCTTTAAGCAGAGTCCCCTTGATTTTCTCCACAATTTCATTGATCGGGTGGTTGGCTTTTACAAAGTAATCCATTGCCCCCATATTCATCGCCTTCTTGATATTTTCATCATCACTAAGATTTGAGAGGACAACAACCGGTATTCTACTCAATCTTTCGTCCGCCTTTACTTGCTTCAGAACTTCAAAACCGCTCACCTTTGGCAACAGCAGGTCGAGCACAATGACATCCGGTTCAAACGACTTGGCCATAGAAATTGCCTCTTCTCCGTCTTTAGCAATTTTTACTTCCAGATTCGCCTTTTTAAGCTTTTCTTTCAAGACCTCTGCCAATACTTCTTCATCTTCAATGATAAGAATTTTGACCGGATTAGTTAATTCTATTTTTCTAAGCAGACCAGTGAAACCAAACTTTTTAGTCGGAGTAATGGGCTCATATTCTTTGGTTTTCTCCGGTATCAGTTTTTCCCCAGTCTTAATCTTTTTTTGCGGGTCGACAGGATTATTGTCGACACCTGTAGACGGCCTAATATGTTTAACCGATTCAGCGAGCTTTTTCACATTTAGAACCGCCTTGTGTTCAAATTCTTTTACATTATCTTCCGCGGCGTGTTCCCAATTTTTCACATCAACGGCAGCTTTACTTATCTTTTCTTCAACCTTATGTTCAAAACTTTTTACGTTATCTGCCGCACGGTGCTCCCAGCCTTTCACGCCTTCAACCACTTTTTTTACCTTTTCTTCAGCCTTATGTTCAAAGCCTTTTACCTTATCTGCCGCTCTTTTTACATTATCGGCCGCTTTGTGTCCTAAATCTTTTAAGCCAACTTCGGCTTTTTGCTCAAAATCTTTTAGGTTGCTCATCGTATGACTCATCTTCTCACCCGCCTTATGGCCAAAATCCTTCAAGCCAATTTCAGCTCTCTGTTCAAAATTTTTTACATCACTCGCCACATGACTTATTTTTTCAGCCGCTTTGTGTTCAAATTCTGTGACATTATCTTCCGCGGCGTGTTCCCAATTTTTCACATCAACGGCAGCTTTACTTATCTTTTCTTCAACCTTATGTTCAAAACTTTTTACGTTATCTGCCGCACGGTGCTCCCAGCCTTTCACGCCTTCAACCACTTTTTTTACCTTTTCTTCAGCCTTATGTTCAAAGCCTTTTACCTTATCTGCCGCTCTTTTTACATTATCGGCCGCTTTGTGTCCTAAATCTTTTAAGCCAACTTCGGCTTTTTGCTCAAAATCTTTTAGGTTGCTCATCGTATGACTCATCTTCTCACCCGCCTTATGGCCAAAATCCTTCAAGCCAATTTCAGCTCTCTGTTCAAAATTTTTTACATCACTCGCCACATGACTTATTTTTTCAGCCGCTTTGTGTTCAAATTCTGTGAAGTTTTCGGAAGCTTTGTGACCAAATTCCTTGAAGCGAATTTCAGCTTTATGTTCAGTCTTTTTTAGATTAGCTCTTGATCTGGAAAAAGTAGAAGATATCTTCTGAACCAGATTGCCAACCCAAAAACGAGCTTTTTTTGCAACTTTTTCTATCTTTTTTTTTATTTCTTCAGGATTAATGTCGCTCATTTTGATTTAAGAAAGGCGGATTTTAATTTATCTACAATTTCGTTTATCGAGTGGCTGCTCTTTACAAAATAATCAACTGCCCCCATGGCCAAGCCCTTTTTAATATTGTCATCTTCCTCAAGATTGCTTATTATGACGACCGGTATTTCCTTTAGAGATTGATCTCCTTTCAATTCTTTCAGAACAGCAAAGCCGTCTTTTTTGGGCAACATCAAATCAAGCAATATAAGATTCGGCTTAAAAGCCTTTGCCATCTTAGTGGCTTCCTCGCCATCTTTGGCAATTTTAGGTGTAAAACCAATTTTTTTAAATTTTTCCTCAAGGACCTTTGCCAATACGTCTTCGTCCTCTATTATAAGTATTTTCATATGACCGATTCGAATTACCCTTTACCCTTTACCCTTTACCCTTTACTCTTTACTCTTTACTCTTTACTCTTTACTCTTTACTCCTTACTCTTTACTCTTTACTCTTTACTCTTTACTCCTTACTCTTTACTGAATTCTATCCTATATCCTCTATATTTTCAAGTATATATTCTTTATTTTTAACAATATTAGTATCAATTTTTTTCAGGATATAATTGACTTCATTTTCAATATTTTTAGGCGTACAGGCTTCCTTGTCTTTATGCTTTTCTATCAAAGTCCCGACATCTTTTCTGATATTTAACAGCTGGGAATTAACATCGCGCTGGGCAATTAATATTCTCCTTTGCCGGCTCTCTTTGGCCACCTTTCGCGTCCATGACCCGAGAGTAAATGAAATGGCAAAGATCAATATTAAGATGATAATCGAGGCCGAGGGACCGATGGCCAAATTGTCCACAATAATAAACGGCCGGGAACGAACATTAATTTGAGATGAGCTTACGGGCAAGGAAAGAGCCCCGCGCGAATCCTCTGCCGTCGCCTCCATGACATAGGCTCCTTTTTTCAAAGGCTTGTCTATGTTTATAGACCATTCTCCGCCCTGGTCGGCAAAAGCTTCGGTCGAAAAGACGCTTGTTCCAAGCTCATTTTTAATATTTATTAAAATTTTAATATCCGGCAAGGCGAGTCCGTTGACTGAAAGCCCGCCTTCGCCGGCATAAATTTCGGTCCTGACTGAAGAAATGCTGGGCGAACTGATGGGCAGGATTTCAATTTCCAAACTTGACTCTGTGGAATTGGCCGCCGCGTCAAAAGCTATGACTTTAACGCCATGACGGCCCGGGGCGAGGGTGGGCAAGGTCGTCTCCGTAGCCAGTGATTGAATTTCAGATCGGCCGTCAACAGTCACCAGATAGCGGGCGATGCCGGAAAGCTGATCAGTGGTTTCAAAAAATATCTTCGGAGCCGGATTGTCGGTTGGGACATCCGTCTCGCCTCTGACAATAAAAGGAGCCGGCGGAGCGCTGTCAATCGAGATCTTATAGTGAGCCGTCTGGCCAAAGCCAATATTGTTTTTGAAACGGACATGCAGATACCATACGCCGTCCGCCAAGGCCGAAAAGTTTTTATGGCCGAAAAGCCCTTCAGTGAGAGTTGGATTAAAATTGGCAACCGTATTAACCGCCACCGCCACCGCGGAGACGCTTCTTGGCAAGTCCCAAGAAGCCGAGAAGTCCCCGGAGAAGTTGTACCACTTTTCGGAATCCGGATAGAGAGGCACTTTTACGACCGGCTTGGCTGGAAACCCCAGAGCTTCTTCGGTAACTGGACCCGCTTCTGGCGGGCGAGCAATTTCCGCCTTGCTTCGAACTATTCGGAGTCCGAGGCCCTGACTGGTTGAGAAAACATTTGTGCCGCTACCGTCGGAAGCCGTAATCGCTCCGTCGGAAACGACAATGTCGGCAGTGCCGATTCCCTTGACTTTAAACGTCGCCTTCAAAACCTGCAGAGACGCCCCGGAGAATCCGGAGATTGAGGCGGCAATAAATCTAATTTCGCCTTTTTGATTGTCAAAGCTCGGTTCTGCCAGCCAAAGATTAAAAACCGAATCAGTTTTATCTAATTTAGTCACTTCTATTTTATCAGCCGGAAATTGGAGAGTGGCTTGAGCGCCATTTATGCTCTTGTCTTCGCTGTCAATTTTAATGTCCATGCTGAAAGTTTCGCCGATTGTAAAAGTCTCGCCGGTGGAGAGAAGCCTGAAAGTGGCGGCCTCTGTTTGAAACTTTGGCAAAACAAAAGCATACAAAAAAACTCCGGCCAAAATCACCAAGGCTGAAATAATAAAATTAATATTTTTTTTCTTTTTAGCCGCCATTTAAGGAGTTTTAGTTAGATTTGTAAGCATAATGCTAAAATCACTCAAATCAATTATACCGTCTTTATTCAAATCAGCCAATGCTCTAATTTCCGGGTTGCTATGCAGATAGCGCGCTAGGAAGATATTTATATCCTGGATGTTAACTTTGCCGTCTTGATTAAAATCCTGCGCGGGAACGAAAAGGTTGGTAATAGTAAAGGTTTTATTCGGCGAGAAATCGCTTCGAGTGCCGTCAACCAATTGCCTGGCGCGAACAGAGTGGTTGCCTAACAAGAGATTTGCAGTGCTAAGCAGAGCTTCATATTTGCCGTTTTTTCCAGCAATAGCGGTTGTTGCAATTTTTTGACCGTCAATTTCAAATTCAATCAAGGAACCCTGGGTCGCAAAGCCGGAGGCGCTAAAAACATCGCCAAGGCGGATAAGCCTTCGATTAAGCCCGATAGTCGGCGAGAAAAGAATATCCTGCCGCTTGAGATCTTCTAAGGTCAGCGTCTTAAATGAAGTTAGGTTTCCATCCGGGTCAATATTATAAACTATGTAAAAATTGGCGAGGGACTCCGGCAGACCA
>MFVF01000012.1:0-14993 GCA_001785965.1 Candidatus Nomurabacteria bacterium RIFCSPLOWO2_01_FULL_42_20
TGCCTGCCACCAAGCCCGACAAATGCGACATATCTACCATCAAAATAGCTCCGACTTTGTCGGCAATCTGCCGAAACTTTTTCCAATCAATAATCCGCGGATAGGCCGTGAAGCCAGCCACGATAATGTCGGGCTTATTCTCTAAGGCAATTTTTTCTATTTCTTCAAAATTCAATCTTTCTGTTTTTGGATCAAGGCCGTAAGAAACTTGAGTCCATAATTTCCCAGTCATAGAAACTTTATGTCCGTGAGTCAGATGTCCGCCAGAAATTAATTTCATTCCCATTATTTTTCCGCCAATTGGCACGAGCGTGGAATAAACGGCAAAATTGGCGGGCGATCCGGACAAAACCTGGACATTAACTCCCCATTTATCTTCTGTTAGTCCAAAAAGTTTTAATGCCCTACTTTGAGCCAGTTTTTCAATTTTATCTATTATTTCATTACCGCCATAATAGCGCCGGCCCGGATAACCTTCGGCGTATTTATTTGTCAGCTCCGACCCAAGCGCGCGCAGGACATCATCTGAAACATAATTTTCCGAAGCAATCAAATTAATGACGCTTTTCTGCCGTGCTCGCTCAGCTTTTATCAATTTTTCTATTTCTTTGTCTTGCATAAGTCTTATGCTATTTAGGGGATGAGGGAATTAAGCTTAGCATAAAAACAAATCAGGCCGCAAATCGACAAATGCCGGCCCTTCAAGTAATCTTGGACAGGAATAACCTTAAAAATAAAACAAATGAAAAAACTATCACGAGATGAAGTGGCCAAGCTTCTGGAAGAAGCTCTGGATCACACCGAAACATCCGGAAAAGATGAAATTCTTAATTCTATTCATGTTGCCGAAAGCCGGACTGGCGCCCGCTTAATTACGATTACAGGCGGCATGCTGCAAAATCCCGAAAATCAGGCCATGCTTCAAGCGCTTAATTCACGCGAAGCCGGTGGATTTGTCAAAAATCTTACCGAGGTAATAAAGCGCGGATCTGAAAAGTTTATGGAAAAGTTTTTTGTGGGCTATGGTCACAAAAGCATCGGTGACTGCGGTGTTGTGCCGCTCTGGATTGACGGCCTTTCGATGGTCGCCACCAAGCAATTTGAAAACTGGCCGCTTTTTTCCGGGCAGGAAACTTCCACGAGATATGTGGATGTTACAGGGGTTGGCTGGCTGAACCCGCTTTCGCTCAAAAAAACGTTTGGGAATAGCGCCATAAAGCAATTTTATGAGGCATTTGATTGGCTTTTTAGTTTTTACAAAGACGCGCTTCCAAAAATGAAAGAAACAGTGCGTGCTCGTTTTCCTCGCGAAAACGAGTCAGAAAGCCAATACGAAAACGCGGTGCATGCTAAAACATGCGACATTTTAGGGGCGTATTTGCCATGCGGCGCGAAGACAAACATGAGCATCATCATGAACATCCGTCAGCTGGGCGAGCACCTTCAGCAGATGAGTTTTGACCCATTGCCGGAGGTTTCCTGGCTGGCGGAGGATTGCATGGAATTTTTACATGCGATTTATCCAAGCTCGTTTCCGCCAAAGTTATATGAGGGTCAGGCGGAGTATTGGAAAAAAGTCAGAAAAGAAACGGCTTATTTCCTTACCCTAGAAAATTATCCCGAATATCGTTTTGGGCATGATCTTACTGATTTCGAGACAGTTTGGAAAAACTGGTCTTGGGCATTAAAAGAGCGTCCAAAAGGATGCGAGCTTCCTAAAGAAATGCGCAAACTCGGAAACTGCCGCGTTACTCATCTGCAGGATTACCGCTCAATGCGTGATGGTTACCGGCACCGTGACGGCACAAACAGAGTTCCCTGCGCAGTGATGAATTTTGGGATGGAGGATTGGTATGAGAAACAGATGATATTTAATGAAGATCTCTATCGGAAATCTTTAAATGTTCTTTATAAAATTGAAAAATTTTATAGCAAGAACACAAAAGATTGCTATCGTCATACTGTCTGGGGTTTTCCGTTTGTTTCTAACAAGTCAACACTTCTTGAATTCCAGTACATCGTGCCAATGGGCTACAGGCAGCCGTGCGAGCGGACGCTGACGTTCCCGTCAACCGTGTATTACGTGGAATTGCGGACCGGCACTCGCGTCCATCCGACTGAACGAGCGGTTGCTCTTAAAGTGACAAAGTCGCTTCGGGAGAATTTCCCCGGCATCACGCTCTATGTTGATGAATCCGAATCGGAATGGGATATCAAGCGAGGGAAAGACGTGATTGCTGTTCGATATTCATCTATATAATTCCATAACGAAAAGTGAAAGCTCACAATGTTTGTGGGCTTTTTTTATTTTGTCTTTTTGCTATACTCTAGAAACAATGGCTCTAAGCGACAAAAAAATCCTCTCGGAAATGAAGCGGGGCGACATCGTAATTTATCCTTTTAAAAAGGAAAATTTAAGCACCTCTTCTTTTGATGTCACCCTCGGCGAGTGGTACTTCAGAGAAAAACCAACCCGTCATTATCACAATATCTACAATATTTGGTCTAAAGTACACACCGATCATGTTTGGGGTATTAAACCGCTAAAGGCGGAAAAGGCGAAGAAAATTTTTGAGAAATATAATTTCAAGTGGGAAGGCATCAAACCGGCTGATAAAATAATATTACTGCAGCCCGGGGAAACAATTTTAGCTCATACTAATGAATTTATCGGCGGCCAAAATCACATAACAACAATGATGAAAGCACGGAGTTCTCTAGGCCGTAATTTTATTGAAGTTTGCAAATGCGCCGGCTGGGGCGATGTCGGCTATATTAATCGCTGGACCATGGAAATTACCAACAACTCAAGTCATTACGCCATTCCGCTCGTCGTCGGCCGACGAATTGCTCAAATGATTTTTTTTGAAACCGGTGAAATATTTAAGCATGATTACACTAAAGGGGGAAAATACCAAAGTCAAAAAAATTTGAAAAAATTGATCAAGAATTGGAAGCCAGAGGCAATGCTGCCCAAGCTTTATCTCGATCGGGATATTTTGCTTTAATCTATCTCGTTAACAAGGCGATCGCTTGTTTAACGAGATACACTTTTATCCCGTCAAGGAGGCTCCTTGACGGGAGTTTAAATAAGAAAACTTGAGCAGAATTTAGTATTTAGTCTTTGACGTCGATGCCGGCCGAGCGCGCTTGGCCTTCCACGATTTTCATGGCTTGCTCAATATCAGCCGTATTCAAGTCCGGCATTTTCTTTTCGGCAATTTCACGCAGTTGCGCTTTTGAAATTTTACCGGCCTTAGTTACCGGAGTTTTGCCGGAACCTTTTTCCACTCCGGCCGCTTTGAGTATCAGACTTGAAGCCGGGGGAGTTTTTAAAGCAAAGGTGTAGCTGCGGTCTTCATAAACGCTCACCACGACACCGAGCGTCTCGCCGGCCATCTTGGCTGTCGCGGCATTAAACTTGGTAACGAAATCGCCAATGTTAATGCCGGCCTGGCCGAGAGCGGGACCCAAAGGCGGCGCGGGGGTCGCCTTGCCGGCCGGAATTTGTAATTTTATTTTTTTGGTTATTTTTTTTGCCATATGTTGTTATAGATTAAGTGAAATTCTAAGAAAAGACAAGGGCTGGCTTAAATTACAAATTACAAGCACCAAATTACAAACAAATTCCAATGATCAAAATTCAAATTTAGAAATTGGGATTTTGAGATTGTTTGTGATTTGGAATTTGTTATTTGGAACTTGACTCGACTTTTTATATCTTTTTGACTTGTAAAAAGTCGAGTTCCACCGGTGTCTCGCGGCCGAACATGGAAACCAAGACTTTAATCTTGCCGCGCTCTTGATCAACTTGGGAAACTTTTCCTTCAAGGTCTTTGAACGGGCCGTCAATCACTAATACTGTTTCTCCGACCTCAAGATCGATTTTGTGCTTGACGACTCCTTCCGAGGCCTTCATCTTGCTGAACAAGGAATCAACTTCCTGTTTTGAAAGCGGGACTGGATTTACCCCCGAACCGACGAAGCCGGTCACGCGCGGAGTATTGCGCACGACAAACCAAGAATCATCAGTCACGACCATGTCCACTAAGATATAGCCGGGGTATATCTTCTCTTCCACTTCAGCGCGCTTGCCGCCCTTGATTTTTATCTTTTTTTCTATCGGCACGATCACGTTAAAAATCTTGTCATTCATGCCGAGCGACTCGATGCGCTGTTTGAGATTTCTCATCACAGCATTTTCATATCCGGAATAAGTATGGATGGCATACCAATTCCTTTCTGCTTGTAGTTCTTGTTTCGCCATAAGGTCACTAATACCACTAATCTCTGTCTAATACCGCTAATATTAATTCGTGGTATTCGTCCCCCGACCCGGGTCGGGGGATAGATTCGTGGTATTTGTTTTGTTAGTTTTCAAGTAATTTAGTTAATCCGGTAGAAAATATAAAGTCGAACAAGCCCAAGAAATAGGCCACGGCTATCGAAATTAAAATGACCAGAATGGTGAAAAAGGTCGTAACTTTGCGCGTTGGCCATTCAACTTGTTTCAATTCTCCCTTAGTCTCTTTTAAAAATTCTGTTATTTTGCTCATAAATTTGCTTTTTAGGCTTTTTTAAAACCCCTCGCGGGGCCTTAAAAATATAATACCCCTTTGATTTAAAATTGCAAGACCTATCTTACTTCGTAGGTAATGGTCACGTTCGAGACAATTTTATTCTCGCCAACCGGAATTTCAGGCAAGGGTATGGCGTCATCAGCTGACAGCGCTTTAAATTCTGCCCTTCCATAAATCGGATAATTGCCGCCTTCAGAGAAGTTCACAATGCGAACCAGTCGGATTCCTAAATCTTTGGCTAATTGTTCAGCTTTGGCCTTGGCGTCTTCAATGGCAAGTTTACGGGCCTTGGCTTGAACCTTTTCTATTTCATCAATCTCAAAATTCGGACCGTTTATATCAGTTACCGCAGCGGAAGCCAGAAGATCTAAAATTTTTCCGGTCTCATCTACGTTTCTTACTTTAACGCTGATATTTTGATTGACTTCAAAACCGATAATCTTCGGCGGCTTCTGGGACGGGCAAGGATAGTCAATACACTGCGGCCCATAATCATACTGCGGATAGGCGCTATAATTTTCGGTCTTGATATCTTTCTCAGCCACACCATTTTCCTTTACAAACTTTATAACCTTATTAACTTTTACACTTACCTTGTCTTGAGCTTCTTTTTGAGTCTTGCCGCTCTCTCGAACAGAAAAAGAAATATTGGCAATATCGGGACTGGCGAAAATTTCGCCTTTGCCCTCAAAAGAAATTGTTGTCGCGGGCCCTATCCCCGCACCGACATATCGGAGCGCCTTTATTTCAGAAATAGTTTTAGTAGCAAAAAATAAAACCAAAATAACCAAAAGGGCGATTAGTAAATTACTGACATTTTTGTTTTTAAAAAGTTCCATAATTATGTAATCCTAATCTGCGAATTTCATCCGAATTTCACGAATTTTATTCGGGGCATTCGGATATTAATTCGAATCATTCTGATTATTTTATTTCTAATAGTTCCACCTCAAAGATAAGCGTGGCATTCGGCGGAATAACTCCTCCGGCGCCCCGCTCGCCATAAGCGAACTCTGGAGGAATAGTCAGCTTCCTTTTTTCGCCCACTTTCATGCCAGAGACGCCCAAGTCCCAGCCTTTGATGACTTGTCCCGCGCCGAGCGTAAATTCAAATGGCGCTCCGCGATCAAGACTTGAATCAAATTTTGTGCCTGCCCTGAGCTCCGTCGAAGGGCCGTCTGCCAACCAGCCCGTGTAGTGCACGGAGACAATTTGACCGTTTTGAACTTGCACACCAGCGCCTTCTTTCAAAATTTCCATTGTTAATTCCGAATTATTTTGTACATTTTCCATTTGATTAGATTCGTCCTTGCTGGCTGCGCGCGGTTTCGTAAACATGCCAACAATAAGCAAAATTATTATTAAAAAAGCTATTAATATTAGAGTATTTCTTAGCCGGTGCTCTCTGTGTTCACATGCGTAATTCATGATAATGATTTTATCAAATCAACGCCAAAAAGCAAATCGCTCCCCAGCTTGAACAATCGCCTGAACAAAGGACTCCCCCAAAGGCCAGAGGAGGACCTGGTCCTCCTCTGGCCTTGAATTTTAATTTAAGAAAATAGATTCCAACTCTTCATCTCCAGCTCCTATAATATCTTGAGCTTTAAATTTGATCCACTCTTCAACTGCATCTCGGCAACCATTGCTGCCATCTAGTAAATTATTGAAGAAGTCGCGATTAGTTACCAGTGAATTTGTTGGCTCTTCGATATAATCACGGTAACTGGACCATTTGTAATTATTCAGAAAATCAATTGCTTTTTTGTAATCCTTAACTCTAAATTCTTTCCAGCCATGCTCAATCAGTTCAACCGCATTAGTATGAACATAATTAAAAATGGCTTGAAGTTGTTGGTCATTATTGATCAGTACACACTTAAAACGAGATTGGAAAAGCGGCCCGACTCGTTTGTTTTGCTTGTTAAAATAAGAACTGTAACCACCCATTTTGTTCATAAACCATGAAAGGCCACCTTCAACAATTTCACGAATAACTAAATGAAAATGATTGGGCATTAAACAAAAAACTAATATTTCAACAATCGGCTTAGATTTTTTTGCACGTTCTTCTTTCAATTTTTCAGCTAGTAACTTTTGAACATTCTTTCCTTTTAAATTTTTAGTTAGAAAACCCCAAAGATCTATAGGATTTTTCTGATTAAAAAATTCAAGGCCAATAATGAAACGGCTGTAGTCCTGATCATTCATGAAAATCTTGCGCTTTTCGACACCACGATTAAAAACGTGATAAATTTTACCTTTTTCAATTATTCTCGGTTGTTTAGGCATAATTAAATTATAGCATGCAAAGGTTAGCGAAGGAGAGATTCAATCGCTGACGCCGATAAGCTTCTTGAATCAATTCGGCCGGCGATGCCCCATTCCGGGATGGCTATATCGTTTGCCTTGGCAATTTCTATGACTTTGTTGGCAACACTAGTAGGTCCGTTATTGTATTTCTGCTCGACCATTTTCCAGAGGGAAGTGTTTCCCGCCGAGAGCGGCTTGCCGCCGGCGGGTTTGCCGGCCGCTTTCAAGACTTCAATAACGGAAGAAACAGTTTGGGGTCGGCAAACTGTTTTGCCGGCGGGATTTTTCTTGGTGCAATCTTCAATATGATGACTGACTTTTGCCGCTTGAGAAACAGTCGCGCCGACTTGAGCGACTAGTCTGCGTCCGTCTGCGTATAGTCTGCGTGAGTCTGCGAGTTGCGATGTATCGCAACTAAGAGTAAAGACAGCGGATTTCATTCCATCGGCGATGCTGTCCTCGTAAGAAGAAATATCGGAAGTACAGCCTGAGGGCGGCGTAAAGTTGGTGACAATCTGCCAGTATTGATCAGGGGTTTCATAAACAAACGGCACATAGTTAATTCCGTTCTCGATTTCAAGCAAAGCCGGTTCAACGATTTCCAAGAGTGAGCCGGTAAATATTCTCACCAAGCCCGGTGTCATTATTGTCTGTCCATCCGGACGGATAATAACCACGCCATGAATTCTTTCGCGAGCCAAACCGTCAGCTCCGAAACTATTCTCGTAATTGGGCAAACCGCCGTAGAAATTGCCTAGTCTGGTGGCAAATTTGGCAATGACAAAATATTGAGCCGGCGTCGGTACGCCAAGGGTGCACTCGCCCCAGTTGGCACTGACGGAACTGATCACGCATTCGGAAATCTTGGGGCCATTTTCGAAGGTATTATCCAGATTCTGGAATTCTAAAGCGGTTGAAGAATACTGTCTTGGGAAGAGCCGAATTGTCCCTCCGACAGGCGGAAACTGGACAGTTGTTTTATTGGCCATGTTGATCAAAGTTCCGCCAACGGTCACTTTCTTGGCAAACGGGCAGCCGGTATTGCCAGTGTTGCCGCCGACACCAAGACATTGATCGGTAAAGACGTCGCCGGGAGATAAAGTAATGGTGTCACTATCAGAAGTGAAGGTGTTGGTTATATTAGCGGTGAGGTTTTTAACTGTAATGCTCTCGGGAGCTTCTTCGGTGCCGGTGAAGTCAATGTCTTTAGCGTCATTGGGAACAAGGACACCGGTCATGTAGGTATAGTTTGTTGTTTGATTAGTTACTTTCCACTCTATGTTTTTGTTGATGTTTAGCTCATTTTCTTTAGCGGCCATGAAGGGCGAACCGGCGCCGCCAGTCTGGCCGGTAGAGAGGTTGATCGTAGTCAGGCCTTTTTTAAGGCTTAGCGATGTTGCCGCTTGAACAGCAGTTAGCATGGTGGTGTTGTTAGTACCAGTAGAAGTGGTAACGCAGGTGATATTGCCAGTGTCGTTGTTTGCTTTCAGGATCACTGTTTCGGGGGAAGAAGAAGTGGGAAAGGTGTGGCAAGTATTAATTGTTGCGTTAGCCGTACCGCTGCCGGTGATTATTGCTTGGACGCCGTTCTCTGTGACAGAAAATGTACCCAATGTCTTAGGCGTGTTGGTTGTTATGTCACTGATGTGGAGAGTCCAGCCGCTGCGAGCAGTGACGGTGCCGTTGGTTACCCCATCGGTGAAGGTGTTGGAGTAAAAGTTATCATCAGTGTCGACGACCGCATCGATGCCGTCATTGTCAACGAGTTTAGTATCTGAAGCGGAGTTGTTAGCAGCATCAGTGGCGGTGGCGGTGAAATTCAAAGCTGGATCACCAACATTGGCTGGAAGAGTGACGGAAACCGTGGCCGTCCAATTAGCAAAATTGTCGCTTGTAGTGGCGTTAACTCCATTGACAGTAACTCCCGTTACGCCGACATCATCAGACGCCGTACCAGTGACAGTGACAGTTGTTGAAGTTAAGATGTCATCCGCGGTAGGACTTACGATGGCGACAGTTGGCGGAGTGGTGTCGGATGGAATGGCAGGCCAAACACAAGTAGCATTAGCCTGCCATTGTAAACAAGGATATGAAGGAAGGCCAGTAGTAGGATGAGGAACAATCTTCCAAGTACTCGCAAAATCATAACCAACAAAAGTAGATTGTGTTGTCATTTGTGCCGTTGTTTTACCGGTGCCACAGCCAGCAGTAGTTGGTCCAGATACGTCCGCATCCCAGAAAGTACCAGTATCACAATCCGGACTAGAACCTTTGCGAGCAAAACCATAGCGAGTACTTCCCGAAAATGCAGTAGCAGCCCAACTATTCCTAGCAATACCCACCGCCCCCGAAAAAAATTGAACAAAAGCTGAATGACCGCCAGAACCAGAAGATGTTACGCTAGCAACAGCATAAGTATTTTCAATCAAACAACCAGAATCGCCACCAGTAAAACCACCACCAGCGGCAGTGGTAATTATAATTCCTCCCGTTGTATAACTATTTCGAATAGTGCTTCTAAGACAATTACCAACGAAAGCGGCTACTTGGCCGCCCACGGTACCAAAAGCAGTTGCGTTACGGGATGAACTTCTATCAACAACGCTCCCGTCCTGAACACGACCAAACAAGCCACCAGACTGACCTTGGGTGCTAGTTACGGTAACATTTTCAGCATGAACATTAGTAGCAGAAGAAGAGCCAAAGAGATTACCAACTGCACTACCAACCTGCCGAATACCTTCAAAATTACCTCCGATAACATTAACATTCAAAATGCTTGTCCTATAAGTAAAACCAATCAAAGTAGCAACACCGCAACCTGAATTTAAACAACCTCCAGTTAAATCAAAATTTTCCAGCGTAACATTCTTTATATTGGCAAAGTTGTTTGTAAAACCAAAAAGAGCAGCGCTATTTTCTCCAGGTCTGTTTACAAACAAGTTAGAGATTGTAAAGCCCATACCGTCAAAAGAACCCGTAAACTGCTGAAAAGTATCTGAAAAAGGCCACTCAAGATCCGTCTTACCAATAGGCTTAAAGCCGGCGCCGTTGTCCCAATTAACTGTATCAGAACAATCAATACTATTATTTAATTTATAGTATGCAACAAGATTCTCCTCCATTGCCTGAAGCAGTTCACAACCAGTAATCTGAAACGGGTTTCCTGGAGTTCCGTCGCCGCCAGGCCATGCAGGCCGCACATTTTTTTTAAGTTGTTTAGTTGCAGTTTTCACGGGGCTGCTATTATCTGTAGCCGTAACAGTAAAATTAAATACTCCTCCTGTAGTAGGAATTCCGCTAAAAACACCGCTTGGACTTAGTGTCATGCCAGGAGGAAGAGTTCCGGAAACTGGACCCCAAGTGTAAGGAGGAGTTCCGCCTACCGCTATCAATTGATGAGAAGCAGAAACACCGATGGTGTTAGGAGGCAGGCTACTTGTGGTAATTTGAAATGGTGCGTTCTGTGTGTATTCTCCTAGAATTTCAAAAGCAGTAAGCACACTGTTGTAAATTTTGACGTTATCGATGTTGCCTTTGAAGAATTGTACGGTTCCCGGGTTATTTCCCGCTCCCATGACTACACCCTCGCTTTGACTAAGTACAGTCATTGTGGTTGTAACTTTTGCTACCCCATCAATATAAAGAATTGTCCCGTTCGTAACTCCGCTCTGGAAAGTAACAGCAACATAGTGCCAGTTATTATCATTAAGAAATGTCCCACTTCCTCTCCATCCGCCGCCACTCCAATCATAAAGACCAAATTCGTTATTGTTCAAAAACATAGAATAGGCCAATTGTTTTAAAAAAATTCCTCTAAATGATGAGCCAGCATTATCTGTTTTAATCCATGCTCCTAGAGTGCCAGTGTAAAGATTTGTTGAATTTGCTGGTGGCTCAAATAAACCCACATAATTATTGACGCCGTTTAAAAGCAAAGAATGAGTTCCCTCTATTTTATTATTCGGATCATAAAGGGCGCCGCCGTAAATAGTTCCATTATTAGCATCGACACTATCAAGAGCATTTGTTCCGCTTCCTTCATTGAAGCCCCAGTGACTAAATGGGCCAGCTTGCGCGTCTGCGGTATTGACGGCGAAAGCAAAGAGGCTGACGACTATGGCTAAAGCCATTATGCTGATCAACACTGATTTAGTTCTGATCAACCCTGATAAATTAAATGTTTTTGTCATAAACGCGATCCTAACCTGCGAATTCATCCGAATCTACAAATTAATACGAATGAAAAATTTGGTTAGAAATTAAAATAATAAACTGATAATAATTTTTAATTAAGTACTAAACGTGGCTTCTAGCGGCTAGCTTCTAGCAACTAGCAAATTATTTATATATCTTTATCCTTATGGATATTGAATAATCCTTACGTACTCCAACTCCCTTCAATCACTGATCAACGCTGATAAGGGACTGATCAACACTGATTGCTCCAACTCCTAAATGAAGCAAGTTAATTATAACTTACTCAAAAATACCTGACAAGAGGAATATCATTATCATTATCATTATCCTTACGGATACTGGATATGGATATGGATATTGGATGTTGGATGTTGGATAAATGAGGAATAAAAAAGCCCCGACTAAATAAAAAAGTGGGGCTATTTGTTGCGCGAAGCCGGAACAGATTTATTCTGTAACTGGCTCAAAGAGAGCCAGAAAAAGAAAATTCTGATCCAGATCAAAACCCAGATAAAAGCTATCCCTGGGGTAAAGGGATAACATTTTGCCTTTTTCCCCGCTAATTTCTCCTACAGCGATCTCTATTGCTGGAATATAAACCCGGGTCATTCTAATTCCGTTGGGTTCTATCGGGGCGGCAATCGGGAATTCTTCTCCTACCTCGTAACATGTCCCAACCGCGAGCAAATACTCAATCGAAGCGGGGTAGAGATAGAGTTGTTTTACTGTCTTTAAGGCCAAGTCCACAGGTGTCTGTTTTGCAAACTGCACCAGTGCGACCTTTACTTTTCCTGGCTTGACGCTTGGCCGTATTACAAAGTTCTTTTCAGTAATTTTGTCATCTACTTTCCGATAATTTCCAGCCGCGATATATTCTAAAAGATTAAGGCGCCCAATTTCGACACTTATTGTATCAATGTTCTCGATACTTTTTAATGCCGTTTTGAAATCCTTTTCTCTTTGAATTGAGTCCAGCTTTGCCTGCCGAGCCGCAATCTTTGCGTCTCTTATGCTTTGGATTGAGTCCAGCTTTGCCTGCCGAGCCGCTTTGTTTGCCTCAAGTTTCGCTATTCTAATTGAATCCAACTCTGCTCGGCTTTTGCCGGGGACTTGTCCATAAGCTATAGCTGATGAACCAAAAACTAATAATAAGATGATAAACTTTCTCATAATTTTAAGGTTTTGGTTAGTAAATTGTTAAAAAACTACTTTAAAAAATGCGTTAAACTATCCTCAACCATATCATAAAAATGAAAAAAGTCAACCCCCACACCTTTCGTTACGATGTTGCCGAAGGCAACGCGCAAAGCGCATCGTAACGAAAGGTGTGGGGGTCAACCCCGTTAGCCCGAATTCTAGCTCCGAATGCTCGCTTTCACCATAGTCTTCATAGAAATTTGCATCTTTTCTTCTCCCTTGCTATACTCTGTGCATGAATACATTGACGATTCCGCGAAATTTAATAAAAGAAGGATTTGTTATTTTGCCTCGCCGAGAATACGAGAACCTTTTGCGCGTCAAACAAAATGACGACATAGTGATAAAACATTCTTTTAAGGTGCCTGGAAAACAGGAGAAATTTTATGACAAACTAGATAAAGAATTAACCCAGGCCGTCCGCGAAGTTCGCCGGGGAAAAGTCATCGGCCCTTTTGATAATGTCAAGGATCTTATAAAATCTCTCCATTCGTAAATGAATATGAAAATCGCTTACCACCCTGATTTTAAGGAAAAATTAAATAAATTTCCAAAAGCGATACAGAATAAATTTGATAAACAGGTATCTTTCCTTCTTCAAAATTTGCGCCATCCGTCTTTGCGCGCCAAGAAATATGATGAATCCTCAGGTCTCTGGCAGGCCAGAGTAGACGGAAATGTCCGTTTCTATTTTTTTATTGAAAAAAATACTTATTCGTTGATAAATATCCGCAGGCATAAATAGTTCGAGAGCTAG
Source organism: Candidatus Nomurabacteria bacterium RIFCSPLOWO2_01_FULL_42_20 (assembly GCA_001785965.1). Classification (GTDB taxonomy): domain Bacteria; phylum Patescibacteriota; class Minisyncoccia; order Phycocordibacterales; family CAZVEC01; genus 2-01-FULL-42-20. Next base: position 13,048 of record MFVF01000012.1, read on the forward strand.
ACCCGGTCTAGCTCTGCCCTATTTGGAGGCGGTGGGGTTCATTTACCACCCTATAAAAAATTGAAGGGGGTTTTGGAATAGAATTCTAGTATCCTTATCCCTATCCTTAATCCTTAAGTGCGGATTTACACGGATACAAAACGGATTTTCACAGATAAAACAGAATAAATGGGATATAATTTGCCTATGAATAAAGAAAAAGGAAAGCTAGTATATGAAGATGAATCATATAAAATTCGGGGAGCTTGCTTTAGTGTTTATAACAATCTTGGGTCTGGACATAAAGAGCTTGTTTATCAAAAGGCTTTAGCGATAGAATTAGAAAAAGCAAATTTACAAACAGAAAGAGAAAAAACGCTACCGATAAATTATGCGGGAGAAAAAATTGGTTATTATAAACCAGATTTTATTATTGAAAAGAAAATTATCATCGAGATAAAAGCTGTTCCGTTTATGCCTAAAGATTATGAGCAGCAATTAATCCATTATCTTAAGGGAACAAATTTTAAATTAGGTTTTTTAATAAACTTTGGTTCAAATAAATTAGATATCAGGCGGCGCATTAATTGATCCGTGAAAATCCGTTTTTATCCGTGTTAATCATTTAACTTCAATTCGGAGGTCACGTGGTTGAAATCCATTTTGTTGAGGTGAGAATATGTTTGGGAATATATTTTGAAGATTAAGATTTTGAACAACTTTTCGGGCTAGATCACGATAAAAATTAAAAGCGAAATCAACAAATGGCCGAACTTGCTCAAGAACTGGCTGAAGGGGTCTTAGCAGTTGTGGTTGAAATGGTTGTGGTCTAAATTTGACAGCTTCTTCTGGTCTTATTTCTAGTCTCGTCGGTGCTTCAACTACCCGCAAACCTTCTGGCGCTAATAATTCTGATGGCCTTTCTTCTAATAGCCGTTCTCGGTCAAGTACCTCGGGTGTCAGAATTACCGCTAATCCAGTCGGTGCTCCTAATCCGGGAGCAAATTCTTTTTCTTCTTTCATTAACGTTACCGCCTCTGGCAGTAGCGCTAGCTCCTCGAGAGTAACTGAACCGGGCGGAGAGCCGCACACTCCTTCTACTAAAACTTGGCCAAGAGGACATTCAGTTGGTGGTGGCGCTTCTGGTTTTGGTTTTTCAGGCGCTGGCGGCAGTGGTGGTGGTGTTGGTGGCTGTGGCAGGCGAGCATATGAGCCGCTGGCCGTAATACAACTTCTTGTTCTATTGACAAAAACGTCGCTAGTACTTGGGGCACTATTAAATTCACCATCGTTGACTATGAGTTGAAATGTGAACGTTATCGGCGACTCACTGCAGGAAACACTCGGGGCCGTAAAAGTTGGAGCTACTGTATCAGCACCTGTCAGTGTAACAGTCGTACCGGCAGTCTGCGTCCAAGAATAAGTTAGCAGGTCAGACTCTGGATCAGAGCTCCCCAAGCCATCTAAGGTAACTTCAATGCTTTCATTAACCGTTTGATCCGGACCTGCATCGGCTACGGGCGCATTATTAGGGGGCGCAAACTCAAGACCAGTGACGAAGCCGTCGAGTCCTCCAAGAGAAGTTCGGTCGATGTCGTCGAAAGTGACCGTGTCATTAAAATATCCAGCGACCCGCAATTCGTCTTCGGCAACAGCCGATAGGTCGAGCGCGGAAGCACTGCCGGTGTTGAGACCAGCCTGTTTGAGCCATTGCAATACGCCATCAGTATCAAGTTTGGCGACAAAGGTGTCCCTGCTACTGCCGCTATTGCCAGAAGTCAGTAGTTCGCCGAGAAAATCTACCCCCGCACCTATGAAGTCTCCGGCGACATAAACATTATCAAATTCATCAAGCGCGAGTGATGGAAGTTCCACTGCCTCGGCGCTCATTCTTTTCGGCCAGCCAGAAGTCACAATACTGCCATCAGCAGGATCAAGCTTGGCCGCAAAAACATCGGCGGTAGCAA
>MFVF01000012.1:15046-20299 GCA_001785965.1 Candidatus Nomurabacteria bacterium RIFCSPLOWO2_01_FULL_42_20
GACTTAAACACTCCGCTACCGTTAGTCCCCGCAAAAATATCTGTTCCGTCTGTGGCTAATGCTTGGACACTAAGATTCGTTAAACCATTATTAACCGGAGTCCAACTACTGCCATCGTTAGTTGATAAAAAGACTCCGTCGGCAGTCCCGGCGAAAAGGTTTGTGCCGCTTATGGCAAGTGATCGGACAGTAAGATTTGTCAAATTATTTGGCGGCGTACCGTTGACCTGGGTCCAATTACTGCCATCGTTAGTTGATAAAAAGACCCCGTCTAAAGTCCCGGCAAAAATATTTGTGCCGTCTGTGGCTAATGCTTGAACATTGGCATTTGTCAGACCGGTACTAATGTTACCGACATTAGTCCAATTGGCTCCATTGTCATTTGATCGAAATACGCCGCCGCCATAAGTCCCGGCAAGAATATTTATGCCGTCTATGGCTAATGCTAGAACAAAGGTTTGTGTCAGACCGGTACTAATGCTACCGACATTAGTCCAATTGGCTCCATTGTCATTTGATCGAAATACGCCGCCGCCAAAAGTCCCGGCAAAAAGGTTTGTTCCGCTTATGGCAAGTGATTGGACATTACTATTTGTCAAATTATTTGGCGGCGTACCGTTGGCATCTGTCCAATTTGTTCCATTGTCGGTTGATAAAAAGACACCACTTTGGCCGGTCCCCACGAAAATATTGTTGTTTGTTCCGTCTAAGACAAATGATTGGATTTCTGAAGTTGCTAAAGTCGAAGTCCAAGTATCTCCGCCGTCGATTGATTTAAATATCTCACTAAATATATCGTTAGCAGTCCCGGCGAAAAGGTTTGTTCCGAATATGGCAAGTGACCGGACAGTAGTATTTGTCAAAAAATCATCTGGCGGTGTACCATTAGTCTCCGTCCAGTTAAATGCCGTATATGGAGTTGTCGCATCCCCCGCAAAAAGGCCAGTGACATAAACATTGTCAGCGGAATCTACGCCTATACCTTTGGCGGCATCAGCGGCGCCCACATTGCCGCCCATAGCTTTGGCCCAAGTAAGATTGGCGCCACTACCAACATCAAGATATTTTGTTACGAAAGCATCTCCGTCGCCAAGACTATAAATTGTCAGCGGGGTAATTGAAGCTGGATCATCAAAAGTGACGCTATCAAAGAAATAACCAGAGACGTAAATATTTGAACTAGAGTCTAAGGCGATCCCTAAACCTTCCTCATCATTACTGGCGCTGATAGTACTAGCGGCGATGATGGATCCTAAGCAATCATAAGTAGTGTTGTCATATATGGCTGTAAAAATATCCCTGCTGGTAGTATCCGAAGGAATTATGGCCTGGGTTCCTTCTCCAGGGCAAAAAGTAGCGTCATTACCATTGCGAGTAAAAAATCCTGTGATGTAAATATAACTAGCATCAAAGGTGACGGCATTACCGGCATCAAGATCGCTGCCGCCGTTTCGTTTAGCAAATAGCAAAGCGCCAGTTGAATCATATTTGGCCACGAATATATCAGCTGAACCGAGTGTGCTTATCAGGCCAGTGGTACCGGGACCTGGGTCAAAATCAACAGTGCCTCCAAAAGAGTTGAAAGAGCCCGTGATATAAATAGAACCTGAACCAGACGGATCAAAAGCTATGCCATTACCAGAATCATCTTGAGTTCCGCCTATGGGAAATGGTGTGAAAGTAAGATCAAGATCGCCGTTTGAATCATATTTGGCCACGAAAATGTCAGTGCCGCCGGCGCTTGTTAAAAGAGTTTCGCCCGAACCAGGATCGAAATCAACATCCGTGCCTTCAAAACTGCCGGTGACATATATATTGCCGGCCGAATCTGTGGCCACTGCCCGGGCCGCATCAGCTCCGGTGCCGCCGATTTGATTGGCCCACACCCAATCTGGCGGGGTCTCAGGGGCGGCCGGGGCGCGGGAAACGGCCCAGTAGACGAGACCGGTGACGAAAGCCAAAATCACCAAGGTTGTGAAAAGATGCTTGGTCAAAAGATGGTTAAAAAATCTTTGGCCGTATCGGTGAGCATTTTTGCAATTGTTGACGAATTTAGACATATAAAATTTATACCAAATTTTAATAAATATTTCAAGGGCTAAAACATTTTGCTTCCTAGGGCGTTCGAGTGAACACTCGGACTAGCTCGCAAAATGTTCGCCCGAACGTGTTTTAGGGGAGGCTATCGGGAATCGAACCCGAATTAAAGGTTCCACAAACCTCTGTGTTAACCGTTACACCATAGCCTCCATGGGCACCATAAAATTACCACCTCACCCCGTCGCTCGCGAGTGACGGGGTGAGGTCTTGTGCGCGGGAGAGGAATTGCACCTCCACGCCCTTGCGGGCACAGGAACCTCAATCCTGCTTGGCTACTAGTTACAACACCCGCGCATTTTTGTCTGCTTGTATTTTTTTTGTTGCATTTTTTCAATAATCAGGGCTTTCTTAATTTTTACTTTTTTACGAGATAAGCAAACAACTTGAGGATTATAATACATTTTCTTGATAATTTCTAGTGATTCCTTTTTTGCATATTTTAATTGATATGTTATTTTTCTGCCATCCTTGGTGATGTGGCCAAACACTCCTGTTCTTTTTTTTAATTCTTGTCTGAGCCATTCAATATGGTCAAGACTTGCAGAAACAAATTCAACATAAAACATATGACTTGACCTCCAGCGTGGGTCCCAATATGAATAAAAGCAACCGTCGCCATCAAAACAACCACGTAAGAAATCAAAAAAATATTTATCTGGAACATCAATGGCCCCTATAATCTTAGATTTTGCTGGAGATAATCCCATTGATTCTAAATATTTATAGAAAATCACATCCCCAAATTGCACCCGATGTGAAAAATTTCCGTCATACCCGGAAGAAGTTTTGCCTATTTTGACTTTTATTTTTAAACTTTTAAGAAAGTTTTTTATTTGCTCAATATCTTTAGAGACGAAGACAATATGTCTGCCATCGGATGATAAATTTCCATCTGTTACCAAAAGACCAATGGCATAAGCAAATTTGGGCGACCATTTTATTTTTACCTTATTTTTTGGTTTTGTTCCTCTATTCCCCACACTTCGATGATAACATTTAATATAATATCGCTCAAGGTAATAGCGTCTACCAATTATTTTGGAAAAAAAACCGCTCCGATCTAGATCGGAGCGGTTTTTTATGATTCAGTTTGACTTGCTTCAACCCTGACCGTCTTGCTCGCACTCGGAACTGTAACGCTCTTCATCTTCTTCCTAATTTCTTTGGCGGCCTTGTCGCGGATGTAGTAGAGCTTGGCCCGGCGGGCGCTCCCCCGGCGGATGACTTCAATCCTGTCAATCGAGGGCGAGTGAAGCGGAAAAATCCTTTCCACTCCGACGCCGAGGGCAGTCTTCCTCAAAGTGAACGTGGCATTGGTACTCTGCCTGCCGTGCTTGCGCGCTAAGGTCAAGCCCTCAAAAGCCTGAAGCCGTGTCTTGCCATCCTTCTCAATAACTTTTGACCAGACGCGGACCGTGTCCCCGGACCTGAAATCAAGCGAGGCTCGCTCGTCTGTTTTAACCGGTGTAAGTTTTATTGCCATGAGAAAAATTTATCATAACCCCGTAAAAAAGCAAGCCAACTTGAATTTTTTTGAATTTTCCCCCATTGGCTAATTCGTGCGAATTAGCCATGGATTAAAATTATGTATAAAAAATCCCGCAAGTGTTTATTTTACTTGCGAGACATGTATTCTTGGGCCTCGTCCCAGGCCAGAGAAAGCATCTTCCTGGTTGCTTCGTCTGGGGGCGCGGCGATGAGATAATGATCTTTCATTTTTAAGTAGCTTAAGAAGCCGAATCCATACAGGCGTTTCAGCATGAACTCAAAGTAGGTCTTCGCCTCTGGCTCCTTGAAAAAATCAACCTTAATGAACGGGCCGGTTATCTCTCTTATTTCCATAGGCTGGAAATTACCTCCTGCAACTTTGCGAAAGAGGCCGTTAAGCAGGATGATGAAGCCCTGTGCCTCTGTCGGGTCGGCATATTCCGCAAACCTTGATGAGTCCGCAGAGTACCAGCTGATGAAGAGCGCCGGCACCCTCTCTATGCTGTCCAATATGCCATCGCGCGTGGCTTCGTACACGCGGGCATACTCTCGCTCGTTTAAAACCAAAAGCTTCTCGGCCGATTTTACTCGGAAAAGATAAGTTGCTGACTGGTCTTTGAGCGAGAAGAGTTTTCTATAGAGAGGAGTCCCCGGCATGGCCATAAAATAAATTTTTGACCAGCTCAAGCCATACTCTTCAATATAGTATGAGGCGTTTCTAGAATTTATTTTCGGCGCCTCGCCTCCCTCCAATTGCGCTACGGCCAGACCGATCACTTGGAAAAGATTTCCTTCTCCCATGTGATAACCCGCCGAGGCAAAGTCCAGCGCAACGGCGTCTTTCGGTCCAGGGCCGCAAATGTTCGCCATGTCAGAAAGATACTGACAGGCCGCTAAAATACTTTTTTCCGGATCATAGCGATAGTCCTTATCAATGACTCTTTGCTTATAAAATCTGCCCTCGCTATTTTTCCTAAGGACAATTTTATAAGTAATCGGCAATCCATATCTGGCGCCAGTGCTTTTCATAAACTGCGCCACGCCGGCGGCTCCGGAAAATTTGTTGTAAGCCAAAGAGTCGCCATAGGATTCTGTAAAACAGACTCCCTGGCCGCGGAGGGTTGGAACGTCAGTGCTGTCTTCTGCTTCGTAAAATATTTCTTGGTAATATTTTACTTGCCCTGGAGCATTTTCAGCTCTAACACTTCTTAAGAGAGAGAAAAAGTGGCCGTCAACCAGATAATTTTCTAAATTAAGCAGGGCGTGATCAGTCAGTTCTATTTTCCCCGCCATATAGCCAAGACGGATGTCCGTACTGAAAGCGCTCGGCTCAAAAGGTTTCTTGGGCCTTTGCTGGGCTTCTGTATCTATCGAAACAAAAGCCATAATGATAATAATTAGCATATTTTTCATAAGCTTTTGTTTTTTAATTAAGTATTAAGTTTTCAATAATTTGATTTTTTTATCCCGTTAGAAGTCCGAAAACTTTGTTTTCGGCATCCGCCATAGGCGGATTACTTCTAACGGGATTAACCGCCTAAACTATAACATGGAGGAAATCATTTGGCAATGGCGCCTCGGCTTTTATTTTCTGACCGGACGGCAAAGTAAATTCTATTGATTTGGCGTGGAGGGCGAGACGAGACAGACCCCCTCCTTTCTCCT
>MFVF01000012.1:20307-31526 GCA_001785965.1 Candidatus Nomurabacteria bacterium RIFCSPLOWO2_01_FULL_42_20
GCAGGGTTTCTTTGGCGCATACAATTTATCGCACACAATCGGATGATTAATATATTTTAAGTGCACGCGGATCTGATGCGTTCTGCCTGTTCTTGGTTTTACCTCTAGTAAGGTAAGACTACTGATACCACTGATTTTTTTCTGATCAACACTGATATCGGGGTTGATCAGTTTTCCATCAGCGTCCATCAGTAAGTGCTTCAGCACTTTATATTCCGTAATCGCCTCCCGCTCTTTGCCTCTACGCCCCCTTTGGGCCGACCACTGGCGGAAATCTTTTTTACTTCTGGCAATCGGCGCGTCTATCACACCCTCGTCATTTTTAACATGACCCCAAACCAAAGCAACGTAAGTCTTTTTCACTCTGTTTTTCCTGTCCGCCAACCGGCCCTTAGTAATTTCTAGGGCCGGGGCGGAAAATTGTTCTTTCAAGAATTCAAAAGTTTTTTGATTCTTGGCGATAACTAAGACGCCTGATGTTTCTTTATCTAGCCGGTGCACGATGCCGGGACGGAAAATAGTTTCGCCTTCTCTTTCAACTTTCCACGGTTCGCCGACATTTTTCAATTTTGGGTATTTTTTTAAAATCCAATCAGTGAGTGTTTTTTCTTTTGATCTGCCGTCGCCATGCACCATAAGCCCCGAAGGCTTATTTAAAACCAAAACATCTTTGTCTTCGTAAAGTATGGGAATATCCATTGTGCTCCCGGTAGGAATCGAACCTACAATTACTCCTTAGAAGGGAGCCGTTATATCCATTTAACTACGGGAGCAGAAAGTGCGCGGTGAGGGACTTGGTCACGGATATTTTCCTGCTGGAAAATTCCGCGACCCCGCCTCGCGCCGTCGCGCTCCGGCTTTCAAGTCCTGAGTGCGCGGTGAGGGACTTGAACCCCCGACCTTCCCGGTGTAAACGGGTTGCTCTACCAACTGAGCTAACCGCGCGCAAAAACAAAAACACTATACTATAATAATGCTATTTCTCAAATCCTTTCAAGGCTAGGCCCAAAGCGGCGGCGTAGCCTAAGGACTCATCAAACGGAATTTCTGGAATTTCTTCATCGAAAGATTCTATGATGTTCGTCCAGACATTGGCGAGTAGAACTTCAGTCCGCATATTGAGAGCAATCTTGTCCCGAAGTTCCGCCAGATTTGGCGCTTCGCCATAAAGAATTATTTTTTTAATTTGATTGCCTCCCTTTTCAGTATGCCAGAGAACGTAATGCTTGTTGATTTGATTGTAAAAAATTTCCGCGCCGAAACCGCGAGAAACTGTTTCAGAAATTAAAGTACTGCTTATGTCCAGAATTTCTACATAGCACGGCCTGCCGGCAGAGATAACGCTTATCAGGGTCCCTAGCCGGCCGATGCCCAAAAGCATATATGTTCCCCCGTCAAGGAGGCTCCTTGACTTAGTCAAGGATGATCCTTGACTTTGATTAAGAAGGCTTCGGGCCGCCGCTTCCGGTTCGGTTTCAAAACCGAGCGGCTTGATTTTGATCCGGCGGAGGATGTGATACAGACTCGGATTAAAAGGAGAAATGAAGGCGCTCGAAAGACCGAGAGATTTCTTGACCTTATTTAGAGCTTCCAGTAATTTCTTGTCATCTAAAATCTCGCCGTGTTCGAAAACTTTTTCCGGCAGACCGACTTTGATGAATTTCTTCAACTTGATTTTTCGACCATCCCTGCTTCGCCAAGGCTTCGCTGGGCGAGCACGCGAAAGCAAAACCGCCCGAAGGGCGCTGTCGCTCAAATGCAGGCCAAAACTGGATTTTTTACTCATAAACTTAATTATACGTTAATTTAAAATGAGATACAAAACGATCAAGACTAGCACTAGAAGAAGAAGGGAGAAAAAATTAAAGTATTTGTAGAGAACACCGGCGATTTTGTCTCCAAAAATTTTCAATAAAAAGCCTTCGGTTAAAAATCGAAGGCCGCGGCCTAAGGCGGAAGCCAGGACAAAGGCGAGCAAGTTGATCTCTGCGACGCCGGCCGCCAAGGTGAAAACTTTGTAAGGAATCGGGGTAAAAGCCGCGATGAAAACCGCCCAAAAAGCATTTTGGTCGTAAAAGGTCTGAACTTTTTCAAAACCGGCCTCAAGGCTGTAAAGTTCTATAATCCGCCCGCCGATGGCTTCAAAAAAAACGAAGCCGATAAGATAACCGAAAAGTCCTCCGAAAACTGACATCACGGTTGTGAGAAGCGAATAAAAAAGCCAGCGCCGAGCTTGATTTGAAAGCAGAATGCCGATCAGAAGAACGTCCGGTGGAATCGGAAAAAAGGAAGATTCCGCAAATGACAAAGCCGAGAGCCAAAATTTTGAATGCGGCCCTTCGGCGTGTCTAATCGCCCAATCTTTTAAATTATTTTTAATGCGCTTCATCGAATTTCTTTTTTTCTAAAAATCTCTGGAGAATCAAGGCGGCGGCCGAAGCGTCCACCGGCCTGCGGTCAAGGCTAGGCCTTATCCCTTTAGGGGAAGGCCTAGCCTTGACCGAGATTCGTCTGGCCTCGGCTGAAGTCCAAATTTCCGGCTCGCTGTAAATTGGCAGGTTGATTTCTTTTGAAAATTTTTCTCGAAATTTATTTATTTCTTTCATTATCGGATTCGGCTTACCTCCCTTATCCAAAGACTCCCCCACAACCGCGGCCTCTATGTTTTCCTCGGCGCATATTTTTTTAATGGCAGAAAATAGATTGGGGTCATTCGATAAAATTGTTTTCGGAAAAGCCAGTGTTTTACTTTCATCAGAAAGAGCCAGGCCCACCCTTTTGGAACCGTAATCGATGCCGAGAAATCTAGACATGGGCTAAGTTTATAATGTTTGTAAAGTTTGTAAAGTCTGATAACATGAAGAGGTGGATTTATTTGCGCAAAATTTAATAGGGGGCAAAAATATTTGGGCTTGGTTTATTATTCTCCTTTGGATTTTAGTCTGGAAAGGCTACGCTCTTTGGACGGCGGCCGGAGCCAAACATCGCGGGTGGTTTATCGCGCTTCTCATTATAAACACTTTCGGCATCTTGGAAATTTTTTATATTTTCTTTATAGCCAAAAAAACATGGAAAGACATTCAGAGCCTCTTCTACTCGCCGATAAAGAAGAAGAAAGAGGAGCCCAAATAGTAACGGAGGCGTGTCCGAGTGGTTTAAGGAGACAGTCTTGAAAACTGTTAGGGGGGAAACCCTCTCGTGAGTTCGAATCTCACCGCCTCCGCCCGCCGAAGCGGCGAGCTACGGTCGCACGTCGCCATAGCTTTAGCGACGGCACGCGGACAAAGTCCGCCAGTTGGGAAAAGATTAGAGGTTTTTGCCGCACTGCTTGCAGTGCAAACATTTATTTTGGTATGAATTTTTTGGCCTCGGCCTCCTTGTATTCAACTTCGAATGTAGGATGATTTCCTGTGTAAACCACATCAAGATCAGCAACGCCTGTTGGCTGATCCGGCGCAATGATAGTTGTTGATTCGAAAGTATCCCTAATTTTTTCCGCTAATCCTCCAATAGCGCCCGTGGAGCAAGAAAAAAGAATAATTGATGGCTCTTTTGAAAAGAATTCGCGAGTTCTTTTAATCCCCTTGCCCTCAAAGTGGATCATATCTAATCCTTGGCCAAAATTTATTTTGTCTTCTTCTCCATGACCGCCAATAATCGCAAAATCTATTTTGTTCTTAGCCCCATACTTCTTGTCGAGCCCTAGAAGTCGCCTCCCGATCTCGAATCTGGTGCCGGCCTCTGTAACCCTTATTCCATGATGGCCTCTGGTTTCTTGATAGAGTTTCTTATAAATTTTAACGTCATTATCAAAAGATCCGTTGTGGTCAGCTCTGGGTAAAAGAATTATGCCGTACGGCTGATCAATATTCCTTTCTTTTAATTGAGAAATCAGAAGTTCTGCTGGGTAACGTCGAAATTCCTTAATGCCAAATTCATCATGGAGGATCTTGGCTCCGCCTGGAACTGCGTATTCCACAGCTCGCATAATTAGAATATTTTCTGTGGCATCTGCGAATGATTTGTCCCAATATTCAATAACATTATCAACTTCCTCTGGTTTGAATCCAAACTTTTGTAATTCTTGTCTCGCTTCATATAACTTCTCGCTTAAGCTGTTAAGAATTAAGCGAGCTAATTCATCTTTAAAATATACTGAGGGACTAGATATAATTTTCTCAACTAATGAATCCAAATTTCTAATAGTTCCTTTTGTCATAAGTAGATCAAATTGATTGGAAATAAATTCTCTAGCTTCCGGCTTGCCTTTTTCAAAAACAAAAGAAAGCAGGTCATAAGTAAAGAGATTGATACTTTCGCTAACATACTTAAGTTCCTTATCTTGATCCAACCCAGCTTTTTCCATAAGTATTATGGCTTTTTTGTTGTCTAATTCATTCTTTAGGGCAAAACCTAAAACTTTCGCATTGTGCAATATTGAAAGATCTAAGTGTCCTGCCCCTTTTTCTCTTAATTTTGAATAATAGCTTATAAGTCCATCAGTTAAGGCGGCAATAGATTCAGGTTCAGCTAATTTAAACATTGGTCCGCGAAAATCTTTTTTAATCCAACCTATTTCCCGTTGTCTTAAGTATTCGTTTGTAAACTCAATAATTTCGTCCAGAAATTTTTCATTTCGCAGTCCACTTTTGAATTCCTCTATTGAAAAAGAGGTCTCGAGCTCTATAGCTCTGTCTGTGTTTTCTTCGTCGTATATTTTTAGTGGTTCAATAACCGATTTTTGAATTTGCTTTGCAAGTATATTATCTAGATTGTCTTGATTTAATTCTTGTGCGATCGGCTTTTCACCGGTTTTAGTTGTTTTTGGTGTCTGTTTCATATTCTGGATTTTAGCTTACTTTAAGGACATGCGCAATTAAAGCTATTGTGTGCTAAAATATAAAAGTGAATGGAGATACAGAAAACAAAATAATCTGGCGGGCGGCGGCTTATGATTTTCGGGAGAAAACTGCGGACTGGTTTTGGGCCGTGGCGATTATTGCCTTGTCGATCGCCATTGCTTCCATTGTTACCAAAAATTATCTTTTTGCCGTTTTAATAATTCTCTCCATAACGATTCTAATTTTTTATAGCATCCGCCGGCCGGAGGATATTGGCTATGAAGTAAGCAATGAGGGTTTAAAAATTAAAGACGCTTTCTATGGCTACAAAGAGCTCAACAATTTCTGGATTGATCGGCGGCATAAAACAAAAAAAATATTAGTGCATACTAATAAGTTCTCCGCTCCTCTTCTTGACATCCCCCTGCCGGACGAAGTTGATGAAGAAAAAGTTCTGCATCTGCTTTCCGGCTCTCTTAAAGAAGAAGAAATCAAAGAACCCCTCTCTCACAAAATAATGGATTACTTGGGGTTTTAAAAGATCCCGTCGTTCAACGGACCCCAGTAGTACACCTCCTAATCGTCGGTGACTACGGGGCGAGAAGTGCTATAGTTAGAGTTAAACATTAATATTTACAAAGTTTAATATATTTCCGATCCCGTCGTTCAACGGATAGGACACATCCCTGCGAAGGATGAAATGCAGGTTCAATTCCTGCCGGGGTCACCACTTCGCTCGTTTAGTAAAACGAGCTACGCGGTGCGAGCACACTATTTCAATAATTTAGCTAAGCGAGATTTTTTGCGGGCGGCGTTGTTTTTCTTAATGATGCCTTTCTTGGCGGCCTTATCAATCGCTTGGTAAGCGCTTGAAAGAAGTTTTTTGGCTTCGTCTTTCTTCCCTTCTTTTGCAAACTTTTCCACTTGCTTAATAATCTCCTTGAGATGCTTTTTGACACGATTGTTTAAAACCCGGCGGCGGGCCGAGACACGTAGTGCTTTTTTAGCTGATGATGTAATTGGCATATTCGTTAAAAATTAAAAATTTTTAACGCGCAGACCTACGCAGACTATACGCAGACCTACGCGGAAATTAAAATTCGATCAAAAAGATTGTATCAAAATCACCATAAAAAAGCAATGTGCTATAATTGAAACATGATTTCAAGAATTGAGGGAAAAATTGTTTTAAAAGCGGATAAATACATTGTTGTTGATGTTGGCGGTGTTGGCTATAAAATCAGCGTCTCGCCGGACACTTTGGCTAAACTGCCGAAAGAAGGCTCGGTTTCCCTTTTTACCCATCTTCACGTGCGCGAAGACGCCTTGGAGCTTTATGGATTTAAAGACATCAAAGAACTCGAGTTTTTTGAAATGCTTATAAACATTTCCGGCATCGGCCCGAAGTCGGCCCTTTCGATTATCGGCATCGCTCCTATTGAAACACTAAAAAAAGCCATTGGCTCCGGCGACACCTCTTATTTGACTAAAGTCTCCGGCATAGGCAAAAAAATGTCCGAAAAAATCGTTCTGGAATTGCGCGATAAGCTCTCGGCCTTAGGCCACAGGGCAGAGGAGGGCGAACTTTCCGGCGAGCTCGATGCCGTGGAAGCGCTCCGATCCCTCGGTTACTCCCAAAACGAAGCCCGCGACGCGCTCAAACAAGTTTCACCCGATCTTTCTTCCGTTTCTGACCGCGTCAAACAAGCTCTCAAAATCCTCGGCGGAAAATAAGCAGTCAAGGATAATCCTTGACTTCATTTCTTTGCAATAAATTCAAGATATCTGAAATAATTTTTGAGGCCATTGTAAGTAGCTTGGCTCATTTTTCTTAGTTCTGCGTCTCTTTTCCAAAAAGCGCTAAACCTTATTTCGTAAATATAGCCGTATTCTATGAGGATGGCCGGGACATCCAAGGAATTATTGGGGCCAACGGCAATTAATTTTTGTTCGGGCACCAGCCCCAAGCTTTCCGGCAGATAATCGCTCACCGGATAATTTTTAAAAAGTTCTTGGAAAATAAAACTGCCCAGCGCAAAACTTTTGAAGCTGTTTTTAAACTGGCTTTCTGGAAAATAAATGGCAAATCCCTTATAATCGCCTCTCTGACTTGGATTTTTTCTAGGATAATCAGTGAAGTGAATATGAATTATCGCGTCAATTTGATTTTCATCAGCCCATTTGTTTATGCCGTAAAGTCTTGTTCTCATCTCTGCTTGAGCGTCCAAGTGAACAACATTAAAAGCATGTTCATCAGTCACTGTTTGGGAAATGATTTCTTGAAAATCAGCAATATTTTCTTTATTGGCTTCAAGATAATCAAGAAGCCATTCTTGGTAGCCGTCCCAATCGCGAGTGATATAAACTTCCCAATTAGGATCTTTTTTTCCGCCGGAGGCGGAAAAAAGATTGGCCAGAAAGAGACCGAGTTTGATATTCATATCTTCTTCCTTGGTGTCGCGGAATACCGCTCCGGTCGATTCCTCGTCGTGGCCGGGAACAATCAAAATCTTGTACTGCCCATCCAGAGAAAATTCTGGGGTGGTTTTGTGGGCCGAGACAGAAAAAACGGGAACGGCAAGGAGTATTAGTATGTAAAATAATTTATGTATCATGTATACTACATAATACCATGCCGGAACTGCCGGAAGTGCAAACTACCCCGTAAAATCCTCCTAATCGTCGGATCACGGGGCGACCTGCCCGCCAATGCCAGAGCAATGAGATGGTAAAAGTAATAAAGTAAGTAATTATTTCTTTATCATTTAAACCACTTAATCAGCATTGTAGCGATGGCAGGCGGGGATGCGGTTGAATAAATTTTATTTCTTAATATATATTTAAGTAATTATGCCAGAACTGCCGGAAGTGCAAACCATTGTCAGTGGGCTTAAAAAAACGGTGAAAAACCGGCGGATTGTTGATATGTGGACTGACTGGCCCAAGTATCGCGGCATCCGCCGCCATGTTGTCGGCAAAAAAATAATCGGTGTAGAAAGAAGAGGGAAAAATATATTCTTCGATCTGTCAGACCGTCATCTTCTTTTGATTCATCAAAAACTCTCTGGTCACCTTTTGGTTGGAAATTGGGTAGAAAAAGTAAAGAGTAAAGAGCAAGGGGAAAAATTGCCAGAGAAGTGGCAAAACCAAAAATGGATTCCTGATGTAAAAAGCGGTCCTTTGTGGGAAGATCGTAATCGCTTCATTAGATTAATTTTCTTTTTGGATAACGGGAAAATGCTGGCCCTATCTGATGTTCGAAGATTCGCTAAGGTCCTTTGCGGGCCGAGAGAGGCTATTCTTGGCCTCCCTGATATTGCAGAACTGGGACCAGAAGCATTAGAAATTTCAGAAAAAGAATTTGCGGCTCTTTTTGAAAACAAAAAAGGAAATATCAAAACAGTTTTAATGGATCAAAATTTTATTGCCGGCATCGGCAATATTTATGCTGATGAAATTCTTTGGCTGGCAAAAATTCATCCCGAAACTAAAGTGGAAGAGTTGTCCGCCAGAGGCGGATCCGCCTCTGGCGGAAAAAATTTGGCAGCTCTATACCGAGCAATGAGGAAAATTTTACTTAAGGCAATTAAACTTAAGGGCTCTTCGGTTGATGATTATCGCTTGCCGACGGGAGCCCGCGGCGGCTACGACAAAGTTATCCTTGCTTATCGGCGAACTGGCGAAAAATGTGCTAAGATGGGGTGCAAAGGAATTATCATTAGAAAAGTAGTTGGCGGCCGGAGCGCTCATTTCTGCTCGGCCCATCAGAAATTAAAATGGAAGGACTAAAGGAATTAAAGTGGTTTATAATTGTGCTTATCGGCATATGGATCGTCTGGTTTTTTACCGGCGGGATTGAGCGTTTTGAGGAGAAGAGCGGACCATTTATAGCTCCGCCGGCCCCGCTTGGCACGGGCGAGACTTACGGAGAAGATATTAGTGTTGATACCAGTTTCTTGTCTTCCGGTATTGAAGGAACGCTTATCAGCAAAAAATGCGAAAATGTTCCGCCGGGCACAAGGTGCAACGACACCCGCTCAATGACATTGCGGATTACTAAAAAAAGCGGCGAGCTGGTAGAGGACGTGAAATTAAGCAAAGACGGGCCCTTTAAGGTTTCTATGCCGGCCGGCGATTATATAATTTCACAAAAAGCTTATTACGGCGACGTTGCCCCCTACCAGCATCCGATTGTCATTGAAGTAAGAAGTTTCAACTATGCCAGAATAGGACTTGTCTTTGACAATAAAATTCGTTAGATATTTAAAATTCTAAATAAAGCTATACCGAAAGCAACCGAGACGTTCAAAGACTCTTTTCCCCCGCACATCGGAATTTCAGCAATCAAATCGCATTTGTCTAAAATATTTTTTGGCAGGCCATTGACTTCGTTGCCAGCAATCAAAGCGACTTTATTTTTGCCCGCCAGCCAGCGGGGAACTTTTTTATAATCAATTGATCTCCGGTCTTGCTCGATGGCAATAATAAAAAACTTTTCCCGCTTCAATTTGGAAATGAGCGCGGGTAGACTTTTTTTAATTTTCCATGACACGCTCTCTTCGGCGCCAAGTGCCGACTTGGCAAAATCTTTTCTTTTTTTACCGAAGCGGTCTAGCGGAGCCGGCGTGTAGCCCGTCAAATAGATTTTTGAGACCCCCTCGGCCGTACCGGCACGGGCTAGGCCAGCGGCATCAGCTGTCCGAAACATCGCCCCGACATTATAAACACTCCGAACGTTATAAATTATTAGCCTTATGTCTTTCATTTTATTTTGTGGTCACCGATCTTTTTCTGCTGAAAAAGTCTGCGACCCCGCCTCGCGCCGTCGCGCTCCGGCCGGCAAAAGCTTCGTTTTGTGGTCAGGAATAATTTTTTTGTCGTCACAAAAAAATTTTCACGACCCTGGCTCGGTAATTTTTTCTGCTGAAAAAATTATACCTGCGCCGGGCACAAAGCTTCCTTCGGATGAAAGCTCCAGGTATTCGCTTCCATAGTATTAGCTTTGTGCCCCCACTAGGAATCGAACCTAGATCAACTGCTTAAAAGGCAGCTGCTCTACCACTGAGCTATGGGGGCGGTAAAGAAAACAATTGAATTCTACTAAAAAAGAGGGTTTATTTCAAGTTTTCCACCCCATACGAAAGCTCGCCGTCGGGTGCACAGCTCGCTTCGTACGGGGCGCGAAGTGCCAAAATATAATTCAGTATGAAATATTGATTTTTTCTGCGTATGTTCCGCATCTGCTAGTTTTCCACACCTTCTGTTTGGCTATTTAAGCCAATAAGCGCTATAATGTATTTAGGTTAATTTGCTAAAAGACCTTCCACACGCAACCCGCGCACAGGGTAATTTTAAGCGGTAAGGCTTCTTATCAAATCTCGTTCTTTTTTCAAAAAAGAATACCAAATGGCAAACCTGTCTGATTGCACATTACGCAATTAACGTTCCCTGTTCTTTTACCAAAACCCAAAAAAATCTCCTACAAAAACAAAATATACTCAACAACTAAAAGCCCTTCCGCTCGGAAGGGCTTAAGTATTTTAGAGTGTTTCTAAAATCAGCTTTTCTAATTCAATAGGAGCGTCCAGCATCCCCCGGTGGCCGTCGTGATATATGGCAATAATTTTGGCGGAAATATTTTTTAATTCTGCCTCGCTCCATTTTGAGAATTTTTTATCGGCTAGCATGGTTTTAACTTTCCAAAATAAAATACCGATCAAATTTTCCGGCTCAATGCCAGCTTCGAAAAGTTTTTGTAATATTGACCAAGCGGTTTTCTTATCTCTTTTTTCAAAAGCATAAGTAATGGAAAAAACATTCCCGTCCGAACGGCTCGGCCGGGCGGGTAATTTTTGGGGTTCTGAAAGTAGGGCCTCGGCCTCCGCTTCAGCTAAAAAAATATTTTGGGCTTCAAAAAAGTCTTCTAAAATTTGTGCCATAGCAATTAAATTAAAGCCAAGATCTTACTTCTTTCTTGTATTTGAGATATTCTTCACCGTATTTCTCTGCCAGAATATTTTCCTGTCGGCGGATAAAAATACTGGAGAATATATAAGATATGATTGTAGTGCCAATCAAAACAACTGAATTGGAAATCAAGGCGAAGCCTAAGACCATAAAGAAAAGGCCGATGTGGGTCGGCTTGCGGGTAAAACAATAGGGGCCAACCTTAAAACATTCCTTGGAGAGATCGCTTTTATTTTGCTTCAAGCGGCGTGAGCTCCGTTGAGCCCAAAGGATGAGGAGCGGGCCGGCCAGCAGAAAAAGCGGGCCAAGCGTTGCCTGCAGTTCATTCGGAATTACCCGAATAGGCAAAAAGCGGTCCAGCAGAATGCCGACAATGATTCCGAGAAAGTAAATCGTGTAAGAATAAGACAA
>MFVF01000013.1 GCA_001785965.1 Candidatus Nomurabacteria bacterium RIFCSPLOWO2_01_FULL_42_20
CGAAAGTGGCCTCCGTCTTAGCCGTGCGGCTCTGCGGCAATTTGGCGACGTCAAAATTCAAATTCGGATTAGTTTCGCGCAGGGAGAAAAGCTCGCCGGCGAAACCAAAATAAATCGCTAAATTTTCTGAAATAAAAGCATTTCTGGAAGAAGAAAAAGAGCGGTTCCAGGAATAGGCCTCTTTGCTCGGATTTGAAAATTCGGTGTAGAAACGAAGGACAGCTTCCGTAATTCTGCCGGCGTCACTTAAGTTGGGGATCAAATTGGCGCCGCTTAAAAGAGTGACGGGGTTGCCGGACTGGAGGATCATGGCCGATATAATTTCTTTGGCATTAGTGACATTTGAATATGTGCCCAAGGCAACTCCGGCGGTATCGATCGAGCCGGGAGTAGTTTGCTTGGTCAGGATCGGAGCGAGCGTTAGGAATTCATCCCAAAATTCCGGCGGCTTGGCCACTCCGGCGCTGTCCAAGAGATTGCGATTATAATACATAACCAGCGGATCGAGGATAATCGGCAGGCCCAAGATTCCCCGAGGATCCAAATATAAATCAGCCATGGAGACGAAACTGTCTCGGAAAGTAGCGGCTGGAAAAGAAGCGTAAGGAATCGGCGTGAGCCTCCCCTTGTAGCGCCAGATTAAGTCTTGAGGCAAAAGCAAAAGATCGGGGCCGGCACCATTAGCTAAGGCCTCTATATACTCTCTGTCAAAAGCGGCCGGATTTTTCTCAACATAGCTAACGGTAATATTTTGGTTTTGTTCATTATATTTAGTCAGGATCGGACTGACGGTACTGGAACGAGCGAAGCCCCACATGACCAAATTGCCGGTGACAACTTGCCCGCCCGGACCGCCGCCTATCGGAATAAGGCCGGCAAAAATCATCACCCCTAAAACCAGGGCAACTACCAAAACAATCATTAAAATTATTTGAAACGTCGACATTTATAACCTTAGTATAATCTATATTTGCCCTAAAAGACAAGCGGCATCCGTCAAGGCCTCGCCTTGACGGGGCAAAAGAGGGGTAAATGTTCCGTCAAGGCGAGGCCTTGACGGATACTATCTACTTTCTAAAGACTAGTCCGTAATGGTGTTCTCCTGCGTCTATTTCTTTTTCTAGCTGGAAACCGGCTTGTTCAAAGAAGCTTTGGGCCAGGGCTTTTGAGACAAGCTGCGTCGAATTGGGCCCCATGCCGCCGAAGGAATCTTTCCAGTCAATAAGCAAAACGCGGCCGCCCGGTTTCAAAATTCTTTTAACTTCGCCGACTAGACCATTTCTGTCCGGGACCTGAAATAAAACATTGGAAACAATGGCCGAGTCAACTGCTCCTTCTTTTAATTTTGTCCCGCCCGAGCTTTCAATGTCGCCCCAAATAAATTCTATATTTGAAATGTGGGCTTTGGTTGCATCACTTTTGATCCGCTCCAGAAGATCTTTCTGAACTTCTATGGCGTAGACTTTCCCTTCCCCTGCCATGCGAGAGGCCGGTATTGAATAAGCGCCGCTGCCCGCGCCAAAATCGGCCACGTGATCGGTGGCCCTGATTCCAAATTGTCTTAAATTTGTTTGGGGATCTGTGAATGGCATAATCAGTAAATCAAGTAAATCAAGCGAGATAAGTAAATCAAGCTGAATTGCTTTTTTATAAATTAGTTGTTAAATTATTAACCAAAGGAAAAAATCTGCGTGCTTTCTGCCAGACTTTTAGGTCTTCGAATTTTGTTATTTGGGCCATAGCTTGATTTACTTGATTTACTTGCCTCGCTTGATTTACTTTACAAGCATGCCAGTGAGGCAATCTTATCGCCCGCTCTTAATTTCATAATCGTCACTCCTTGCGTCTGCCGGCCGAGCGAAGGAATTGAATCAAGCGCTGTCCGAATGACCTGCCCTTTCTTGGAAATCGCAATCAATTCTTTAAACTCCGGCGTCACAATTTTTCCCACGATTAATTTTCCTGTCTTCGGCGTAACTTTAGCCGTCTTAATGCCCGAGCCGCCGCGCTTCTGCGTCTTGTATTCTTTCAAAGCCGTTTTCTTGCCGAGGCCGTTTTCGCTCATGGTCAGAAATTGCGCGTCCTTTGTCTCCCCGCCCTTGGCGGAAATGATGGCCACGCCGACAATGATGTCAGCACTTTTTAATCTCATTGCCCTTACGCCGGAGGCAGTTCGCCCCATGGTGCGAATGTCGGATTCCTTAAAGCGAATTGATTGGCCGCCGGAAGTCGCGAGCATCACCTCGTCTCCTTTCTCCACGAAATGCGCCGCGTCAAGCTCGTCTCCCTTATCAAGCTTTATTGCAATAAGTCCGCTCCGCCGGACATCTTTGAAGCTATCGGCCAAAACTTTTTTGGCCGTGCCTTTCTTAGTTACCAGAATCATGGCCTCGCTCGATTTTTTGATTTCCTTGGGCATCGGCAAAATTGAAGTTACTTTTTCATTCGGCGCCAGAGCCAGGAAATTCATGACTGATTTGCCCTTGGTCGCGCGGCGCCCTTCCGGAATTTCGTACATTTTTAGCTGATAGGCCTTGCCAAGATTAGTGAAGAAAAGCATGTCGCTGTGCGTATTGGCCGAGACCAAATGAGTCACGAAGTCTTCTTCCTTCGTTTCCAAATCAACAACACCCACCCCGCCGCGTTTCTGCGCTCGGAATTCGCCGGGATCCGTTCTCTTGATGTAGCCGCCAGCCGTATAAGAGAGCATCGCTTCTTTCTCCGGGATAAGGTCTTCCGGAGCGAGAATTTTAACTCCGCCTTTCACAATCTTGGTCCGGCGATTGTCGCCGAACTTTTCTTTTATTTCTTTAAGATCGTCGGCGATAACTTTGAGGATTTTTTTAGGACTCTTTAAAAGGTCTTTTAGGGAAGCAATCAATTTCTGCTTCTCCTCCAGCTCCAACTCTATATTTTTGCGTTCCAGACCGGAGAGTTTCTGAAGCTTCATTTCGAGAATGGCCAGAGCCTGGCGCTCGGAGAACTTAAACTCTTTAATCAAATTAGTCTTGGCAACATTCGGATCTTTAGAAGCCTTAATGACTTTGATAATGCGGTCAATGTGATCCAGAGCCTTTTTCAGGCCAAGCAGGATATGTTCTCTTTCCTCGGCTTTTTTCAGATCAAATTCCGCCGCCCGCCGGACAATGATTTCGCGGTGAGAAATGAAATTCGACAAAATAGATTTCAGAGAAAGAGTCTGGGGCACGCCGTCAACCAAGGCGACGACATTAAAATGAAAAGCTGTTTCAAGAGCCGTGTGCTTATACAAATAGTTCAGAACATTTTGCGGATGAGCGCTGCCCTTAAGGTCAATGACAATGCGGATGTCTCGAGTTGATTCATCCCGGATATCCTTGATGCCGTCAACTTTTTTCTCATGAACCAGTCCGGCAATGTTCACCAAAAGATCGGCTTTATTAACCTGGTAAGGCAATGAGGTGACGATAATTTGAAATAAGCCGCTTTTCTGTTCGACGATTTCGGCTTCGCCGCGCACAACCACGCCGCCACGGCCGGTCGCATAAGCGTGAGCCAGATCTTTTTGGCCATAGACAATGCCGGCGGTCGGGAAATCGGGACCCTTGATAAATTGGAGAAGGTCTTCGGTCGTCGCTTCCTTGTTTTCAATCAAGTGGATCGTGGCATCGAGCACTTCAGAGAGATTGTGCGGCGGAATTTTGGTCGCCATGCCGACCGCAATGCCCAGTGTGCCGTTTAGAAGCAAATTGGGCACAGCCGAAGGCAGAACAACCGGCTCACGACGGCTATTGTCATAGTTGAAACGAAATGAGACAGTATTTTTTTCAATGTCGCGGAGCATGAGCGAGGAAATTCGGGACATCTTACTTTCCGTATATCTCATGGCCGCCGCATTGTCGCCGTCGACTGAGCCGAAATTTCCTTGGCCTAAAACAAGCGGATAGCGGTAAGAAAAATCCTGGGCCATGCCGACCATGGCATCATAGACAGACGTATCGCCGTGAGGATGATATTTACCTAAGACCTCGCCGACTACCGCCGCCGACTTCCTGAAGCGGCCACCTGCCAATAAGCCCATCTCATACATGGAGAAAAGAATGCGGCGATGGACAGGTTTCAAGCCGTCGCGCACATCAGGCAGTGCTCGCGCGGTAATAACCGACATGGCATAATCCAAATAAGAATCTTTCATCTCACTTGTAATACCCACTGGCACTATGGCCGCTCTTTTTTCCGGACCCTTCTCCTCTTTTTGATTTATTTCTTTCTTACTCATTTATATCGATTACGATATATTGTCTTCGCTCGGACATTGTGTAAGTGATTACACTTCCACATGCTCCTCGCTAGCCAATATAATAGATTTAAGATTAAAGATTAAAGATAAAGGATTAAAGATTTAAGATTAAGGATTAAGGATTAAGGATTAACTATTACCTTATCGTATCTCCAATACCTGTAATCGTATTTGAAACCTCCTGCTTTAAAAGTTCAAACGGCTTGATTGATTTTTTTAATTCTTCCTTACTGCCGCTGAAACGGTAAGGCAAAGTAAAAACCCAAAACAAAACAATAATTCCGGTAATGGCAAGCGAAACAATAAGAATAATATGGCGGCGAACCGGCTCCGGCTTATTTCTGACTTTGTTAATTAATTTATGCATGTTGTAACACTACAATTTCTCCCTGCTTGCCTTCCAAATCTTTCTTTTTGAGCGTCAATTTTTCAACAGGCGCTACTTTGTCGCCTCCGGCTTCCTTGAGAAATATCTTCAAGCTCGCCTCATTGTAATCCATCGGGATAATCAAGGAGGGCTCAAGGGACACGGCCAGTTTGTAAGCGTCTTGGGGCGACAAGAGGTCGCCCCCGCCGATCGGCACGAATAAAATATCAGGAACTCCGATTGCTTCCCGTACTTCCGAATTTAAGTCCTTACTTAAGGCTCCAAGGAAGCAGATTTTAATATCGGAAGCGATCAGGGTGTAAACAGTATTGATGTAACTTTTGCCGCCAAGCACTGTGGAAACCCCCGCGCCGTTTGCGAAAATACCAGCCACTTCGTAATCACCCGGGCCGTCAATGACGAGAGGAATGATATCGCCGTGAGTCACCATTTCCACTCCATTGTAATCAGGATGATTAGCCGTAATAATGGCAATATTGGCTCCGAAGCGCGATCCTTTGTCTAAAATCTTTGATTCCTTGCTGATTGGATTAAAAGCCAAAGTAAGATTGCCTTGAGAAATCTTAAAAAACTGTTTTCCTAAAAAACTGATAACCATGGGCTGAATTATAGCAAACCCAGCAAAGATTTGAAAGCCTTTACAAAGGTTTTTGTTTAAGTATAATTCCATTTATGTCAATTAAGGAAAAAGTCACACCGGCCCCGAGTTTCGTCATGATGTTTGAAGTGGCTCCGCTCGAAACCGAGTCTCTGATTGAAGGCCCGGTTATTGAAATTAAGCGAAATTCTGTTTTCGTTGATTTAGGCCACTGGGGAACCGGCATCATCTACGGCCGGGAATTTTTGAATGCCAAAGACATTATCAAAAAAATCAAGGTGGGCGATATCGTCAAAGCCAAAGTCATAGAGAGAGAAAATGAAGACGGCTATGTTGAGCTGTCTCTGAAAGAAGCCAGGCAGGCCATCCTCTGGAACGAAGCCGAAGATGCCATTAAAGACAAAATCGTTTTCGAAATGCCAATCAAGGAGGCCAACAAAGGCGGGCTTATTTTGGAATGGCGAGGCATCCCCGGGTTCTTGCCGGCTTCGCAATTAAAACCGGAACATTATCCTAGAGTGCTTGACGGCGACAAGGATAAAATCTTGAAAGAACTTAAAAAAATTGTCGGACAAAAAATTTCGGTCATCATCATTTCGGTTGATCCAAAAGAAGGAAAGTTAATCTTCTCTGAAAAAGATTCCAATCCGAAAGAAGCTGAAAAGATTATCGGCAAATACAATGTCGGAGATGAATTGGAGTGCGTAGTCACCGGCGTGGTTGATTTCGGAATCTTTCTCAAGATCGAGGAAGGCTTAGAGGGCTTAGTTCACATTTCAGAAATTGATTGGGGCCTAGTGGAAGACCCGAGGTCAATGCACAAAGTCGGAGACAAGATCAAAGCCAAGATAATTGAAATAAAAGACGGCAAAATTTCCCTCTCAATCAAGGCCTTGAAAGAAAATCCTTGGAAGGAATTTGAAGGCAAATTGAAGAAAGGAGATATCATCAAAGGTGTTGTCATAAAATACAATAAGCATGGCGCGCTTGTTTCAATCAAGGAAGGCGTCGCCGGACTGGTGCACAATTCAACTCTGGGTAGTGAAGCCAAACTTCGCGAGAAATTAGAGCTCGGCAAGACTTACAATTTCCAAATCACCCTCTTTGAACCAAAAAACCAGCGCATGATGCTCGCCTACCTCGAAGAGAAGAAGTAAAGACAGTGAAGACAGTAAATTCAGTAAATTAAGCGAGAACAGAAGAAAGCTAAATTTACTGTATTTACTGTATTTACTAAATTTACTGTATTTACTGATTATAAATGCTCATGGTTTTGTCTTTGCCTTCCGATATAAAAGTCTCTAGGGCTTCATTAACTTTTTTAGATAGTTTTTTGAGTATCTCGACTTCTTTCGGCTTAAACTCGCCCAAAATGTACTTTAGGACGGCCTTCTCCCCTTTCGGTTTTTTTACTTTGCCTGACGGAGTCGCCGGAGTAATGCCGATTCTGATGCGCAAAAACTCTCTTGATTTTAATTTTTTAATTATGGATTCCAGACCGCGATGGCCGCCAGAACTTTTGTCATATGATATTTTCATTTTTCCAATCGGTAAATCAATGTCATCATAAATAATTACAATGTCTTTCAGATTCAGTTTATGTTTCTCTTTCACATAAGTCACAGCAATACCAGAATTATTCATAAAGGTTGTAGGTTTTATATATTCAATTGGTTTACCTCCTATAGAATCTTTATAATAAAGCAACTTTGTTCCTGAACTTTCTTTCCATTCGATCTTTTTACCCAGCATAAAATCAAGCATAATCCATCCGGTATTGTGCCGCGTATTTTTATATTCTTCCCCGGGGTTGCCAAGGCCAACGATGATAAACATAAATTTATTTTACTAAACAAAAGGCTATTGCGTCAAGGCCTTATTTATACTAAAATTACCTTATGGAAGAGAGCTATGTGGAAGAAAACAATGTTAAAAGAAAGGATCATCCGTTTTGGGAACTTTTGCAATTTGCCATCATTGCTCTTTTAATTGTTGTCCCTATTCGTGCTTTTGTCGCCCAGCCCTTTATCGTTTCCGGCAGCTCGATGTATCCGACTTTCGAGGACGGCAATTACCTGATTGTGGACGAGATTTCTTACCGTTTTGAAAAGCCGGCCCGCGGCGACGTAATCATTTTTCGATTTCCGAAAGACCGAAAGAAATTTTTCATTAAAAGAATTATCGGCCTGCCCGGAGAAAGTTTGGAAATCAAAAACAGCAGCATCACCATTGTCAATAAAGATAATCCCGGTGGCTTTATCTTAAATGAGCCCTATATTAAAAATGTTTCTTATAATTATGAAAGCGTGAAATTAAACCAAGATGAATATTTTCTGATGGGAGACAACCGCGGCGCCAGTTCGGATTCCCGCAGCTGGGGCAATGTCAAGAAAAATTTAATCATCGGCCGGGCATTTATTCGGCTCCTGCCTTTGAATGAAATTGGACTGCGACCCGGCGGCTACGAGTTTGTAGAGTAAACCCCCACACCTTTCATGGCATAGTTTCGGCAGTGCCGAAACGCGCAAAGCGCAATGCCATGAAAGGTGTGGGGGTAAAATAAAAAAATATGACAACTAAAAAAACACAGAGAAAAAAAGAGCTGATCACATCGCCTAAAGGAATGCGCGATATATTAGGGGACAAATATTTTAAATTTCAGGGCTTTTTTGAGAAGGCTCAAGAAATTTCCACTTATTACGGATTCAAGCCGATCGAAATGCCGATCTTAGAAAAAAGAGAAGTTTTCACGACGACGATCGGCCTGGGCACAGATATTGTCGACAAAGAAATGTACACTCTTCGAACAAAAAGCGGCGACCGCCTCGCCCTCCGGCCGGAAGGCACCGCTCCCTCGATCCGAGCCTATCTCGAGGACGGAATGATCTCCTGGCCGCAGCCGGTCATGCTCTATTATTACGGACCATTCTTCAGGCACGACAGTCCCCAGCGCGGCCGTTATCGGCAGTTTTATCAATTCGGCCTGGAAATCATCGGTTCAGAGAAAAGTATTTCTGACGCCATGATCATAAGAACAACCACAATCATTCTCGAAGAAGCCGGGGCTAAAAATCTGACTGTGGATATAAACAGTATCGGCGACAAAGAATGCCGGCCGCAATATGTCCGGGAGCTGATTTCGTATTACAAAAAGTATATCAATCAAGTCTGCCCAACCTGCCGGCAAAGAATCAAAGAAAATCCGCTTCGGGTCTTAGACTGCAAAGATCCAAAATGCGCAGAAATCAAAGAAGGCGCCCCGGACGCCATCAGCTATCTCTGCGATGGCTGTAAAGATCACTTTAAGGAAGTGTTGGAATACCTGGAAGAAATGAAAATCCCTTACCGGCTTAATAAAAATCTGGTTCGAGGCCTGTCATATTACACCAGAACCGTTTTTGAAGTATTTGAGAACGAGGAAACAACTGAAGGAATTTTTCCTCTCTCGATCGCCGCCGGCGGCCGCTATGATTACTTGGCTAAGCTTCTCCACGGCAAAAGAGATATCTCGGCCGTAGGCGTTAGCATCGGGGTCGACCGAGTAGTTGAATCAAATTGGTATGCCGGGCTTGCCCCGAAAATATTGAAAAAGCCGAAAATTTATTTTGTTCAGCTCGGCTTCGATGCCAAGTTAAAGAGCTTGAATATCATTGAAATGCTCCGCAAAGCCAAAGTGCCCGTTCTCCAAGCGCTTTCTAAAGACAGTCTCGGCACCCAGCTTAGCATTGCTGAAAAAACAGGTATTCCTTACGTCATTATTTTCGGCCAAAAAGAAGCTATTGAGAGTTCCGTCATCGTGCGCGATATGAACACCAGATCGCAAGAAACTGTGAAAATTGATAAATTGCTTGAATATCTTAAGAAACTAAAGTAAATGTCTAATTAACCTAATTATTCTAAAAAATTCCAAATTACAAATTCCAAATCACAAACAATATCTAATGACCAAAATCCAAATGACCAAAATGTGTTTCGAATTTTTAATTTAGAATTTTGAATTTGTTTGTAATTTGGTGCTTGGTGCTTGGGATTTAATTAGAAATTAGAGCAATTAGAATAATTAGAAATTTTATGACGTTCCCTATACTTCAGCAACCCCATAAAGTTCTCCGCCAAAAAGCCGAAGAAGTGCCGGTTGATGAAATCCCCTCTCCTAAAATTCAAAAAATTCTGAAAGACATGGCCCTGGCGCTCGGCGAACAAGACGACGGAGTAGCTATTGCTACGCCGCAGATCGGCGTGCCGCTCAAAATTTTTGTCGTTTCCGGAAAAATTTTTTCGAAAGAATTTGTGCGCGGGAAGGGCGTACCGGAAGGCACTAAAGATATTCCCAAAGATCTGGTTTTTATAAATCCTAAAATAATAAAGCTCTCTAAAAAGAAGGAATACCTGCTCGAGGGCTGTCTTTCTTGCAGATGGCTTTACGGAGAAGTTCTGCGTAGGGCAAATGCGACAGTCGAAGCGTATGACCAGCACGGTAAAAAATTCAGGCGCGGGGCGGGCGGTTTTTTGGCCCAAATTTTCCAACACGAAATAGATCATTTAAACGGCATACTTTTTATA
Source organism: Candidatus Nomurabacteria bacterium RIFCSPLOWO2_01_FULL_42_20 (assembly GCA_001785965.1). Lineage (GTDB taxonomy): Bacteria > Patescibacteriota > Minisyncoccia > Phycocordibacterales > CAZVEC01 > 2-01-FULL-42-20. The sequence goes on from MFVF01000013.1 coordinate 9,829, forward strand.
GATAAAGCTAGAAATTTGCAGGAATTGCCGCCGGAATCAGTAAATAAAGCTGGTAAGCAAGTTAAGTAAATAAAGCTTGATTCACTTAATTTACTTGATTTACTAAATTTACTTTATGAATAAAATCAATTTTGTTTTTTTTGGCACGCCGCAAATCGCGGTTGACACTCTGGAGATTTTAAAATCTCATAGTTTTTTGCCGTCGCTTGTTGTTACAGCTCCCGACAAGCCCGCAGGGAGGAAAATGATTATGACTCCCCCGCCGGTTAAAACTTGGGCGGAAAAAAATAATATTCTTTTTCTCCAACCCGAAAAATTAGATGAAAATTTTAAAAAACTACTTTCTACTAACTACTTTCTACTTTCTATTGTGGTCGCCTATGGCAAAATTTTTCCCGAATGGCTGATTAATCTTCCTAAACTCGGCACTTTAAATATTCATTATTCCCTTCTTCCTAAATACCGCGGGGCCTCTCCGGTGCAAGCGGCAATCTTAAATGGCGACACAGAAACTGGCGTGACAATCCAGAAAATGGTGCGTGAACTCGACGCCGGACCGATCGTGGCGCAAGAAAAAACTGAAATTAGTCCAGACGAAAAAACACCAGAATTACTCGAGCGTCTTACAAAAATCGGCGCCAAACTCTTGACAAAAATCCTCAATCAAGTCAGTCAAGGGTTACCCTTGACTGCAATAGAACAAGATGAAAGTCAAGTGACTCTCGCTCCGAAAATCAAAAAAGAAGACGGCCTCTTAACGCAGATCAACGCAGATTCCACGCAGATAAACGCGGATAATTATAATAAATTTAGAGCTTTCTATGACTGGCCGAGGGTGTATTTTCTTGCCCCGCGTAGCCCTAGCGAAGTGGGGATGAAAGACGGCAAAAGAATAATTATAACTGAGGCTACCCTAGAAAATGGAAGGTTTGTGATTAAGAAAATATTACCCGAGGGTAAAAAGGAAACCAACTACAAAATTTTTTAAAAAAAAATGCCCCGTAGGCAGCTATGCTGTCCTTCGGGGTAATCCCCGAGGGCGGAAAAGAAATCGCGCTAGTAGTTATTAGTTATTAGTTATTTTAGCTATTTCGACGTGAAGGGATTGCGTTTAGAGAGGCCGCGGAACATTTTCTTGATACTGCGCGCCCCCCTTCTGAATAGAACTTCTTTTTTGTTCTTCCCGCGCTTTATTTCACGGAAAATCTTGTCCTTGCAAGCGTCAATTGAAGCGTACAAATCTTCTTCTTCCGCGCTGGTATAAAAATTTTCGCCATCTACGGTGATACTGCAGTCTGATCGGTAAACCGAGCCCTTTTTGTGATGGTTGGTCGTCTTAGCAACTTCAAAATAAACTAAAACCTCCCCGCCGTTACTTTGAATTTTTTTTAGGAGCTTGCCGAGATTGGTCACCCGGCTGATGACGTAATCATTGATCGGATCAGTTAGATCCATATTAGTCGCTTTTAAATTTACCTTAATATTTTCCCAAAGCATATAATTATTATACCAAGCTTATTAAAATTCTGGTATTGACTTTTTAATAAAATAATGTAGAGTAAAACTGGAAATAACTTAAAAGGAGGTTCTATGAAATTGATAAAAAATAAAGAAAATTACCGCATTTTGACAAACTGCTTATATGTTTTTATGATCGCCATCATTCCAGCTTTTATGACTTCGGCCATCTGGTTTACACTTCATCATTGGAATATCCTCTCGGTCAAGCATGCCTATGTTATTGTCTTGATTGCCAACGGCTTACTGGGTGGAGCATACTTCTTTCTTTTTAAGGATGCCTTTGGTGAGGTGCATAAATACTACCGCCAGGTAAATTCCTTTGTAGAAGGAAACAGAGTGATGTTTGAGCGGTACCATGATTATAAAAAGGGTGCCGAAAAATTTGCCGACAAAAAAGAAGAAGAGGACAAATTTCTGGATGATATGCGAAAAATAAAAAGCCAATATTTGAGTTTGTTTAACGGTAGATTATCTCTCTACTTCCACACCCAAATGGCACTCATCTCATTCTTCATGGTGGCATCATTTTTTGCCAGAAACTATGAAGACTGGATGGAAGGCGTTGCTTGGATTTTTATTTTAACCTACATCATGTCTTCCCTCTTTATAATGTCCAAGGTAATGGAAAATCCAATCCGAGGCCACTTTCGAACAAAAAATGTATTCCTGGAATGGCTGGAAGACGAGATTTGATTACTTTGGGCCTTGCCCGACAAAGTTCGCCTCCCGCTCAATGCGGGAGATTTTTATTTCTTTGGTTTTTTAAATATTTTTGGTAATATATTTAATGTTCCTTTAAACATGCATTCCGCGGTAGTCCCGACGTAAAGTCGGGATCCCGACTCCCGCATAGCGGGACGTCGGGACTCAATGTACCTGGAATAATAAAACAATATTCCGCAGTAGCTCAATGGTAGAGCGGCGCCCTGTTAAGGCGATGGTTGTAGGTT
>MFVF01000014.1 GCA_001785965.1 Candidatus Nomurabacteria bacterium RIFCSPLOWO2_01_FULL_42_20
AACAACCCGTGGCTACTGCCACGGGTTGTTTAAAGAACAAACATCACCACAAAACAAAGCGGACATATTTGCTTTATATTGTTGTCTTTGCCGGTTTATATAATTCTCTTTCATGCTCTGACATTCCCATCAGTCTTTTAGCTTCTTTCGCTATGTATTCTTTTCGGAATTCTGGATCACTTGCCAGATTATTGGCCACACGGTCTTCTCCTCCTCTATTGAGCCCGATCCTTTTGTCAGCTAATTGTTCAGCTCGGTTAATAAGTTCTTGAGGAATTTCTTTGACCGTTTCAGTTGTTTCTGTTTTCATCCCCCCTTCTTTTCCTTTATCTTTTATTGCTTCAAGTTCTTTTTTAACTGCACGTGACGGCGGTGGTGGTGCACTAAAAAGTTTTTTAAACATAATATATTTATTTTATTAATCTTTTAAAATCGACTCTTAATTGAATGATTATTTTTCTATTATAGCACATTGTATTATAAATGCAAGGGTGCTGTAAAATCAGCCCTTTTTCTTCTTTAATTTTAATCAGTTTTAGAGTATAATTCCAGATAAGTAATCGCGAATATACAAAGCAAGAGTAATACACGAATAGGAGTAATCACGAATATACAAATCAAAAGTAATATACGAATAATTTGTATATTTGTGAAAATTTGTATATTAGCGATTACTCCATCTTATGGCCGAAATTTTTCCCACCCCGTAAAATCCTCCTAATCGTCGGATCACGGGGCGGCCTGCCCGCCAATGCCAGAGCAACCAAGATGGTAAAAGTAATAAAGTAAGTAATTGCCTACTTATTACTTAAACCACTTAATCAGCATTGTAGCGATGGCAGGCGGGGAAGTTGTATGATAGTGAGCGTATTTCAATACAAACTTAATTTATATAATAAACTATGGCAGAGGTTTTCCCTACCCCAGTAGCAGATCCTCGCGCCGAATGCGCGCTCGGCTCGCTACGGGGCGAGAAGTGGTATGATAGTGAGCGTATTTCAATACAAACTTAATTTATATTATTAACTATGGCGGAGATTTTTTCTAAAGAAACTTTTCAAAAAGCCCCAGAGTTCAAGACTCCCGAAGAAGAGCTCTCTTTTTTGCGCGAGCGATTAAAGGAAAGAGAGGCAGAGTTGAAAGAAAAAGGCAAAGAAGTTTCTCGCGAGGAGCTTGCCAAAGAGGCAGTCAAGGCTTACGCCAAAGTGGAAGCAGAAAAAGTTTTGCCAGCCGAAAGAATAATTGCTCCGGAAGAAACCCACAAAATTGTCCTAGAGCTTTCTCCTGAACCCCACGATAAAAAAATAGAAGAGCTCTTCGGGATTCTGATGCATAAAGGACTCAAGAACGCTCTCTCTGTCTTGGAGAAATTTGAAAGTCCGCACCTTGACGACGACTTTCATCGATTTTTGGTGCAGTATTTGCACTCGACCGGTTCACTGCCCGATTTGAAAGAAAAGACCCCGCTTTTTAAAGCTCTTAATATGAAGCTGTTTGAAGTTACTCTGCCGCAGGCAGGCGGCGAAGAGAAGAAGGGGTTCAAGGAATTTCTCGGAGCGATGGAGCAATTTTATGCCGGCATGCAGTCAGTCGGCGAAGCGGGTAATTGGAGCAAGAATTATTTTACTCTGGAAGCGGCTCTGCCGGGTTCCGGCACGCAAGTCGTTATTTATGCGGCGGTATCAAATGCTAAAGCCGAACTTTTCGAAAAACAGCTTCTAGCTTTTTATCACGAGGCAAAGATTAAAGAAGTGACCGATGACTACAATATTTTTAATGCGGAAGGCGACTCGGCCGGAGCTTACGCTAAATTTACTGAAACCAAAGTTTTCCCCATAAAAACTTACGATACTTTGGAACATGATCCGATGAAGGCGATCCTGAATGTTTTTTCTAAACTCAAAGCGGTGGGCGAGGGCGCTTCCATTCAGTTTGTCATTACGCCGGCCGGCGACAAATTCGTGAAAAAATTCAGCCAGGTTCTAGACAAAGTCAAGGAAGGCAAGACCGCCAAAGAAGCGCTGAAACTTTTTGGCGAGTTTGACGAAAGATTCGCCAAGGCCGTCAAAGATTTGGTTTTTGGCCATAAGAAAGAAGGGGAGAAAGACAAAGAGCCAAAAAAAGTTGACGACAAGGCGGTTGAGCAAATTACTAAAAAAATCGGCAGCACCATTGCCGATGTCACGATCAGGGTCATTTCTTCCGCCGAAACCCCGCAGAGAGCGGAAGAAATCCTTAGCAACATCGAAGCGGCCTTCAACCAGTTCAATGAACCGGGCGGCAACGGCTTTAAATTTGAAAAAGTTTCCGAACGGAAATTACCGGATCTCCTCCATGAATTTTCTTATCGCCTGCCGAACGAAGATGAGAACCTGCCCCTTAACTTTAAGGAACTCTCCACAGTCTTTCACTTTCCGGCCGGCGTTGAAAGCGTGCCCGAACTTAAGGAAGCTAAGGCTGGAATGGCCCCGGCGCCGGCCGACTTGCCGACCGAAGGCGTCCTTTTAGGCTACAACGAATTTCGAGGAGTCAAGAAAGAAATCAGAATGGCACCAAACGACCGCCTCCGGCACTTCTATGTCATAGGCCAGACCGGCACCGGCAAGACGACAATTTTAAAAAATATGATCGCCCAGGATATGGCCCGCGGCGAGGGCTGTTGTTTTATTGATCCGCACGGCTCGGACATCCAGGACATTTTAAGCTATGTGCCGAAAGAGCGTATTGACGATGTGATTTATTTTGACCCGGCGGCCACTGCCCGGCCGATGGGGCTCAACATGCTTGAATACGACATTGCCCGGCCCCAGCAGAAAACTTTCGTCGTCAACGAACTTCTGTCCATATTCAAACAGCTCTACGGCGGCACGCCGGAGTCTATGGGGCCGGCCTTCGAGCAATATTTCCGAAATTCTGCGCGGCTTGTCATGGAGCATCCGGAGTCCGGCAACACCCTCCTTGAAATTGCCCGCGTTCTGCAAGACGAAGAATTCCGAAAGCTTAAACTCTCTTATTGCAAAGACCCGATTATTAAGCAATTCTGGGTGAGCGCCGAGAAAGTCACCGGCGAGGCCGGCCTTCAGAACTGGGCGCCGTATATTACGAACAAATTTGACACCTTCTTGACCAACGATATTATGCGGCCGATTGTTCTGCAGGAAAAATCCGTTTTTGACTTTAGAAAAATAATGGACGAAAAGAAGATTCTTTTAGTTAATTTGTCTAAGGGCATACTCGGGGAAATAAACGCTAATCTTTTAGGTTTGATTATTGTCGGTAAAATTCAAATGGCCGCTCTTTCGCGCGCCGACTCTTACGGTATTAAGCTGCCGAATTTCTATCTTTACATTGATGAATTCCAAAATGTTACGACCGACTCGATCGCCTCAATTCTATCCGAGGCCCGCAAATACGGCTTGTCGCTCAATATGGCCAATCAATCCCTGGCCCAGCTCAAAGAGAATATCCGAGACGCCGTCTTCGGCAACGTCGGCTCGACGGCCGTTTACCGCGTTAGTCCGGAAGACGCGGAGTTTTTGGAAAAGAAATACGCGCCGACTTTCACGGCCAGAGACATTACCAAATTGGATAACTTTAATTCATATGTTAATATGCTCTCCGGCGGCGTGCCGGCTAAGCCGTTCTCCATGACATCCCACTATGACCTTTTGCCGAAAGGCAACAAAGAAATGGTCAGCCATCTCAAAGAACTCTCGGCTATCAAATATGGCCGAGACCGGGCGGAAGTCGAAGAAGAAATCAATTCAAAATATAAAGCTTATGAACTTTAAGTTCTCTACGAACTACGAATTTTGTACGAAAGTACGTAAGGGATTAAGGCTTTGTATTGTTCGTATTTTAGTAATTTTTCGTATTTCGTAGATTTGTTATGAAAAAATTAAAGGAGGAAAAAACGTTTCTAATGATCAAGCCGGACGGCGTTCGGAAAGGACTTATTGGGGAAATAATCAAACGTCTTGAGCAGCGCGATTTGAAAATCGTCTCTTTAGAAATGTTCCAGCCGACCCATGAGCAAGTCGACGGCCATTATCCAAAAGACGAGAAATGGATAACTCGATTAGGAGAAAAAACAACCGCCACTTATGAAAAATACGGATACGATCTTGTTGAGGATTATGGGACAAAAGATTGTTTTGAGCTTGGAAAAAATGTGCGCAAATGGACTGTTGAATACATGGCATCCGCTCCGATGGTGCGAATGATTGTGCAGGGCGTTCATGCCGTTGACGTTGTTCGTAAAATTGCCGGTCCAACTATGCCATATTTAGCTGATATGGGAACAATCCGCGGAGACTTTTCCATTGATTCCCCGGCTTTGGCCAATAAGGAAAAGAGAGCGGTTATGAACTTAGTTCATGCTTCAGAAACGCCAGAAGAAGCCTTGCATGAGATCAAGCATTGGTTTGGCAGCCAACCAGTTTTTAACTATAAGCGTTTTGGGGTTGATGAGTAATGTAGCACAAGGACACCACCCTTGCTACTTGAAAAATAGGCCCTTATTTCCTTATATTCTGACCAGTTTAGACCATAGACAATATTTTTTAAAATTTGTCTAGTTGTCTTTCTTTTCAAAAATATTTTATACTGAAAGTAGGGTTATTTGAGAGTATTACCTAGAACAACATGTGTCAGGGAGCCCAGAGTTGCACTGCGCCTTGGCGTAGAGCACAGGGCACCCACCTAGTTTTCAACTAGGGTAATATCCCTCAAGTGGCCCTAAGAAAGATCCCCGCTAAGAACCTTCTTTCCCCCCTCTCCTTAAAGGAGAGGGGGGAAGGGGGTGAGGTGGGGGCTTTTTCTTTTAAATATGCAGAAAAAAATATTAAACCAAATACTTTTCTTGATTGTGGTGATTTTTTTTCTGAATCTTCTGGCCATGAAATTTTATTGGTATTGGAGCATACCTTGGTTTGATATGCTTATGCACTTTTTAGGCGGCTTGTTTATTTCCTTGGTTTTGCTTTGGCTTAATTATTTCCGCGGACTGCTGGGTTCTTTTTCAAAAAAGAAAGCCATTTTGATCGCCATCTTGGGAACTTTGGTTATCGGGCTTTTGTGGGAAATATTTGAATTCAGCCTTGACACTTTTATCACAGAGAAGTCGTGGGATATGGCGGACACTTTAAGCGATTTATTTTTTGATCTTTTGGGCGCCGGCATAGGAACTATATATTATTATGCTAGACTAAAAGAGTAATCGCGAATATACGAATATAAATTAATATGCGAATTATTTGTATATTTGTGAAAATTTGTATATTAGTGATTACTCTTGATTATTTGTATATTTGTTTAATATTAGTATATTAGCGATTACTCCCTCATATGTCTAAAATAAAAATCACTTTTTGTTCCGGCACGCAGGAAGTTACCGGCGCCAATTTTTTGCTCGAGACAGAAGAAAAAAAATATTTGATTGACTGCGGGCTTATTCAGAAAACCAAGATGGCCGACGAAGAAAACTGGGAACCCTTTATTTACGATCCAAGTAAAATTGACATTCTTTTTGTGACCCATGCCCACATTGACCATGTCGGCCGAATTCCAAAACTTATCAATGACGGCTTTCGCGGCAAAATTTATTCTACGCCGCCGACTAAGGAAATTGCCGAATACATGCTAGAAGACACGGCTGGCATATTAGGCAGAGATAAGGAACACAATCTGGACAAAATATATTCGGAAACAAACCTTAAAAAAGCCTTAGAACTATGGGAGACCCTCCCTTATCACGAGGTCTTAAAGCTCGACAGTGATTCGCGGGTGCGATTCCTGGATTCCGGACACATTTTAGGATCGGCCATGATTGAGTTTGTTTGCAACGGCAAAAAAATTATTTTTACCGGAGACCTCGGCAATTCCCCTAGCCCTATTTTGCCTGATACGGAAGTGATAAATGATGCCCACTATCTTATTATGGAAAGCGTCTATGGCGACCGCAATCATGAGTCAAGGTCGGAGCGCCGAGATATGCTTGAAGACGCCATTGAAGATGCGGTTAAAAGAAAAGGGGTGCTACTCATGCCGACTTTTTCTTTGGAGCGTTCCCAGGAATTGCTTTTTGAAATTAACGCCCTGCAGGAGGCCAACCGAATTCCCTTGCTGTCTGTATTTTTGGATTCTCCGCTGGCCATTAAGCTGACTTCAGTTTTTAGAAAATACAAAAATTATTTCAAAGGAGAAGTTCAAAAGATGATGGAGTCCGACAGTGACATCTTCATGTTCCCCGGCCTTCTTTCCACCCTGGAGACCGAGCAGTCCAAGATGATTGCCAATTCCCCGAAGCCCAAGATCATCATTGCCGGCTCGGGCATGTCCGCCGGCGGCCGGATCGTGCACCATGAAAAACTTTATTTGCCAGACCCCAATTCGATTCTGCTCTTGACCGGCTATCAGACTCCCGGCACGCTCGGCCGCTACATCCAAGACGGGGCCAAGCGTGTGCGGGTAGCTGGAGAGGAAGTTCCGGTCAATGCCGAGGTCAGAAATATCGGCGGCTATTCCGGCCACAAAGATTCCGATGCCTTGCTTAATTTTGTGCAGGGTACAGTGGAATCTGTCCAGAAAGTTTTTGTCGTCATGGGCGAGCCGAAAGCTTCTTACTTCTTAATCCAAAAGCTTCGGGACTATCTCGGCCTGGACGCAGAGTCGCCGGAGAAAGGAGAGAGCGTGGAGATTGAGTTATAAAGGAGTAATCGCGAATATACAAATTAAAATTAATATACGAATGATGAATGAAAAAGAAAATGAAAAAATAATATATCCGGAACTTAGCTATAAGATTATCGGCTTTGCTTTTAATGTTTATAATGAAGTAGGATTTGGTCTGCAAGAAAAATATTACCAAAGAATGCTAATGATCGAATTTGAAAAGAAAAATATTTGCTATAAAAAAGAATACTTTGTAGAATTAAAGTATCAAGATAAAATAATTGGAAATTATAAATTAGATTTTCTTGTAGATAATAAAATAATTGTAGAATTAAAAGTTAAGCCCAAAATAGGATATACACATGTAAAACAGGTTTTAGCCTATTTAAAAGCAACAAATTTAAAATTAGCCATCATTATTTATTTTACTAAAGAAGGTGTAAAATACAGACGAATATTAAACACCTATTGATTATTTGTATATTTGTTTAATATTTGTATATTAGCGATTACTCTTATGGAAAATAACCAAAAACACGGTCATAAAAGATTAAAATTATGCGTCTCGGGCGCGGCTGAAACCGGCCATTGCGGGCCCAGTGCGCTCGACAAAGCCAAAGAACTTGGAGCCGAGATTGTAAATCACGGCGCTGTTTTAGTGACCGGCGCCACGACCGGTTTTCCGCTCTGGTCGGCCATTGGGGCCAAAGAAGCCGGCGGGACAGTTGTCGGCCTATCGCCGGCGGCCACCGAGCGCGAACATATGGAAGTTTATCGCCTACCTGTGGATTATCACGATTTGATAATTTATACCGGCTTTGGCTATAGCATGCGGGACATTCTTTTGACCCGCTCGACTGACGCGGTTTTTCTCGGCTGCGGGCGCATCGGCACGATTCATGAATTCACCGTGGCCTTTGAAGACAATAAACCCATCGGCATTTTGGAAGACGAGAATTGGGAGACAGATGAAGTTTTTAAAATGATTATTGAGAAAGGCCATCGGCCGAACAACAAGATTATTTTTGACAAAGATCCCAAGCGCTTAGTGGAAAGGATTATTGAACTTGTGGAAAAAACAAAAGTAGAAGAATACAGGCTGACTCAAAAACCGCCAGCCGACTAGGGTTGACCCCCACACCTTTCGTTACGATGTTGCCGAAGGCAACGCGCAAAGCGCATCGTAACGAAAGGTGTGGGGGTTGACTTGTTTGCCCTGATACTGTAGAATTTGGCCGAAATACAGAATTTATGTAATAACCCAGGTCTGCCATAAGACAGGCCGCAATACTGAACAGAATGAGAACATTAAAATCATTAATAAGTATTTTACTGTTTATTATTTTACTGCCGGCAGTCAGTGTACTGGCCCAAGCAGAAAATAAAGACACTGCCAGTGAAAACATCAAAGTAGCTGAAATTACGACTGATCCTGCCCCCGACCCTTGTTCCAAGGTGTTAAGGTGGCTGGAAAGGGAACAAAAAATAAACGATTCCCTGCGCTATGTTATCACTATGGAGAGGACCGAACACAGCGAGAAAGTCGACTCTCTCTTAATTGCAAACCTCAATCTGGGTGCAATTATTGAAAAGCAAAAATCTGAAAAGCAAACTCAAACTGCAGAAGCCCCAAAGCAATCTGAAAAGCAAAGCGCTGTCGGGGCAGATCCATTGCTTTCTGACCTCAAGCAAAAAAACTCTGCCTTGATTGCAGAGAAAGATGCGCTCAATAAGCGCATCAACACGGTGGAGAAAGAAAAAAATGATTTGCAAAAAAAAGCTGATGAGGCGGAGAATAAGAGAGCCAAAACTGATTCCTTATTAGGGGTGTCTCTTTTCTCCCAGATTAGAAGCTTGGACGATTTCAAAAGGGTCATACTGGAAAGGGATTCATCAGTCGAGAAAATCACCGCCGTCTCTTTGCAAGCCGATGATCTTTCTAATGAAATCAAAAGGCAAAAAGAAAAGAATGATACCTTAGTCAATAAAATTACAACTTGCTCGGTTTATTTGACTGACGCTCTAACCAGGGAAAAAGCCAAAGCTGACGAGCTGGATAGTATCATGGCGGAATTGCAGATGACCAGGGGCGATGTGCAAAGTTTCCGCGAATCTTTTCATTCTTGCAAGAAACAATATGAGGACGGCCTTAAAGAGACGGAAGATCTCTTGAAAGAAGTGGAAATATACCGGAAATTTATCCCGGGCGATGCATCTGCTTCCAAAAAAGTAGAAGTAGAGGTAAAGACCGAGCAAGAGCCAAAATCCGTCCAACCTCCTCCAGATGATTCGGAAGAATCGGAAGGAGATTGGCCTGAATTTGAAGAATAAAAGGCAGTAACAGTAAAAACAAAAACCCCTCCGGCCCAAGGTCGGAGGATTTTTTATTTGTATATTTGTATATTAAATTAAATTTGTATATTCGCGATTACTCCTTCACAGCCGCGACAATTTGAGAAAATGTCCGGGGATTATTTTCGGCCAGACCGGCCAGTATTTTGCGATCAATGCCAATGTTCTTTTTCTTGAGCACGCCCATAAATTTGCTGTAAGAAAAGCCGGAAGACGCCAGAGCTGCTCCGATTTTAATCTGCCAAAGTCTTCGCCTGTCCGCTTTTTTATCTTTCCGGTGGGCAAAAGCATACTTGCCAGCATGAACTATGGCCTCGCGCGCCGCGCGCTCCTTTTTGCTTCTGGCAAAACGATATCCTTTGACTTGCCGAAGAATATTGCGGCGGCGTTTCATGGATATGGTTCCTCTTTTGACTCTACTCATAGATTAGGTTCTAGGTTCTAGGTTCTAGGTTCTAGTGGATTTCACTAGCCCCTAGCCCCTAGCCCCTAGTTTTAATTGTAGGGTATTAAAAAACTTTTTAATTTATTTTTAATTTTGAAAGACTGTAATTTTTTGCCGGCTAGTTGGTACCTTCGCGATTGTTTAGCGTTGAAATGATTAAAACCCGGCTTGCGCGCCAAAATTTTTCCTTTCTTTGTTATTTTCAGTCTTTTAGTAAAAGATTTATTTGTCTTCATGATAGATTTTATTAACGAAAACGAACATAGTGAAGTTTGAGTTTCATAAAATCATCACCCGGTTAAATAAATTTCTTTCAAAGAAGAAATTTAAAATTTGATTAATCAAATTTTATTTAACTGGGTAAGAAAAATATAGTCGCTGCGCTCCTTATTGTTTCTATACTTTCTCAATCACCATGATGTAGCCCTTCGGGCCCTTTTTGAATTCTTCGGCAATCTTGTAAGGGCTGGTAATTAAATGCAGTACCCGATCTATGCGGTCTTTCAAAAAATTCTTGTCCATATACTTACTGCGGCCGTGGAGGAAGAGCTCCACTTTAACACGATGCCCCTCCTTGAGCCACTCTGAAGCGTGTTTGGCTTTGAGCCCGAGATCATGATCTCCGGTGCCTACTTTTACTTGAATTGATTTGGTTTCAGTCGTCTTGGCGCCGGCTTTGGCTTTTTTCTGCTTCTTACTCTTCTCATACTGATACTTGCCATACTCCATTATTTTAGCTACCGGAGGATTGGCGTTCGGGGAAATTTCGATCAAATCAAGTCCTTCCGCATAAGCCTTTTTCAAAGCCTCTTCCAAAGTTAAAATCCCGACATTTTCTCCGGAGCTTCCAACAACCCTAAGCTCTTTGGCGCGTATTTGATTGTTTATTCTTTCTCTCAATTCAAATAAATAGATATACCAAGTACCATGGCATTGTAATTTACCTGTCTTTTTAAGTCAACCCCCACACCTTTCGTTACGATGCGCTTTGCGCGTTGCCTTCGGCAACATCGTAACGAAAGGTGTAGGGGTCAACCCCCACACCTATCATGGCATTAAATTTTTTGCGAAGCCACGTCTTTTAAAATAAATCTGAGTTTTTACAAAAATAAACCCCCACACCTATTATTATGATGCGCTTTGCGCGTTGCCTTCGGCAACATCGTAACGAAAGGTGTAGGGGTCAACCCCCACACCTATCATGGCATTAAATTTTTTGCGAAGCCACGTCTTTTAAAATAAATCTGAGTTTTTACAAAAATAAACCCCCACACCTATTATTATGATGCGCTTTGCGCGTTGCCTTCGGCAACATCGTAATGATAGGTGTGGGGGTAAATTAAAGTAGATAATTCAAATAAAATTTGCTTCGCAATGCCATGATAGGTGTGGAGGTCAAGCAAAAAAAAACCCTCTCCGACCAAGGTCGGAGAGGGGGTTCGTTATTACGATAATCAAATAAATCAAATAAAATAGGTCTAACCTTTTTATCCAATCAATTTCGCACCTCTTTTCTCAATAATTTTCATATTTTTTACCAACTCTTTTGTCATCAAGTGCACCGCGCGGTGACGTTTCCGGTGGTATGTTTCTACCAATTTCCTGGCTGTTTTTCTTAAACCCGGCATGTGCCTCCCTCCCACGAGTTCCATGAGCTCTGCCTTGCGGGGAGAATCTCCTATTTCCAACCGCCTTATCACCTCCAGGGGATAGTTGCCCCGGATCATCTCCGGCCTTTCACAGCCATTGCGGAAACGGCTGAAATTTTTTCCCGGGTGCTGCGATGGCCACCCGATTTTTACTACGTGCTCT
>MFVF01000015.1 GCA_001785965.1 Candidatus Nomurabacteria bacterium RIFCSPLOWO2_01_FULL_42_20
GGAGAAGTTAATGAGTGTCAAACAGTAAGGGACCGGCATAAGTCCCATCGCCCTGTATTTTGTACGGGGCTTTTTTATTTTTAATACGCCTTATTAAAATGTCTACTATAAAAACGATCGTTCAGATAGGAGACATTTATATTTCTCTAGTGGGCGAGCGTTATGGCGACCCCAGTACTACAGAAATTAGTCGGGTGCACAAATTTCTGAGTACGGGGCGAGATGCGGTTAAAAAATATTACATAACTATAAATATTTTTACAACTTATTTTAATGGGCGAGGGTGATGGCGATGACTTTTTTGGCGCCGGCGGATTTGAGTGTTCTGCGGGCTTCGCGCAAAGTGGCGCCAGTTGTTGAGATGTCATCGACGAGGACAATATTTCGTCCGAGGACTCGCTCTTTATTTCGCACAGCGAAACAGCCTTTTAAATTTTTGAGCCTTTCGCTCCGGTTTTTAATTCGTGCTTGGGGCGGAGTTTCTCTTACTTTTTTTAGGGCCGAAAAGCATACGTCAAAGTTGCGTCCGCCGTCTATCCGAGCAAGCTCTTTGACCAAAAGTTCGCTTTGATTATAACCGCGCTCCCGCAATCTTTTGGAAGAAAGAGGGATGGGCGCCAGAATCGGATTCTTAAAGTTCTCGAAAGTTCTTCTTTCCTCAAGTTCAGCCAAAACATGTTCGTAGAGCGGCCGGGCTAATTCTTTCGCCAAGATATGCCGGCCACTGTATTTAAGGAGCCAAATGGCCCGCTTAATAATCTTATTGTCATAGTCGAAAACCGAGACGATAAAGTCTTCTTCCGCAGGTTCGGCGATCGGAATCTTAGAAATACAGCTTTGGCACAAAAAGCAGGCGGTCCTGCGGCAGCCAAGGCAAGACCTCGGAAAAACAAAATCCAGAATTATGTTGAAAAGTTGGCTTAAGAAATTCATTAGTCTATAGTATAATCATTATAGTGAAGCAAGTAAATTAAGTAAATTAAGTAAATACAGTAAATCAAGCTTGATTTACTTATCTCGCTTGCCTCGCTTAATTTACTTAATTTTAATAAATGGCTAACTTTCTAAAAAATTTATTAAATAAAATTTCTTTGCCGTCGCCCAGACGAAGCGAGAGCGTTGTCGGCGTTGATATCGGCGCTTCTTCAATCAAGGTGGTTCAGCTGAAAAAAGAAAAAGGCAAGGCCGCTTTAGAAACCTACGGAGAACTTTCTCTCGGCCCCTATGCCAGTGGGCCCGCCGGCAGTCCGACCAATTTAAGCTCGGAAGTTTTGGCGAATGCATTGAAAGATGTTTTTAGAGAGTCTCAAATTACCTCGAGCGACGTGGCGGTGTCCATCCCTGCAGCTTCCAGCCTGATTTTTATTCTGGAACTGCCAGGGAGTCAAAGCGAGAAAGATCTTAGAGAAATCGTGCCGATTGAAGCGCGGCGTTATATTCCCGTTCCGATTTCGGAAGTCTCGCTTGACTGGTGGTCTTTTCCGAAGAGGGAGGAAGAATATGCCGAACCAGAAGTCAGTCAAGGCGAGGCCTTGACGGAGTCAAGGCCTCGCCTTGACCAAAACAAGACGGAAGTTTTAGTCGCGGCGATCCATAATGACATCTTGAACAAATACAGAGAGATTTCAGAGAAAGCCGGACTTGGCGGCAGTCTTCTTGAGATTGAAATTTTCAGCAATATCCGTTCCGCTTTGGGCCACGATCTCTCGACAATCATGCTGATTGATTTCGGAGCGTCCTCGACCAAGCTTTCCATAGTTGAAAACGGGATTATGCGCAAGTTTCACATCATTGCCCGGGGCTCGGCTCTGATCTCCGGCAATCTCTCCAAGGCCTTGGATATTCCTTTTGCCAGGGCGGAATCGCTCAAAAAAGAATTCGGCCTTTTAGGGATCGGCACCAATAAAAACGTAGCCGATGTTTCTGCTTTGGTGATTGAATATATTTTTTCGGAAGCAAATGAGGTATTATTAAATTACGAGCGTAAAACCGGTAAGACCGCAAATAAAATAATTTTCTCCGGCGGCGGGTCTCTCTTGAAGGGCTTTTTAGACAAAGCTCGGGATAATTTCAAGACGGAAGTCCTTCTTTCTGACCCTTTTGGCAAGACTGAAGCGCCGGAATTCCTGCAAAAAGTTCTCCAAAGCGTTGGTTTGCCCTTTGGAGTTGCCGTCGGGCTAGCTTTAAAAAAGATACAATAGTATAATAAAGTTGATCTACGAAATACGAAAAATTACGAAAATACGAACATAGAGTAGATTAAAGATTTATTTCGTAATTTCGTACAAAATTCGTAGTTCGTAGAGAAATCAAATGCCTCAAGAGTTCCAAACATCTTTCATACCCAAGAAGCCGATTACCGAAGAGAAAACCCTGGCTCCCCGCCGGGTCAGCCCTTTTGCATTTATTGCAGCCATCCTTTTTTTCTTGGCGCTGGCTGGAAGCGTTTCGCTTTATTTCTATAAAGCGCTTCTGAATAAGAGAATTTCAGCAATGGACACTGAACTCAAGCGCATAGAATCTCAATTTGATGAAAGCTTCGTCGCCGATGTAAGCCGGCTCGACCGCCGTATTCTCGCCTCTAAAGAAATTCTCTCTGGCCACCTGGCGGTCTCGCCTTTCTTTCTACTTCTGGAGGATATCACTATCAAGAGCGTGCGCTTCAACAAGTTTCAGTTTAGCGTTGGAGAAGAAAAAACCTATGAAGTTAAAATGTCCGGCCAGGCCACGGGCTACCGCGCCATTGCGCTACAGGCCAGTCTTTTTGGCGGCCAGGCGAGCATTGTTAATCCCATTTTTTCAAATTTTGTCTTAGACGACAAAGGCCGTGTTTCTTTTGATTTAAGTTTTAATTTGGATTCGAAATTTTTGTCATACCAATAAATTATGATTCGATCAATTTTCAGTTTAATAATGCTCTTCGCGGCGATTAGCTTGTTTTTTGTCTTTATTAATCCTTATTACAAGGAAGTGCAGGATCTAGGCGGGCAGGAAAATTCTTACCAGGAGGCGATCGCTAATTCGAGAGAGCTTGAGAAAATCAATCGCGCTCTGCAGGACCGCTATCAGTCAATTGGGAGCGATGATGTTAAAAAGCTTAGCGTTCTTTTGCCGGATTACGTCAACAATGTCCAAGTGGCGATTGAAATTGAGCAGATCGGTTTGGCGGCCGGCCGCGGCATGACCTTGAAGAATGTTAAATATGAAGTGCCGAAACCCGAGACTGAAGGCCGGGCTCTCTCCCGCGAGCAAGCACTCTTGGCCAAGAAAAATTACGGAATTTTTGAGCTCTCTTTTTCGACGGAAGGCTCTTATGGCAATTTCATCAGTTTCTTGAAAGATCTGGAGCAGAGCCTGCGAGTCATAGATATTGAATCGATTTCTTTCGCCTCGACTGATATTTTGAGCATGCAGGGAACGCCGCGCGATATTTATAAATATGATTTCAAAGTCAAGACTTATTGGCTAAAGAGCAATTAATTTCGTTAAATTAAATGAGTAAAGTATTAAAAAATATATTGTTTCTGGTCATAATCGTGATTTTGGCAGCCGCGGCCTATTTTATCTTTTTCGCTAAGGATGAAGCCGGCCAGCCTCTTCTCCAGAGGACCTCGGTTCTTTTTGGCGAAGGGCCCCAGTTAGGGGAGAGGAGCCAATTTTTGGGCGTGCTTCTCAATATTAAAAGCATTAGGCTGGACGTTTCCATATTTGATACGGAAGCTTTCAAAAACCTAGATGACTTTACTGTGCCGATTATAAGCTTTGGCAATGAAGGCCGGCCCAATCCTTTTGCTCCGCTTGGTTTTGATGAAGTCTTGCTAGAAGGCGGTGAAATAGAAACGGAGGGGACTTTCATTTTAGAGGAAATAGAGGAACCAGAAGAAACAGAGGAACCGGAACAGTAAATCAAGCGAGGCAAGCTAGGCAAGCGAGTCAAGCTTGATTTACTTGCTTCACTTAATTTACTTACCTGATTTACTTATTTAAATTATGACTTTTTTAGAACAACTTGCCTCACAGGGCGTGATCGGAGAAAATCAAATAGAGGCGATTTTACGCCGCGCCGAGGAAAAATTTGGCGGCGATATCGATCAAGCTCTTCTTGAATTCGGTCTGCCTGAAGACACCCTTCTTAATTTAAGGGGCAATTTTTATAATTTGCCTATTAGAAAAGTAGATACTCGGACTTTCGATCCGGAAGTTCTGAAATACATCGGAGAAGATTCTGCTCTGCACTACCGGGTAGTGCCGCTCCGCGTGGAGAATAAAATTCTTGAAGTAGGCATTGCCAATCCGGAGAATACCGAAGCGCTTGATGCCCTGCAATTTATTTTCTCCAAGACGGGCACCCCCTTCAAGATTTTCCTGATTTCTAAAGATGACCTCAATTCTATTTTAAACGGCTATCGGGGCATCAGTCCGGGCAAGACGGAAAAAGCTCTCTCGCAATTTGATATTGATATCGGAGCCGAGAGCAAGGGCGGAGCTATCGGCAGTGAGGGTGTCGTAATTGAGAAAGAGGTCGGACCGGAAGCATTGAAAGCCGCCGGCGGCGGAGAAGAAGCTAAAATCGTTGAAGAGGCGCCGATCATCAAGATAGTCGCCGTTCTTTTGCGCACGGCCGTCGAGGGGCTTGCTTCCGACATTCACATTGAAAATATTGGCGAGAAGGTCAAAGTTCGCTTCCGGGTGGACGGTGTTCTGCACACATCGCTCACTTTGCCTCTCAATGTATATGCCGGAGTGGTGGCCCGCATCAAAATCCTGTCAAAGCTCCGGCTGGACGAGAAAAGAAAACCGCAAGACGGTGGCTTCTCGGCTAAAATCGAGGGCCGAAAAATTGATTTCCGCGTCTCAACTTTGCCGACTTACTATGGCGAGAAAGTGGCCATCCGTATCTTGGATACTGAAAAAGGCGTTAAGACTTTGGACAGACTCGGCATGTCGCCGAGGCATTTAGAAATGGTTCATGAAGCTATTAGCCGGCCATATGGCCTCATTTTAATCACTGGCCCGACCGGCAGTGGTAAAACCACGACGCTCTACGCCATGTTAAACGAGCTTGATCGGGAGAAGGACAATATCGTTTCTCTGGAAGACCCGGTTGAGTATCATATTCCGGGAGTCAATCAATCGCAAGTCATGCCGGAGATCGGCTACACTTTTGCTTCAGGCCTGCGATCTATTCTCCGCCAAGATCCGGACATTGTCATGGTCGGCGAGATCCGAGATAAGGAAACGGCAAGCTTGGCCATTCAGGCCGCTCTGACCGGCCACCTCGTCCTTTCAACTCTGCACACCAACAACGCCATTGGCGTTATTCCGCGCTTAGTTGATATGGGTGTCGACCCGTATTTGATCGCCCCAACTTTGCTTCTAACCATGGCACAGCGTCTGGTGCCGGTGGTCTGTGATGACTCTCGTAAAAAAATACCGATGGACGAAGGGGTAAAAACCATAATTGAAAAGGAATTTTCTGGCTTGCCGGAAGCGTTTCGAAAAAATATCATTGTGCCAAGCGAGACTTATGATGTCGTGCCGTCAGCCGAATGTCCTTTAGGCACTTCCGGCCGAACGGGCGTGTATGAAATGTTTATGGTTGATAAGGAGATTGAAGATGTGATTTTAAAGAATCCGATAGAGCCGGAAATTTGGAAGGCCGTCCGGGCCAAAGGCATGCTCTCCATGAAAGAAGACGCCATTCTTAAGGCGCTCCGCGGAGAAGTTCCCATGCGCGAAGTGTATAATCTGTGATAAAATAATAATGCGAAAATAGCGAAATAATCCATGCGAATAACGCGAAAAATATGGGTAATGCGAAAAATCCCTTTCGCATGATTCGCATAACTCATTCGTAGTTTCGCATTATAATATCTATGTCCGATGCAAAAAAAGAACTAGAAAATTTAATTCAAACGGTTGTCCGCGAAAACGGCTCGGATTTGCATATTGCCGCCGGCCGACATCCGGCTATCCGCGTCGCTTCTGAATTAATTTTCCTGCAGAATAGGCCGGCGCCGACTAATGAAGACATAATGGCCTTTCTTCGATTAATGCTCGATGATAAAAAAGTTGATCATTTTGTGCGTGAACAGGAGCTGGATTTCTCGTATGATTTCAAGGGAGAATCAAGACTTCGAGGAAACGCTTTTTTTGAGCGTGGTAATATCGGCATAGCCCTCCGCCTGATTCCCAAAATTAAAACTCTCTCTGAACTCAAATTACCCAAGGTCCTCGAGTCTTTCACTAAAAGAGAGCAGGGCTTTTTCCTGCTTGTCGGCCCGGTCGGACACGGCAAGTCAACTACGGCCGCCACCATGCTTGAGATGATCAATACGGAGCGAGCCGAACATATTGTCACCATTGAAGATCCAATAGAATATATTTTTGAACCCAAGCGCTCCATGATTGATCAGCGCGAAGTCGGTCTCGACACCAAAGATTTCAATGCGGCTCTGGAATCGGTTTTTCGCCAAGACGTCGATGTCATTTTTATCGGCGAAATGCGCGATCACGAGACCGTCACCACGGCTGTCACGGCGGCCGAGACAGGCCATGTTGTTATCTCAACTTTGCATACTAATAATGCCGCCCAGACCATAGACCGCATCATTGATTCTTTTCCGCCAACCCAGCAAGATCAGATACGAATACAGTTAGCTTCGAGCCTCCTCGGTATTTTTTCCCAACGGCTTATTCCGAGGATTTCCGGCGGCCTGGTGCCGGCCTATGAACTCCTAATCAATAATAAGGCGGTGGCTAATTTAATTCGGGAGAAAAGAACTCATGAGATTGATGTGGTGATTGAGACCAGCTCGGGAGAGGGTATGATTGATTTGAACCGCTCCTTGCTCGAACTGGTGCGTTCCGGCGAAATTACCATGGAAAATGCTTATCGTTATTCGCTTAATCCCAAAACCCTTGAAAGAATGGTATAATTAATTAGGTGCTAGTGACTAGTTGCTAGTGAAATTCGCTAGAACCTAGAACCTAGAACCTAGAATCTAGAACCTAGAACCTAGAACCTAATCATGTTATTCCGATACAAAGCAGTAGACAAAGAAGCGGTTGAGAAAGAAGGCACC
>MFVF01000016.1:0-2011 GCA_001785965.1 Candidatus Nomurabacteria bacterium RIFCSPLOWO2_01_FULL_42_20
GCTTAAAAGCTACGAAGGGCAAGCAAACAAGTAGAATATACCAAAAATCGTATTTTACTGCAATCTGAATTTGACTTTCTTATAGAAAACCAGTATAATCTCACCAATTAACGTTTTTTGTTAAACTTTAAATATCAAAATTTATGTATTCGAAAGAAGATTACACTTACATCGGTAAATTTTATGGTGAAAACGATGAATCAGCTCAGGCTCGTGCCAGAAATAAAAATGGCAAATGGCTTCATATTAAATTAGATTACAGCCCGGCTTATTCAGAGAGGTATCACATTGCGAGCGAGTTCAATTTTAATAAATATGAAGATAAATGGCTCGCCTGTGTTACTACTGAAGTAAACAGAGGGTTTTGCAAATTCCATATTGATAAAGATGGAATTAAAGACCCGGCCTACATAGCCGACATGCCTCATTGCCATGTTGAGGTGAACGAAAATTAACAAAGTCGCCCTGATCATTTCAGGGCTTTTTTATTTCGACGAGCGAGGAGCACGTGCTCCGACCTATGTCGGAGCACAATGTCCGAGTCGACGTCGAATCAAAGTAATCTTTATTTCGACATTTTTCTAAAATCAAATGTCCACCAACTTGAACATATGTTTATTTCAGTAGACAAATAAAAAACACATGAATGGCCGGTGGGCATCGTCATGTGTCGATTGTTTGGAGGACGGAAACAGGTTTGCGGTAAGTAGTCCAGTAATTATTGATGTCTTTATAAACTATTCCCGGATTCTTTTTCACAAAATTTGCCGTGAAGTCATAGACCTGGCCCTTGAAGCCCAGTTCAGTCAGTGACTCTTTCAGCTTGACCGTATTTTTTTGACCAGTTTCTCCGATCTGCCGGCCTTTTGAATCAACTCTTTTGGGGTCATTATCAAAGGCAACAATAATGTTTCCAGCAAATTCGGCTAGTTCCTCAAAAAGAACCTCGTTGTTTACTCCAATAATGGCGGTACTTGACTTACAGTCGCTAAATTGCATGAAAGTATCAGCATCTATTGATCCCTCTGTGACGAGGATTTCAGATGCTCCAGATTTCATGGCACCTGCCATATTAAAGGCGCCATGCGGCATTCCGGACGTTTTAAGCTTGCGATGAATAAATCTTTTATCGCAATGAGTATCAATTGAACGTCCGTAAAAACTGTTTATTATGCCGCCGATTTCAAGCGGGTAGGTCACGCGATTATCCAGAATTGAATAAGGCAACCCCCACGCAGTTTTGATCCCCTGTCCTTTTTGCTTGATTTTGACCGGCCGTCTTATGCCGTAGAGATCGAGCCCGCGCCCTTTGAGCAATTTCACTATTTTATGGTATTCCGAAATTTTAGGAGAAATGCCAATAAAACCGTAATAGATAAGCTCATCGTAGAGGAAACCCATATCAAGCAAATTGGAGATGAAATTCTCATCTGCAAAACCAGCTCCAATTTGGAATGAAGAATCAGGATCAAGCCCGCGTACCTTAGCAAGATAATCACCTCCCTTGCTTTGAGGAAGGGCATTATTGAGCAGTGATTGAGCTGACGCCATTATTTCCTGATGCCTTAGCGGAATGACTAACTTTTCCGTAGCGGAGTTGTGCTTTCGAACAATGCTTTCCGGACGGATTAAAACCCGCACGTCTTCCGGGATGGAGCTTAATTCAAAAGTTCCGCAAGCACCGCAGCCGAAGCATTTGAATATGCCGCGGCTGAAAGAAACGCTCATGGACGGTGTCCGCTCGCCATGGTCAGGCATCAGGCAATTTACAAAGCCGCCGCGGGCTCCGAAATTTCTAGCCCCGACAGTGCCGTCATCGACCGCCTTAAGCAGGCGGTCAAGGTGCATCTCATAAGTCGGCTTGCCTTTCTTTTGCCCGGTGATTTCAATTATTTCCGTTTCATCGGCAAATTTCCGGACCAAGTACGCATCGATGATCTTAATAACTGATGGCGTTTCAGGGGCTTCAAATCCTTCAATCTGAAGCTGACTTGCTGCTGTCCTAAATTGG
>MFVF01000016.1:2097-49573 GCA_001785965.1 Candidatus Nomurabacteria bacterium RIFCSPLOWO2_01_FULL_42_20
GCGGAAAGTCGATCGGCGTTTAGCGCTAAGGAAATTTGAAACTACTTGCTCTTCAAACACCGCTTCCACTTCCTCTTCACTCAATTTGACGTCATGGAAGACCGGCAGACGATCCGGGAAGAAATACACAATCTCGCCTACCAAGGTAAACGATTTTGTTTCCCAGATTTTTTTCACGTCCTCAATTTCCATTTTGGAAACCAAGGCATGCGACAAAACGGTCATTGATAGATATCGTTTCATCTGGCGTTCATCCTCCGGCAGAGGTTTTTCTTCAACCTCTTCAGATTTTATGACATTAGCGCGGTAACGCATCCCCCTCTTGCCATCGCCAACGGCGAACTTCCAGTCGGTTATTTTAAATTCAATGTGAGTCCCAAATAATTTGAGCAGCCCACTGATTATGTGTCCGACAGAAGAAAATTTCCGCCTTGTCATGGCCTTTATCTTTTTGACTTGGCTCAAGTTTGGAACGGCATCGTTAATCTTCCTGACAAAAAAGGCGTCCATCCTGCCGGCTCCTAAATCGTAATTGTACGGGAGAACCGGAATCTCACTGAAGAAAGTAAGATTGCCTGACCATCTGTAAACAGATAAGGCCGAAGCCCAAGTCATGAAAGTAAGTGAAGACAAGTAATCGCCCTCCATAATACTTTGATTCAGGATTCTGACCATGTAGCCCTCGAAAATGCGCCGAAGGCTTTTGCGGAACTTGGGAAAATTTTTGCTTTGAAACGGCAGTGTTCCAGTTTTCATCTCCTCTACCAAGTTATCCCGCTCCCATTCAATTCGCTCAATCAACTTTATGGCGAGATTGCGTTTTAACGGAGTTTTTTTCAACTTAGCTTTATCAAGCGCGCGAAATAAAAATAAATCGTTGTTATCAGCGCCGTTTGAAAAAAGCTTCATTTGCTCAGGTTGCTCGGGTTGTTCAGGCAGTTTTTTAACTCTGGAACTTTTTTCTATGTTTATCAGATTTCCTGAAAGAAGTTCAGGAATAACCAAGTGGCTGATGACCCCGTGATACTTTGATCTGTCGTAGACGGGATAATCTTTTTCACCGCTAATTAGCTCTGAAAGTTTTCGGGACAACCTTGAACTGCCGGAGCTTTTTGCGATGTCGCCCCAAGTGATTTTGCCATTTTTGCCGTTCTTTGGCAGCTTGTAATAATATTCGGCCAGGCCCAAAAGAGCTTCCCCGCTCCCCGTGGCCTTGCCAGACCTGATCCACGCTTGTAAGAGCAGATCAAGCTGTCCTTGCACGAAAGCGTTCCAAGCCCAAAGTTTAAATTCAGGCCGAACGTCTTTCAAATAAAGTGCAAGCTCTTCGGAATTGATTCTTGCATAAGACATTTTGCCCTCCTTTTTAATTTAATTTGTAAAAAACAGTTAATTAATTTTTATATTACAGCAAAGCCACTCTAAGTCAACCCGCAAGTTAAAAGGGCTTATAAAGCCCCCTTGAAATTAGAAACTACTAATTGAAATTAGTAATTTTAGCTGTATGTCATAATCAAGGCGATCGCCTTGATTATGACATACAGTTATTTTCCCTCTTTTATAATTTCGTCAAGGAGTTCGGGCTTGATATATTCATCAAAAGTGAAAGGTTTTTCTTTACCCACCGGTGCGGGCAGGCCTTTTTTATTTTCGTAGTGAATTTTAATTTTTGGCCCGTCTTTAGTGTTCAAAATTTCCAAATCAAAACCTTCAACATAATCAAATCCTTTATTGTCTAGCAATTTAACAAAGTTGTCTTTTTCTTCCTTCCCTTCTGTTTTTTCGATCACTTTCGCCAAGAATGATTCAGGAATAGTCTGGTGTGTCCCCATAAATCTTTCCAGTGTGTCGCCATATTTTTTACTCTTATCTTCTGCCAACTCATTCCATCTTGGTGCTATTTTAAGATATTTTTTTATGAGCTCGGCAATTTGTCTGGCTGATCTAGAATAGGTATAAGTTTTTTTATCGTTATATTTTTTAGCCAGATCGTCACTCTCCTCAACCAAAAATTTTAAGAGATCGCCTTTTTTATAATGTTCTTGAGTCAGTTTGTGATATTCTGTCGTCAGATCTTCTGGAAAATCCAGCTTTTCTTCCACTCCGATTTTTTTCCCTACTTTCAAATCTTTTTCAATTTTTTCTCTCAATTCCTCAAGCGTTTCCTCGCCGATTATTTCTGGTTGGATACCTGCCATCGCAAAACCGGCTGTCTCTTGGGTTCTTTTTCGCGGACTGCCAAAAGCTACGGCTTGCGATATTGTCAAAGGCCTAATTTTAGCCATTGCCTTTATTCTGCCAGCCGGCGTCAGCCTTATTTCTTCATCGCTTATTCCCTCCCCCTTTTCTTTCTCGCCATGCCGAAAGAAATGCAACTCGATTTTTGAGCTATATTCTTTCTCTTCCAAACCTTTAATTTTAGGCGATATTTCCATTTTTATTTTATTTTTTATAAAATTCTTCTGATGATTCGCGACCTAATTCAGCTTGATCAATCGGTACGGCAACTCTAACTTTTTTAAGTCCTTCAACATAGCACTTAATTGCATCTTCTGCCATGTCTTTAGCATCTTCTAGATTTCTACCTTCTGTCACTAAACCCGGTAAAGACGGAACTGTAACAGTATATCCCCCGCTTTCGTTCAAATCAAAAATAGCGGTATACTCATATACTTTTTTAATGCTTTTTGTCTTTTTCATACTTTATAATATGCCACAAAATTATTTTTTCTCCAAAATCCTCACCACCCCATTGTCTGCCCCTCGAGAATACTCGGGACTTCGCTCGAGAATCTTGACGATTCCTCGCTCAGCATCCACTTCCACCATATCGCCGTCTTTAATTACCTGCGTAGCATTTTGAGTGCCGATGATACATGGCTTGTTCATTTCTCTGGAGACAATGGCCGCGTGGGAGGTAATGCCGCCTTCATTGGTCACAAAAGCTCCTGCTTTGTCCATAATAGGAACGAAGTCGACGGAAGTCATAGTGGTGACCAATATTTCACCTTGGGCTATTTTATGAAAATCAGCCGAATTGAGGATAATCCTGGCTATGCCGGTTATTTTCCCTTTATTGGCCGTAAAGCCTTTAACAATCTTTGTCTCTTTAGAAATCTCGCTCTTTTTGCCGTGCAGTAAATCCAAATATTCTTTAAAACTTTTCTCTTCTTCATCTTTTAGAAATTCTATTTTATCCTCATCATTCACTACGATACCAACAGATTGTCTTTTGTCCATCAAATCTTTTATTTTTGTTTTCTGGCCGGCTAAAACTTCTGTCATTTCAGTCGCCGTCAGGAAAAAACAGTCGCGCCAATTGGACGACCCACCCTTTTTGGCTATTTTGGAAAAGATTTTTCTATAGCCAAGAGACACTCGGCTGAAAACATTTTTCCTAAACTCATTCAAGTAGGTACCTTCCGCCAAAGCTTTGGCTAAGATTGAAATTTCTTCATCTTTTATTTCTTTGAATATTTTTTTAGCATTTGAAACTCGGTCTTTGTGGCTTTTTTTGGAGTAAGTTAATTCCTTAGCGCAATCTTTCTTCAAGAAGTCACTGAGCTGTTTTTGCGCGTCTTTCAATGACCAGGGCTCTTCACAGAAATTCACCGGAATAAAACCAAAATTTTCCAACCATTTCTCTAAATGCTTTTTGATAGTCTTTTGATTGATTTTTTTCTTTTGAACAAGAGCGCCTATTTCCAAGAGACCGAGTTGCGAATCAAAAAGAGGCGTGTGTAGAGAGGGGTAAGTTATAATCGAAACTACTTCTGGAATCTCTTCATCCTTGTAGCCCTTCTCTTTCAGCTTTTGCATCAATTTCTCAAGACCAGCCCTGCCGATCACAGAGGTTAAAAATAGGCCAGCGCAGAATCTGGTGTAATTTTTTACAAAATCATTCCATGTTTTGACATTCAAGTTTTTGTCGCACTTTTTCAATGAATCAAGCAGTTCCTTGGCAAATTTTTTATATTTATTCTTGAGTGTTTTTATTTTAACTTCGGAACTTACAGCTTCCAGAATTGCAGCCGAATATTCTTTCATGTTTTCCGGTTTGGCGAATAGATGGGTTTCTGTGCCGTTTACTGTAATAGAAAGCTGTATATTTTTTGCTTTAACCCCGAAATCCTTTGTATTTAAAGAGTGGCCGACCGAAGACAAATATTGATGCCAGAATGACATATTTCTGGTTATGATAAGTTTCCAATCCCCAATAGAAATCTCAGGTTGTTTTTCTTCTTTTCCTTCCTTTTTTTCCACTTTAGGCTGCAGTGTCGTAATTGGGCGGGATTGGACGATATAAAATTTGCCGGATTCAAAAGCCCATTCGATGTCGCAGGGGAATTTGTAATGATTTTCAATACCCACAATGATTCCAGAAAGTTCGTTGATTTCTTTTTCAGTCAGAATTTGTTTTGAACCTTCGGCCTCCGGCAAGTCAATCCAAGTATTACCCCCGCCGGCCTTTCGATAAAGCGCGCGATTTTGAAAATTCACGTTCACGTCAATGATTCTCCTCGGTTCTTTTTCGACAACATAGCTGTCTGGTGTGACAGAGCCCGAAACGATCGCCTCGCCCAAGCCGAAACCCGCTTCAATAATAAGTTGGTTATAATCTTCGGTCACTGGATGGACGGAGAAAGCGATGCCGGACCTTTCCGAATTGACCATTTTTTGGACGACGACAGCGACCGAAATATGCTCTCCGTGCATGCCTTTTTCGAAACGGTAAAAGATGGCCCGCGGGGTGAAAAGCGAGGCCCAGCATTTCTGCACTTTCTCCAAGAGGTTGCTCTCAGTCGTATTTAAAAAGCTGTCGAGCTGGCCAGCCCAAGCGGCCGAGGCCGAATCTTCGGCCGAGGCGGAAGAGCGAACAGCCACATATTCAGCACCTAAATTTTTAAATGAGCTCAAGATTATTGTTTTGATGTCCTTCGGCATAGCCGCGCCAATAATCAAAGCTTGGATTTTTTGCGAGGCATGTTCGACAGTATGAATTTCTTTATGATTAACCTGATCCAAAATTGAATCAATTTCGACGTTAAGATCAGTTTCTTCCAAAAAACGATCAAAAGCGCTGGTTAAGACGACAAAACCCGGCGGGACAGGTATTCCCGCTTGAGTCATCTCTCCAAGAGACGCGCCCTTGCCTCCGGCAATAGCCGCGTCATGTTTACTTAATTTACTAAATTCCCTAATTAGTTCCATATTTAAGAGTATTGTAGCAGAAAATCACGCCCGCTTCAAAATTTTTACCAGTCCGTGATTGGCATTAACTTCCACTAAATCACCATCTTTCAGTACATGGGTGGCGATTTTAGTCCCGATGACGCAAGGGATTTTAAGTTCCCGGGAAACAATAGCCGCGTGCGAAGTAATTCCGCCCTCGTCAGTTACGATAGCCGCGGCTTTTTTCATGGCCGGGACATAGTCGGGGCGCGTCATAACGGCGACTAGAATTTCCCCTTCTTTTATTTTGTTTATTTCTTTAACGCTCTTTAAAACCCTAACTTTGCCTTGGGCCTTACCCAAAGAAGCGGTCAGTCCACGGAAATCCTGAATGTCATCCTGGTTTTTTTCTCCCAGCAATGTTTTACGAAGAGTCTCAACTAAACTTCCGGTAATAACTTCGTGGCCCGTTTCATCCCAATATAGAGCAGAACCCCGACGGCGCTCTTCGAGCAAGTCAATGGGTGGTGTATCTGTAAAAATTCGAGAAACCTCGCGCGGGGTCATATATTTTAAAAGGTTGGTTGGTATGTTAAGCCGGCGGGATATTTCGTCTAAAATAAGCGTGGCGTAATGTGCGGTAAAAAGAGTGGCTTTCTTGCGCTCATCTTGCCAATAAGTAAAGTCTTCGGTGATCTTGATCAGAAAGAGCGTCTCTTTATCGAGAGGCAAGTCTCGCATTAAATCTTTCTTGGCTTTTTTATTCTGGTCGGGAGACTGTTCGAGGCGTTCGAGTTCTTTGGCGACATCAATGTTAGAAGATTCAATTCGGGCGATTTCTTCTTCGAAATAAGAAATGGTTAAAATATTAACGTCTACATAATTATTCCTGATCCAAAAAAAGCGATCACGGTAATTTTCAATTAATTTTCGGCGATTTGGTTCATGTTTGCGGATTTCCAATATAAGCTTAAAAAGTTCCAATTCTGCTTCTCGAAGAAAAGAGTAATGCGTTGGCGCAGTAAGAGCAGAAAAAACTTCTGAAAATTTCATAGTTTTTGAGATCGTAGGAGAGTTTTCGTATGCTTTTTTAATTTTTTCTTCCAAAAGTCGATCAGTGCCGAGAGCAAAGCCGTCAATTATTGAGCTTGAGCTGTTGCGGTTCAGAATAATGTCTATAAAATGATCGTGTAGATCGATAAGCTCGGTATCTGATAAGCTATATAAATTTTTAGAGCCAATGATCTCGCATTCGTGGTAAAAGGCTTTTTCCAGAGGCTTATATTCTTCTATAATTTTTTGGCTGAAATTCGGTTTTGAATCTACCAAAGATAGAATAGTTTTTGTAACCCTTTCAATTTCAAAAATGTCTATGTACCAATCTGCGCGCCCTTCTTCGAAAAAGCAGAAATGCCGGTCAAAAAAGAGGCCGTATTTCTTGTCTCGCCGAGTTAATATCTCCGCTTCGGCGATCATGTGAATCAGATAGGGCGCTCCGTCAAAACGCTGATGATACCAAGATTTTCCTTGCCACAGTTTTTCTTGTGACTTTATTAAACCAGGAACATAGGGCATTCGAGTTTGGGGGACAGAATTTTCATATTTAGATGTTTCCGTGAGTTTGGCCACTGACGAATCGAGAGCTTTGGCTATCTTTTGCAATGTTTCGACAGATGGATTCCTAGAGCCATTTTCAAGAGTGCTAATATACGATCTATTAACGCCCAAAATCTTAGCCAATTCTCCCTGCGAAAGCTTTTTAGCTTTCCTAAGTTTACTAATATTTTCCCCAACCTTTTTATTTATACTCATAGTGAAACAAGTATACTCTTTGTGCCTTAAGAGTCAACAGTGACCTATAAATAACATTTATGCAGGCAAAAAGAAAAAGCCCTTTGCTTGCGCTTGGGGCTTTTTCTTTAGAACCGAAGATTAGTAGCTTCTGCCGCCTCGATCGCCTCCGCGACCGCCGCCACCTCCACCTCCGAATGATCGGCGTGGGGGTCGCTCTTCCATTGGACGAGCGATGTTGACCGTCAGCTTGCGGCCGTCGAAATCTTGGCCGTCAAACGTCTCGATTGCCTTATTGGCTTCTTCTTCCGTTGACATTTCAACGAATCCGAAACCCTTAGAGCGACCAGACATTTTGTCCTTGATAATAGTGGCGGAAACAACGTTTCCGGCTTGAGAGAAATGATCTCTCAAAGAATCTTCGGTTGAACTGTAAGGCAGTCCACCGACATATAGCTTTGTTGCCATGTGCTATTCTCCGCGTCTTTTACTTAAATTTGACGCGCAGAAAAATTATTTAATAAACGTAATTGCCTCGCAGTCCTCTAACCTTTGAACCTAAGACACTTACTTCGCGGCATATTGTAGCAAAGTCTCTATAATATTGTCAACCTCCCCCTCAAAGATGCTTTTAATATTGTGCCAAGATTCTTTAATCCGGTGATCAGTAACTCTATCTTGGGTTTCATTATAAGTGCGGATTTTCTCCGAGCGGTCTCCGGTCCCGATCTGGCCTTTTCGTTCCTGCGAATATTGTTTAGCTTCCTTCTCTTCTTTCCGGGCTTCCAATTTGGAAATAAGGATGGACATGGCCCGTTCTCGGTTTTTAAGCTGACTGCGCTCGGCCGTAGAACGCACGTCTATGCCGGAGGGTTTGTGAATGATTCGCACTGCGGTCTCAACTTTGTTGACGTTCTGTCCGCCGGCTCCGCCGGATCGGGAAGTTTCTATTTCCAAGTCGGCTGGGTTTATTTCAATTTTTGTTTTTTTGCGAATAGGAAGTATTGCGACGGAAGCGGTGGAAGTATGAATGCGGCCGGTTTTTTCCGTGACCGGAATGCGCTGGACGCGGTGGACTCCAGTTTCATAACGAAGCATTTTATAAACTCCCGCGCCCTTGATCTCCATCACAACCTCCTTGTATCCGCCGGCGGAGCTTTTGGACTCATCTATGACCGACCAACCCCAGCCTTTTTTGCCGGCATATTTTTGGTACATTTCTGCCAGATCGGAGGCGAAGATCGAAGCTTCGTCGCCGCCGGCGCCGGCCCGGATTTCCATAATAATCTCATTCGGAAATTCTTCCACTTCTTTTTCCTTATTTAAAATATCGCTTATCTGCGCCTCCAGAACTTTTTCCTGTGATTTTATGGAAACCAATTCCTCTTTACCTAACTCCAAAATACTCTCATCTCCTTCCATGAGGTCGCGAGTTTTTTCTTCTTCATGCATCAAGCGCTCCAACTCTTCGGCCAAATGCATGGTCCGAGGATTCTTTTTAATTTCTTCAATGTTTAACATATCTCTAATACCGCGAATTATATACAAATACTACTAATAAATCAAAAAAAACCACATGAATGGCTTTTTTAATTTAAAACCACATGCATTATTTCTTAACTCTGGGTTTTTTTATTTTAGGAGATTTTGTCGCCGTAGCGCGGAGTTTTTTGAAACGCTCAATACGGCCGGCCGTGTCAATAATCTTTTCCGTGCCGCTGTAGAAAGGATGGCAGGCGCTGCAGATTTCAACGCTGATTTCGGGCATGGTTGAGCCGACTAAATATTTCGCCCCGCAGGCGCAAGCCGCCTTGGCCTTATCGGTGTATTTTGGATGAATGTCTTTCATATATTTTCTTAACGAGCGAAGCGAGTTTTTGAAAATAATGACCCGGTTAAATAATTTTTCTGCTTAAGGCAGAAAAATTAAATTTTGACTTTATCAAAATTTATTTAACTGGGTGATGGAAATCATATTCGCAAAGCTCATTGATTTCCAATCATATCATACTCCCTGAAGCGGGTCAATCATATTTTCCTGGATATTGCGGGCGTGTTCCATCACAGCATTGCCGTAGAATAGATTTTTAACTGCCGGATCGGAACAGCTTCGGCCGGAATAATATCGGCAGGCGGCATCGCGTTCAGCCGTAAAAGTCTGCGCGGCGGCGCCAAGATCTTTCATATAAATAGCGGTGGCGGCGATGGCGTCCTTCGGCTCCCACGGATTAGGAGTGCTGACTCCGACCGCATTGGCTATCTTTGATTCAAACAACTTCCAAGTCGAGGCGATAAATTGGCTCGGTCCCATCGCTCCGCCCCAGCCGACTGTCCAAGGGCATGAAACCGGCGTGCCAAAAGAATCCAAGCCGAGCTTCTTGGTTATTTCTAGGAATGGCGGCACGTCTCGCGACGGATTCATTACCCGGCTTATCGCCGTGCCGGTGTTTTTGCCGATGCCGTCACCGGTTGAAGAGTCTTTCAGGAAACACGAGCCGATATTTTCGCCTAATCTGGATTCCTGCGTTAAGATGGCGAGGATGAGCGCCGGACGGACTCCCGTCTTAGATGAAGCGAAATTTGCAAATTCCAAAGCCTGGCCGAAAGGGATGGCTGAAGTGTCCCTGAGGGCGAAGAGCGCGCTTCTGATTTCAGCCGCTCTTCTTTCTCGCTCGGCCTTCAGAGCCTCGTATTCTTTTTCCTTGTCTTTACTGATTGAGAGCAGGGTTTTCTGCTCCTTCTCGTTTTTTTCCATTTCTCTCTGAACTTGCTCAATTTTTTTCTTGGCATTCACCTCTTCGTCTTGTTTTTTCTTCAGCTCTTCTTTCTCGCCTTCCGTTTCTTTTTTTACATTTTTTATTTCATCAACAGAGTCCTTCACCGCTTCTTTTATTGACGAAAAAGAATCAATATCTCCATACAGTTCGGAAAGAGTTTGGCTGGCTAAAATAAGATGCACTAAATTATTCTTTTCCAGCTCGTTAGTTTTTCTGATTAGCTGGGCTAAAGACTGCTTTTCGCGGATAATCTTTTCTGATAAATTTTGAATCGTGCTTGTCCTTTTATTAATCTCGCCGGTTAATTTTTCAATAATTAAATTCTGCGATTTGATATCAAGCTTAGCTTTGCCGATTTTGGTTTTGATGATGTCAATATCTCTTTGAAGACTGGCGGATTTTGTTTTTTGGCTGTTGAGCAGAGCTTCTTTCTCGGCGATTTCTTTTTCCAATACCGCGAGCTCGGCTTCAAGCTGGGCTTTGCGGGCTTCAACTACCTGAAGCTCATTGTTTTGGGCAAAAACAAAACGAGGCAGTGGTACTGCTAAAAGAAGCGCGATAAAAAAGGCTATTATTATTTTTTTAAAATGAGTCATAATATTCTCTACGAACTACGAATTTTGTACGAAAGTACGAACACAGAGTAGATTAAAGATTAAAGATTCATTTCGTACTTTCGTAATTTTTCGTATTTCGTAGAATATTTATTATTTCTTTTCCGCTTTCTTCGGAGTTTCCGCCGCTTTCGCTCCTGCTCCAGCTTCTGCCGCCGCTCCCTCCGCTCCTTCTTCTTTCTTGCCTTTCTTTTCTACTTCAATTGCCGACAGATCAATCGGCGCGGCCACCTCTTCTTTTTCTTCTTCTTGTTCGGATATTGAAGCAACGATTTCTTCCGGCTTAGCCACGGCCTTAACCGCGGCTGGCAAATTAAGATCTTTGACCAAGACCACGTCGTCTACTCCAGCCAGCTTTGAAATATCAACTTGGATTTTGTGCGGCAAATCTTTGGGCAAGCCTAGAACTTCGAGCTCATGCAGAACTTTGACTAAAATTCCCCCATTTTTAACTGCCTCCGAATCACCAACGAATTCAAGCGGTATTTTAACTTGAACAGCTTTATTGATATCAATTACCAGAAAGTCCGCATGAATCGGCGCGCTTGTAACCGGATCAAATTGAACCTCATGAATGAGCGTGTCTATATTGCCTTCCGGGGTTTCCAAAGTTACCGGAGTGGACTCGCCGGCTTGCTTCCAAATTTTTTGAAAATCTTTTTCGCTTATGGAAATAGGAGTGGACTTTTTGCCTAAACCGTAGAAAACAGCCGGTAAAAAGCCGCTTTTCCTAAGGTTGCTTAATTTATTATTTATTGGCCTTGACTTAGTTTGAATTT
This sequence comes from Candidatus Nomurabacteria bacterium RIFCSPLOWO2_01_FULL_42_20, assembly GCA_001785965.1. Taxonomy (GTDB): domain Bacteria; phylum Patescibacteriota; class Minisyncoccia; order Phycocordibacterales; family CAZVEC01; genus 2-01-FULL-42-20. Next base: position 13,231 of record MFVF01000016.1, read on the forward strand.
TTATCATGTCTTTATTATATATATTTATAGGTATTTGGCAATATCTTCGCGAGTGCCGCCAACCTTTTTGCCGGGATTGAAGATATTTTGCGGGTCAAAAATATTTTTAATTTTTTTAAATATTTCAATCATCTTTGGCCCATACATTTTCTCCAAGTAAGGCGTGCGGATGATGCCGTCATTGTGCTCGGCCGTAATTGAGCCGCCGTATTTTAAAACAAGATCGTAAACTTTTTCTGAAACTTCCAACACGTCTTTTTTAAGCCGAGGATCGCTAATGTCAACCAGCGGAATAATATGGAAATTGCCGTCGCCCGGGTGGCCGGCGATCGTATGCTCCAGTTCCGGATATTTGGAAAGTATTTCTTCCAGTTCCGGCAGGAATTCCGGCAGGAATTCGGGCCGGACGATCACATCGTCAATAAATGGCGCGGTCTTTTTACCTTTGACATGCTTGCGCAGGAGGTTGAAGCTCTCATGCCTAATTTCCCAATATTTTTCTGTGTCATATTTAGAAGTCGAGAGTCTAGAGTTTATATTTAATGATTTTAAGTATTTTGCAAGATTATTGTATTTAATTTTGATCTCTTTTTCATCTCCGGAGAGTTCTGTAAGTAAGACAAGTTTCGGGAAGCCATATCTGATGAGTAAAAACAAATCAGGCCAGAAGCTCCAGGCGAATTTCAGACTGCCCCAAATCCCCTTGCCCTTTAGAAAACTGGTAAAAAATTTCATCGCGATTTTGAGAGTCTTGTCGTCGTAGGCCTCTAAGCTCTCTGGTTTATACTTCAGAATTTCGTTTACCAAATTAGAAATTTTATTTAGATCATCCAAAAAAATTACAGCCAGTCGCGTGTTTTCTGGGATAGGCACGAGCCTGAATGTTATTTCTGTCACTATTCCCAAAGTTCCCTGCGAACCCACAAAAAGTTTATTTAAATCAAAATATCCTTCGACCCGCTTTTTAAATCCCTCGACTTCGCTCGGGATGATTTCCTCGCGAGGCTCGGAAATCACATTCCAAATATAATAACCGGCCGAATTTTTACTGACTTTTGGTCTCGATTTAGTTATAAGTTGCAAGTTATCAGTTATAAGTTTATATATTTCATTGGACACTTTATCCAAAAAACTTTTTGTTTTATCTGTGTTAATCCGTTTAAAATCAGTGATCATCTGTGGTCTGACAAAATACTCTTCCCCGTCTGCCAGTACTATTTTGGAAGACATAACATAATCCTCCGTCTTGCCATATTTGAGCGTTTTCTCTCCGCCGGCATTGTTGGCATACATCCCGCCCATGGCGCAAATGCTTTTTGAAGCCGGGTAACTCGGCAGCATCAAGCCCTTTTCGGAAACAATCTTTTCAAAATCTCGATAATACATGCCAGGTTGCACAGTAATAGCCCCTGTCAAGGTGTCACCTTGACAGGGGAAAGACACCAACTTATTCATATACCGAGTAAAATCCAGAATGATGGATTCATTGAGCGGCCCGCCGGTCATATCCGTGCCGGCTGACCGCGCCGTAATTGAAATTTTTTCCGCGCCAGTCCGCGTAAAGTCTGCGTTAGTCCGCGTTTTATTTACCCATTTCACTAAATTTTTCACATCCTCGCCGTCTTTAGGATATGCCACCAATTTCGGCCGCACCGTAAAAAGGCTCGCATCATGGGAGTATTTCTCGAGCGTTTCCTCGCCGTCTTCTAAATCGCCTTTGAAAAATTTTTTAATTTCTTCTTTCATTTTTTAACCGCCTGCTTTAATTAATCTTAAAATTAATTTATGAGCGATAAAAGCAAGAATAATAAAAATCGCGTAAACGCTGAACATGAAAACAAGTGAAGCGGAAAATTCAAAAAAGTCGGCAAAGGTGATAGAGAGCCAAGAGGCGATCGAGACAGCGCCGAAAAGGTGGATCAATTCCCTCTTTCCGGGTGAAAGCTGCTTAAGGCGCGCTAAAATATCGTTAATTTTGCCGGAAAACATCGCGCCGTTTAAGATAATGATAGCTACCACTATTTGGCTGAAATAAAATTGCGGAGTAAGAACCAGTGTTTCCGGAAGCGCTAGAAAGACGCTCAAAAAATCTATTCCCAAGCCGGCCCAAATTACGGCACTCATCGCCGGAAAAATTTTATAAATAATCGGCGCCCAATCTTTTTTCTTGAGACTAAGCAGATAAAGAATGTCCACCGTTACGACAGATCCGAGCGTAAAAATGGAATGAATGTTATGCAAGCTGAAAAATAATTGTTCTTTACCCCAAAATCCTGTCCAGGTGGTAAAAGTTAGAAACAGAAATAAAATTGAAAAATTTACCAAGAAAAACAGCCGGAGTTTTTTTCTGGCGAATATAATATTAAAAATTAAAAGAACGGCGATTAACCAAAAATTTAAATTGAAGCCGTTTTGGATAAATTCATTAATCGGCCCGATAGCAATACCTTCATGGGCCAAAGCCGCCGGCGGAAAATAAATTATGGCTGTTAGGAACCATGCTATGCCAAGAAAACCGAGAGCGGCCAGGAAGAGCCGGGCGATAAATTTGGCGATTTTAATATTGACAAAACTGAAAATAAAGCCCCAGAGCGCCAAAGCGGCGGCCGTGGCCGCGGCCAGTTGCACCAGAAATCTCATAAGACCGATTGAATTTATACCTGTCTCAATCATTTTTCTTGCGAACTTTTAAATTATAAATAAATAAAATTACGCCGGCAAAATAAAAAAGCTTTGCCAAGTACCAAAGAGTATAATTACCTTGCGGCAAATAAAATAAAGCTAAAAGCATCCCCGCCCCCGCCAAAAAGAAAATTATTTCTTGAAATCTCATCATGATTTAATTATATAATACTATATTTATGCGAAGAACTTCAACTGATGTATATTTCATTCCAACATTCTAACGAATGTTAGAATGTTCCTGCCGCGATTTGTTAATTTATGCCGTATAGATTTTCCGTCGCTTCTTTTCATTACTAAACCGGAAATGGCCATTTTATTTATGTGAGACGATATGTTTTTGATATCCGATTTTACCTTGTCCGAAATTTCTTGAACTGACAATTCCGGCTCCTTATGCAAAAGCTCTAAAATTTGCAATCTTCTGTGATTGGCAACTCCTTTGATTATTCTCTCCATTTCCCTGTTTGTCTTTTTCATATTTTTCATTCCAACATCATTCTAACATTCTAACGAATGTTAGAATAACTTATTATTAGCTCCTCGGCTAATATTGTACCCAGTTATATTATTACAACATAATCATTATAGATTAAAAAAGATTTAAAGACAATTCAGGGCCTTGCGCCAGCCGGCATCTAGAGCTTCGTCTTCCGAACAAAACCATTTTTCGCCGCGCGCTTCGTCTATTTTGGTTTTATTGTAAGAAGAGCAATTCGGCAAGTGATAAATTTTCTCGCCCGTGGAATTGATGTTGCCTTTGATTTGGCAAGCCGGGTCATTTTGGTTTGATTCGTTTGAAATTGCCGGAATTTCATAATTTTCATCTTGGCACGCGCTCCAAAGGCCTGAATTATTTTCTCTCGCTTCTTTTTGGGCTTCCAAGAACAAATCATTGTATTTCACATCTGGCGGATAAGTATAGACGCTGGCATAACCTTGCTTTACTAATTCAAAATTTATAAAAGTACCGTCTTCCGCATAAATATATCTTAGCAATCTGCCGTATTTGTCCCTGTCGGTAATGTCGCGCTCCAGTCTGACTAGTTTCCCTTCCACTAATTCCTTATTTCTCTGTGAAGCTTCGACACCGAAACACTGCACCGGCTTTTGCGGATGCACTGATTCCGGCGTGTCAATGCCGATATAGCGCACCGTCTCTCCGTTTTCAAGCTCGATTGTGTCGCCATCTTTTACTCTTTTGACTAAATATAGCTCCTCTCCCTCGACAGAGCTCGGGACAAACGGCAGAACATCGGACGGTTCTTTTTTGATTGTTATTATTTCTGCATTTTGAACAATGGCTGGAGATTCATCTATGGCGGTAATTTCCATTATTTCATTTGAAGTGCTTTTGGACGAGAACAGTAAAAAACCAAGCAAGGCAAGCGCTCCGATGATTAAAAATATAATCCGATATTTTTTACAAATCATAGATGTATATTTCATTCCAACATTCTATAGAATGTTGGAATGAAATTATAAATTAAAACAAATTAAAAAGCTTGGCGAGGAAATAAAAATTTAATCTATTTCCGGCTTAAGTATCTGGATTTCGACTTGACCTACGCCGGCCTGGAGCAAACCAAGGTCCCTCGCGGCAATGCGTGAAAGATCAATGATTCGGCCCGGGATAAATGGTCCGCGATCGTTGATTTTAATCACCACACTGCGGCCGTTCCGAGGATTAGTTATTCGCGCCTTGGTGTTAAACGGCAGATCGAGGTGGGCGGCAGTATATTCATAATTGTCAAAAATTTCGCCTGAAGCCGTGGGCCGGTTTTGAAAAAAATCCGAATAATACGAAGCGCGGCCGGAGCGCGTCTCGACTACTTTGAAACTTTTCTTAAGAATGCCGGTCAAAATCTCGTTTAGCTTGGCCCGGGTATATTTCCCAACATAACCATTGCCGCTTTCAAGACCATTCGGCCGTAAGATGTCTTCGGAGTATTTTTCTTGGAAACTAATTACCGCATCTTTGGTTAATTTTCCAAAATAGTCGGTTTCCTTGCCGGGCGCGCTGTCGTGGGCGGCGGCAATTTGGGTATCCCGATCAAGATTTAAAACAATCTGCAAGCACTTAACTTCTTGGCCGACGGCCCGAAGTTTTAAGTCGCCGCCGAAAAAAACTCCGGCGCAATCATCAACTTGGGGAGAAAGTTCAACGGACGCCGCTTGGGCACTCAAGCTTACAACTAATGCCGCCGCTATAAATAATGTAAAAATAATTTTCGCAATCATATTTGTTTTCTGTATTCATTTGATTTTGTTGAATAATTTCAGGCGATCTTCGGCGGCTTTTTGGATAGCTTTGACGGCCGGCTTCAAAATTTTATAAGGCGCAAGTTCGTCCGGATTTTCTTGAAGCGACATCTTGAGCGCATTTTTGTAAGCCACTCGAAGTTCGGTCGAAATATGGATTATGGAAATCCCGGCATTGATGCCTTTGACGAAGTCGTCGTCTGTAATTCCAGAACCGCCGTGAAGCACGAGCGGCACGCCGGCCTCTTTTCTTATTTTTTTTATAAGTTCAGCATCAATATGCGGATTACCGCCCTTAACCATGCCGTGAATATTGCCAACGGAAGGCGCAAACAAATCAATGCCAGTTTCTTCTACAAATTTTTTAGCGTCTTCCGGGCTAGTTTTAGTTATGCCCTCAGGCACACCCTCTTTTATATTCGAACCGAGGCCAATAAAGCCAAGTTCGCCTTCGACTAAAATCGGCACCCCGGCGGCGGAAATCTTCCCTTTGGCATAATCTGCGCACTGTTTTGAAATTTTTACATTTTCTTCGAAAGATAATTGCGCGCCGTCAAAAATGACCATGTCAAAACCGGCATCAATCGCCTCTTTGACCCGATCGAAAGAATAAGTGTGGTCAGCGTTTATAAAAATCGGATAATCATATTCTTCTCGCAAGCTTTTAACCAAAGTTACAGCTTGTTTGATGCCAATGAAATCCCGCTCCCCTTCCGAGACGCCAATGATCACAGGCAGTTGATAGTTGATAGTTGATAGTTTAGAGATTTCGCGAGCGGCGCCAAATACGCCCCACAGGCCTTCAATGTTGGCAATATTAAAGTGCCCAATCGCAGCCTTATTTTTTTCCGCTTCTATGATGTATTCTCTTAGGCTTTTAACCATGATATAATTCTAGCATGCAAAAAATAGATTTTCTAGCAATAGGTGACTTGGTCATAGACGCTTTTATAAAACTAAGGGATGCCCATGTGCATTGTAAGATAGACACAAACGCTTGCGAGCTTTGCGTGCGTTTCGGAGATAAAGTGCCTTTTGAATCAGTCGAGGTTGTACCGGCCGTCGGCAATAGTCCTAATGCTTCGGTGGCTGCCGCCCGCCTCGGGCTCAAGTCTGCTCTTCTGGCCAGTGTCGGCGACGATCAAAACGGCCGAGACTGCCTGGAGTCTCTCAAGAAAGACAAAGTCAATACAAAATTTATAAGGATTGAAAAAGGCAAGCCGACTAATTATCACTATGTTCTTTGGTACGAAGCGGAGCGAACGATTTTAATCAAACACACAGAGTTTAATTATCATCTGCCTAAAGATCTGCCGGAACCGGCCTGGATTTATTTGAGCTCGCTCGCTTCTAATGCCCTGCCCTTTCAGATTGAAATTGAGGAATATTTAAAAGAGCACCCAAATATAAAGCTCGCTTTCCAGCCGGGAACATTTCAAATTGAACAAGGTTACGATAGATTAAAAAATCTTTATAAGAGGGCCGAAGTTTTCTTCTGCAATAAGGAAGAATCTCAAAGAATTTTAAATACTAAAGAAAATGATATAAAAATATTGCTTCAAAAAATCAGAGAGCTGGGGCCGAAGATTGCCGTCATAACCGACGGGCCCGCCGGCGCCTACGCTTATACCGAAGGTTCCGAGTATAATCGAGGGAATGGCAAAGAAGCTTGGTATACTCCGATGTATCCTGATCCAGCTCCGCCGGTTGATCGCACTGGCGCCGGCGATGCTTTTTCCTCTACCTTTACAATCGCCTTAGCGTATGGTAAAATGATTCCCGAGGCCCTATCTTGGGGGCCGATCAATTCTATGTCGGTGGTGCAATATGTCGGCGCGCAAAAAGGACTGCTTTCCAGGGAAAAACTGGAAGAATACCTCAAAAATGCGCCAGAAAATTATATGATAAAAAGCATATAATTAATAGAATTTTTATTATGAATGAAAAAGGAAGAGATCTCTGGTGGAAACCGGGGGTATCAGAAAAAGAAAAAGAATTAACCGAGGAAAAGACTGCAGAAACCGCTGTGGCTTATGAGAATTTGGCAGTAGATATTGCACTGCTAGAAATGAAGCATAAAGGTCTCGAAGAAGAAGACAAGGAAGTGCTGAATTATATAGGTGCCGCAGAAGATTTTATTGAATTAGCTAGAAGTTCAAAAAAAAAAGAAGATATTTCTATCGCAAAGTATGAAAAAGAAAAACAAGCAGAATCGTTTCGGAAACGCGAAGATTTAGAGACTCAAATACTTGATATTGAGAATGAGATCAAAGAAAAAAAAGAAAAGCTAAAAACTCTACCGCGAATTGGTAGAGACACCCCTTATCATATTGTATTAGAAAAAGATGATATGGTGCCGTTTCGGGAAAAAACAATGGAAACTAAAGTCGAGCTTGATCTTATCACCAAGACAATTGAGGTGTTGACACAGCGTCTTGATGAAAATAAAAAGGAGCTCAATGAATATCGAATGAAGCCAGTAAGAGAAAGGACTCAAGTAGGAATTGCTTACCGAAAATCGATGATTGAAAATCTAAAGAAAATGATAGAAACAAGAGAAAAAGAGAAGGAGGAGATGGCTGATTTTTATTTTGATCTCAAAAATAAATTAGAAAAAATAGAGTCAAGATAGAAAAATATGACTAATTTTTTAAAAGATTAGGAATTAAATCAAATCAATATGAAAGAAGGAAAAAAAGATCTCTGGTGGAAACCGGGGACATCACAAGAAGAGAAAAACCAAATAAGTGAGAAGATTAAAGAAAGTCAAGAAAACTTTACGGCTTTAAAGAACCAAATAATCGCTCTAAAATATAAAAAGGAACAGTTGGAGCTAAAACAGCAGGAATTACATAACCAAATTCAAAATGTAGATGTTGTAAGAGCAAAAATCGGAAGCTCAAGAAGTTTTGAAGATATTGATTATGTAGAAGAAAAAGAAGGAGAAAAAGAAAGGTTAAGTGAAGAGTACGCAAAACTCAAACCCATAATTGAGGACTTAGAAGCAGAGATAATAGAAAAAGAAAATAAAACAAAGGATCGTGGAATAATTGGGAAAGATATGACGTACCAGGATATGTTGAAAAATGAACTTGAAAAAATAAAGAATGCATTTGAATCTTCCAAAGAGAAGTTGAAACAGCTGAAAAATGGATTGAAAGAAAAGAAATTAGAGTTAAAAGAAAAGGAAAATGAACTTTCTTTGCTAAAGAGTAGATTATTTATGGCTAAATTAAGTGAGACAGATACCCAGAAGGTTAAAGAGATAGAAAAGGAAGAAAAAGAAAAAAGAAATTATATTGTAAATTTGGAAAAAGAATTGCCAGAATTAGAAGAAAAAATATTAGAAAAAAAAGAGAGAAGTGAACAACTCCTCAATACATTTCTTGATATGAAGAATGAACTCAAAAAATTGGAACAACAATAAACAAAAATCTCAGAGTTATGCTCTGAGATTTTTGTTTATTGTTGTAGATTCTGCTAGAATTTTTTATCTAAAAATTCTAGCAGAATCTTTTTAGTTCCCTCTTTGTCCAATTTGTATTTTTTCCAAAGATCTTTAGATAATTTCAAGTAAATTTGATTTCCTTAGATGAAATAAAAGAAGTACTAATTGGTATTTGAAAATTCAGATAATTTAAATTTTTAGGTTTAATTCGTTTACTAGCATCCAAAATTTCAATGCCTAAAATTTTATTACCCTTTCCAATATCTAAAATTATACCCTCGTCAACTTCTTTATTGCGCAAAAAAACACCTTTTTGAAATTGAAGGTACATTGCGTCAGCTTGTTTGTCGTAAGTTATTTTCATAATTTTTTATTTCGGCTATGCCAAATCACCGAGATTATTATTTGTTTATTCTTTTCCTTAATAAATACAACTTTTATTACTCCTTGGATAAATTTCTTAAAAACGATCGATCTGCCAAAGTATCCGTAAGCTATTTCGTCTGGATCAATTAATGAGGCTTTTAACATCGCTTCAGTAATTTTCCTTAAAGTCATTCTCTCCTTTGCGTGTTTTGTATAATATATCCTCATTCAATGCATTATTATACCAAATCTACCAAATTTCCCAAATCTTGACAAGATGGCGGCTGGGTAGTAGTATAAACACCAGAAATTCACGGATTATTTAACTAATACTAATATCTTGTTCTATGAAAACTTTTTACATTGGCCTCATCATCGTAACTGTTGTTACAATTGTTCTAAGATTTTTTTATCCTGTGGATAGTGATATTTTTATCGTGACTCTTGTGATGTGTTGGGGGGTTTTCATATGGATGGAAGCCTTTGTTTATTTCTGCACTCGTCACCCGAATAGTACTGTAAAGATTGTACTATCCCTGCTACTATCTGTGATTATGCTTTTGACTTCTGTGTCGTTTCTAGCCATGGAGATTTTTGTTGATGGTTTGTCTGATTTACATTGGCAAACACAGCAAAATTTTAAGCTATTAGGACGCGCAATCGGATTTTCTGCAGTATTTGGTTTTATAACATCATTATTATTGCGGATTTTCTATCCACTAAAGGAGGAATAACAAATCAGAATTTTAAATCACATCAAATCAAAGATATGATTTTTTTATTTCCTCTCGTCCTTAAAAAACTCAAGCAATTTTTCTTTAGTCCCCTCCTTATCTAATTTGTATTTTTTCCAAAGGTCTTTAACTGAACCCGATTCGGCAAATTCATCGTAGACGCCGTGGAGCTTCATAGGCACAGGATAATTCTCGGCAAGAAATTGAGCTACCACGCTGCCCATTCCCCCTTTCACATTATGATCTTCGGCCGTAAAAACTTTACCGGTTTTTTTAACTGATTTTAAAATAGTCTTTCCATCAAGCGGTTTTATCGTGTGGAGATTTATAACTTCAATAGAAATTTTATTAGCCAGCTCTTCGGCGATCTGCAAAAGCCAATAAACCATGTAACCGTGGCCGATAGCCGTTAGGTCTTTTCCTTCCCGCAACACTTGCGCCTTGCCTACTTCAAATGGAGTATCAGGGGTTGTGAAAACCGGTGTGGCTTCGCGCGCGTTTCGCACGTAGACCGGCCCTTTTAGATCATACGCGGCCTTCACAGCTTTTTTGGCCTGCTCGGCATCGCACGGACAAATGACAGTAAAATTTGGAAGACAATTTGTTAAAGCGATGTCTTCGGTCATCTGGTGGGTGGGGCCGTCGGAGCCGGTGGCGAGTCCCGCATGGCTTGAGACAAAAACCACGTGATTATTGGGATAGCAAATAGTTGTTCGCATTGGCTCCCAGGCCCGACCGATCAGAAAAGGCGCGTAAGTGACGGCGTAAGGCACTTTGCCCGCATAAGCTAGCCCAGCTGAAACACCGATTAGATTCTGCTCGGCCACGCCGACTTGAATTGTCCGCTCCGGAAACTTTTTAGCAAAATGATGGGCTCGGCAAGACTCAAGCGTATCCGCCCCCAAAACAACCATATCTTTCTTTATTTCCCCCAATTCCGCCATACCCAAACCGGCCCCTTCCCGCATCGGGCTCCACTTGACCGTCTTTTCATCCAAATAATTTTCTGAAAATTTATAATTCATAATTAAAAAAGTTTTAAAACTTGCCACCAATTTTCAATATACTCCGCGCGGCGATTTTGATATTTTAGATAATAGGCGTGCTCCCAGATGTCGAGACCGAGAATTATCTTTAATCCTTTATCCTTAATCATTAACGGGGAATCTTGGTTTGGGGTGGTGATTATTGACAAGCCATTCGACTCACTTTGCTCGCTCATGGCAAGCCAGCACCAGCCGCTGCCGAAAACACCAAGCGCCGCCGCGCTAAATTTTTTTTTAAATTCCTCCAAACTGCCGAATTCTTTATTAATGCGGTCGATCAAATTCTGATCGGGCGATTTTTGCGGCGCCATGATTTCCCAAAACAAGCTGTGATTCAAATGCCCGCCGGCATTGTTTTTGAAAATTATTTTGTCTTTTTCATCCATTGGCAGCGTCTTGAGATTTTGCAGAAGGTCAGCCAATTCCCTGTCTTGCAGACTAGGCCTGCCCGCCATAGCTTTCTTGTCCGCCGAAGTTTTAACGAAGGCGGAAGCGACGGCGGGATATTTTTCTAAAACCGCATTTAATTTATCGACGTAACCTTGATGATGTTTCGTGTGATGAATCTCCATCGTCCGCGCGTCAATAAAAGGCTCGAGGTCATCGTAAGCGTATGGTAATTTTGGTAATGTGTAAGACATAAGTCTATTTTAGCAAATTATTTTCAATTTCTTTAAGTTCCCGAAGGGCTTCGGCGGCTTGCCTTTCGCGCGGCACTTTGTCTTCCGGGCCAAGGCCGGGCGGGATGCCGTGCCAGCGATAATCGTTTTCCATAAATGAAACGCCTTTGCCGGGGGTGGTGCGAGCGATAATGACAGTCGGCCGGCCGCGATCAGCTTTTGACTCCTCCAAACGCGCGACAATTTCATTGAAATCATGCCCATCTGTCTCCAAAACATTCCAATTAAAAGATTTGTATTTTTCTGCCAGCGGATCAAGCGGCATGACAGATTCCGTGTCGCCGTCAATTTGGATATAATTGCGATCAATAATGACAGTCAGATTATCCAGTTTGTACTTGGCCGCGAGCATGACAGCTTCCCAAGTCATTCCTTCTTCATGTTCGCCGTCGGAAGTGAGACACCAAATGTGATATTTATTTTGATTGCCATCCATCCTGGCCGCCAAGGCAAAACCGCAAGCCTGCGAAAGTCCTTCGCCGAGCGGCCCCGAAGAAGTTTCCAAGGCCGGCAGGCGGCGCATATTCGGATGTCCTTCAAGCCGCGAACCAATTTTGCGAAAAGTTTTAAGCTCTTCGGGAGTAATGTCGTAGCCGGCATGATACATCGCAGAATAGCGCACCGGACAGATATGCCCATTGGAAAGAATAAGCCGATCGCGCTCCGGCCAAGCAGGATTCTTCGGATCATGCTTAAGTACATGAAAATAAAGCGCGGTAAAAATATCGGCCATGCCCAAAGGCCCTGCAGTATGCCCCGCCCCGGCCGGAATGAGCATCTCAATAATCGTCTGTCTCACGCGGTTGGCCGTCAATTCCAGCTCTTTATTTTTTTTATCGGTTAGCATTAAGCTTATTATACAAAACAATTTGAAAATTTAAAAGACACGACAAATATCTATAATAACTATACCGGAATTTTGCAAAATATTAGTATAGATATAGATGAGGTTAGTAAAAATTAAAAAATATTTTAAGCAAGATTTTGGAGTTCTTTCCCCGCTTCGCCCCTACTTCGCCAAGGCTACGCAGGGCGAGCAAGGCTTCGCAGGGCGAGTACTGTTTCCCTGATATCCAAACTGTTAAATATAACCGAACCGACGACGAGACGATTCGCGCCGGCTTCGATCAAGCGTGGGGCGGTGTCGAAACTCACTCCCCCATCAACACTGATAATAAGCTCCGGATATTCTTTTCGCAGAGCTTTTACTTGATCGATTACTCGCTCGTCAAAAGGCTGGCCCTGATAGCCAATTTTTTCTATTCCCATGCATTGGACGAAATCAATATTTGAGATTAAAGATTTAAGATTTAAGATTGAAGTAGAAGTATTAATAGCAATGCCGATTTGAGTATTGTCTCTTATGTACAAATCAATGCCCTCTAAAAATTCCTTAAATTCTTGGGTATCTCCTTCGGCCTCTAAGTGGAAGATTATGCGCTTGGCTCCGAGATTAAGAAATAGGTCAAAATTTTCATGGGCCCGAGAGACCATCAAATCAAGCTCATAATCAACCTCTTCCCAAAACGGCATTCCCTCGCGTTCACTAAGAATATCTTGCGCGTATTGGTCTAGTTCCAGATTATCCCTCGATTCCACTCGGGATGAAAACGGCCATGAGACCGTTTTCACAAAATTGCCGTCGCAAATATCAATTTGTACGGTTGAAACAAGCCCCTTGACCAGTGAGACTTTATTCTTCAAATCTTCATAATTTTTCGGCAATATTGCCGGAATTATTTCCATGGGTAGCTTCTAGCGCCTAGCGACTAGCGTCTATTTTTTTAATCCTACGAATGTGGCGAGCTTCGCCGGAAAATGGCGTTTCGAGAAAAATTTTGACGGCTTGTTTTGCTTCGTCGAGGGTTACAAAACGCGCGGCAAGTGTTAAAATATTTGCATTGTTGTGCGTGCGAGCGAGTTTTACTATTTCGTACGGATCTTTACTTTTTGTTCCCTCTATTTCAACTGATTCAGTCGCCTGCCGCGAACCATAAAATACTGCCGCGCGCACTCCCTTAAATCGATTAGACACAATTGCTTCTCCTTGCCCGCCGCCGCCGATAACTATCCCTCGACTACGCTCGGGATCTCCGGCTACGCTTTCAGCTACGCCTGCGACGAAATCAGGGTAGTCATCATCGGGATTATATTCATAAGGTCCTTTGTCTATAACTTCATATGGAAAACCCTCTAAATAATCAATTAGAGTTTCTTTAAGTTTATAACCCGCATGATCGCCCCCGATAAAAATAAGCATTTTAAACAAATTAAATAGTTTCAGCCGCTTTTAAAACGTGTTCGACAAGCGTCTTCACGTATCCTGCTTCATTATCATACCAAGAAAGAATTTTTACCAAATTACCGTCCACAACTTTAGTAAAATTAAGATCAACGATCGCGCCGTACGGCTCGCCTAAAATATCGCTTGAAACAAGCAGGTCATCGGAGACTTTCAATACCTTGTTCCATCTTGGTTCGCTGGCGGCCTTTTTTAAAATTTTATTGACCTCTTCAGCGGTCGTATTTTTTTTAGACAAAAAAGTGATGTCGGCAATTGATCCAGCCGGCACGGGTACGCGCATGGCCATGCCGTCAAATTTTCCGCTCAATTCCTTGATGGCTCTAGTCACAGCGGCAGCCGCGCCGGTGGTTGACGGCGTAATGTTTTGCGCGGCGGCTCGGCCTCGGCGAAAATCTTTGCCTTTTGTCGGGCCGTCCACAATATTTTGAGTCGCAGTATAGCCATGAACTGTATTCAAAACGGCTTTTTCAATACCAACTGTTTCATGCATGATCTGAATAATGGGTGAAGCGGCGTTAGTGGTGCAAGAACCGTTTGAAGTTATTCTGCAAGTCTGGAAGGCTTCTTCATTTACACCTATTAAGACGGTCTGGCCGTTTGGATTATCAGCATCTTTAGCGGGCGCTGTTATCACAACCCTCTTTGCCCCGGCGTCTAAATGAACCTTGGCCTTCTCATATGATTCAAAAACTCCGGTGGACTCAATTACAATATCAACAGCTAAATCTTTCCAAGGTAACTGTGCCGGGTCTTTAATCTGTAAATATTTGATCTTTTGCCCGGCAACCGAAATAGATCCGTCAGTAATTTTAACCTCTTTGTCATATCTACCGTAGACTGTGTCATATTTTAAAAGATAAGCCAGGTTATCAATATCACCAAGATCATTTATAGCGACTATTTCAATATTCGGATTCTTTAAAACCTGTTTGAAGAAAAGCCGACCAATCCGCCCAAAACCATTTATTGCAATTTTTGTTTTTTTCATATTTTTACTTTATAACATTATATTGGCTAGCGAGGAGCATGTGCTCCGACCTAGGTCGGAGCACAATGTCCGAGCGAAGACAATATATCGTAATCGATATAACTTTATAAGCTTTATAACTATTCTAGCATTTTTTTCAATAATTTTCCCGCCACCTGTGGATTAGCTGATCCCTTGGAGACTTTCATAACTTGACCGACAAGGTATTGAAGCGAAGCTTCTTTGCCCTGTTTGTATTCGGCCACAACGGTTTCATTTTCAGCCAAAATTTTCCCGATCATGGCTTTCAGCTCTCCTTCATCGCTTTGCTGGAGCAATCCTTTTTCAACAGCTATTTTCATCGGCGAATCATCGTGTCCGTGCATGTGACCCAATATTTCCTTAGCTCCGCGCGACGAAATTTTGCCTTCAGAAATCATATTGATAAGTTCGGAAAAATTAGCCGGTTTTGGCAGTGTCGCCTCAAAAGCTGTATTCAAATGAGCCAAGACATCAGAAGTGATGTAATTCGAAGCAAGTCTAATCTTATCCATATCCTTATCCATATCTGTACCAAAAGGCTTTGTAACGCTTTCGAAATATTCTCCAAGCATTTGATTCTGAACAAAAATCTCTATTGCCTCACTGACAATACCGTATTTCTTTAATCTTTCTCTTTTCTGCCAAGGCAATTCCGGTAAACTTGTTTTCAATTCATCCAAATTGAAAATCTCACTCAAATAAATCTTGGGCAAATCTGGGTCAGGGAAATATCTGTAATCGTGAGATGATTCTTTGGCGCGTTGCGAGAAAGTAGACTGTTTATTCTCATCCCAGCCACGCGTTTCTTGCACTATTTCATCTCCCCGATCTTCTTTCAGAAGATTAGTCATTCTTTCAATTTCATATTTAATAGCCCGCTCTGCTGATCTAAATGAATTTAAATTTTTGACTTCAACTTTTGTTCCAAGTTTTGCTTTTCCTTCTGCGATTTTCTGCGTAAATTCTGCGTAAGTCTGCGCTCCGTTGCCATCGGCAACGGAGATATTGGCCTCAACTCTCATCTGACCTTTTTCCATGTCTACATCGGAAACACCGAGATAACGGAGAAGCAATTGAAGTTCGCGCGCAAAAGCTCCGGCTTCTCCAGAGCTTTTAATCACCGGCTCTGTCACAAGTTCCATAAGCGGAACACCAGCACGATTAAAATCAACCAAACTATATCCTTCTTTGGGATAGTGAAACGACTTTGCCGTATCTTCTTCGAGATGCACTCTCGTAATTTTTATTCCATTCAAACTGCCGCCGGAAACAATCGGATATTTATACTGGCTGATCTGATAGCCCTTCGGAATGTCCGGATAGAAGTAATTTTTGCGGTCAAATTCGGTAAAATTAGCAATCTCACCGCCAAGCGCAAGTCCTGTGCGAATAACATGCTCCACTGCTTTTTTATTGATCACTGGCAAAGTTCCGGGATGCGCCATACAGACCGGGCAGATATTAACATTCGGTCGTGTTTCATCCGGGTCGTTCTTAGAATTGCAAAACATCTTCGTCTTAGTACGTAATTCAGCATGAATCTCTAGACCAATTGTAGGATAATATTGTTTACTCATAGCGTGCTTGCCCTTCCGTAGCTTTAGCGAAGGAGGGGATTTCAAGACCTATAGTTGGATAATATTGTTTACTCATACATGTACTATTTATTATACTACGAATTGTGTTAAAATTAAAAATGAGATGAAAAAAGTATTCACTAAAAGAAATATTATTATTTTTATTATCGTCGTCGGACTAATATTTATTTTTTGGAGCTCGTCCTTGCTTCAAGGTTATTTTCAGGATGCCACCGTATTTTTACAAAATTATGGCGCTGCCCATCCTTATATAAGCATTCTCATATTTGTCGGCTTATCAATGCTCTCGGCCATGCTCATATCATTCTCAAGCGTTTGGCTGGTACCGGCAGCTGTCGTTCTTTGGAATAATCATTTTACCATAACACTGCTTCTTTCAAGCTGGCTTCTTGGCGCTGTTTTTTCCTATCTGATTGGCCGCTATGGCGGCTATCCATTAGTGAAAAAATTTGTCAATGCCTCAAAGGTAGCTTATTACGAAAAAATGGTTACAGAAAAATTTGGCGCTGGTCTTATATTTTTGCTTCGTTTAACACTGCCTTCAGAAATTCCCGGCTACTTGCTCGGCATTGTCCGTTACTCATTTGTTAAATATTTCATAATCACATTCTTAGCGGAACTGCCTTACGCAATTTATTCTGTTTATGCCATTGATTCAATCATTGAAAAAAAACCAACAACATTTGCAGTCGCAGCGATAATTTGGTTTATGGCCGCTTGGCTTTTGACTTATTTGTATTACAAGAAGATAAAAAAAGGAGCTGATAATAGAGAGTAAGATATATTAAATTTTTTTAAGTAATTTTTAAAATCTTTATTAATTCATCAGCAAACGATTTGACTGACTCGTCGTCGTAGAGGGAAAGAGTAAAAACCGGTTTCTTTAACTTTTTGAATTCTGTCACTTTCTTTTTAAGAATTTTAGGATCATCCACAACATCCGTCTTAGTCAGAATTATTATTTCGTCTTTTTCAACTAGTGAGGGGCTTGCCCCGTGATCGCTCTCTGATTTTACGGGGTCATATTTTCCCAATTCTTTTCTAATCTTTTTGTAAACATCCATCATTTCATCGCCGTTTTCAAATGAAACAAGATGCGCGAGCATTTTGGTGCGTTTAATGTGGCGGAGGAATTTTGTACCCAAGCCCTTGCCTTCGGCCGCGCCTTCAATCAGACCAGGAATGTCAGCGATGATGTAGCCGTAAAAATCGCCCAGATTCGGGTCAAGGGTAGTGAAAGGATAGGCGGCCACTTTAGCCGAAGCCTCTGTCAGGGCGTTCAAGAGACTTGATTTGCCGGCATTTGGCAGGCCGACGAGTCCGACATCGGCAAAAAGCCGCAGTTCAATATAAAAATCAGCTTCTTCGCCCGGCTTGCCGGGAGTTGTCTCCCTTGGAGAGCGATTGATTGAGCTTTTGAAATGTTCATTGCCCCAGCCGCCGCGCCCGCCGGGGAGCAAAAGGATTTTTTCACCTTCATTTAAGAGCTCGTAAGTTCTATCTGTATCTAAGTTTTTTATAACTGACCCTATTGGCAGTTTAATAATCAAGTCTTCACCATTCGCGCCATGCATACTTTTGCTTTGGCCATCCTGCCCGTTTAGAGCTTTGAATTCTTTTTGATTGCGATACTTGGCTAAAATATAAATATCGCGGACAACTTCCGCGTAGACATCGCCGCCCTTGCCGCCATCGCCACCGGCCGGCCCGGAAAATTCCTTGCCTTTTTCGTGGAGCCAACGAACAACGCCGCTCCCGCCATCGCCCGCTTTCGCGTAAATTTTTAGTTCATCGATAAACATAAATAGCTTCTAGCTACTAGCGCCTAGCTTTTTGATTCTAATGCTAGCTTTGCTAATTTGATCGCGCCTTCATAAGATTTTGCGACGCAAATAAATAAATCTTTGTGGCAAAATAAAGCGTCTTTAACGCCTGTGACGTTAGCTAATTCTTCATCTCGCAGTCCCGCCCAGCTCTCGGGAAAATATTTACGGCGCTTGAATTTCTCGCCGGCAATTATAACTGCTTCCGCTTGCCACTTATCTTCTTCGCGCGGGCTGATTACATACAAAGGCTCAAGGTATTCGGCAAGCACCCTTTTCCAAGGCAAATATCTTTTTAGAATAATGAGCCTTTTGTCTTCGGATTCTTCGTAAGTCTTTTGCACCAAAACGTCAGACTCTCTTTTCGCCTGTTCCCGGATTATTTCTCGCTCAAGAATTTTTTTAGCTAGATCCACCACTTTTAAAAATTGTTCATCGACATTTTTCTCGTCGCGCTCGCCTTCCTTCCATGTTGGAAGAAATGTGTCAAATACATTTGAAATATCATAATCAGATACATCCTCTATAAGATTTTTGGAAATCAAAACACCGCTGTCGCCGGCATCTGTCGGCTGAACTAATTTTTTGTCAATTGTGAGAGCAACTTCCTTACTGCCGCATATTTCTTCTCCGAATTTTTTCCAGACAAGACCAAAAGAGGCATAGGGAATTCCATTTTCCCCCTCGACTTCCCTCGACCCTGCTCGGGACGAGCCGCTCGGGGCAGGCCTCTTCCCCGCTCCTTCTCTTTGATGATGATCAAATCTGTTTTTGGCTGGATCATAAATACCCCCCACATCCACTACATAATTTCCTGTTTTAATTATTTTTTCATCCCGAGTTCTTATGATTTTTACTTTGCCTTTTTCTAATATAGAAAGCGCGGCGCAGGCGAAAACATCATCGGCGTGGAAAGACCCGCTGTGTGTGACAATTATTTTCTTTTTATTATTTATACGCATTCTGGCTTAATTTACCCCCACACCTATTTTGAAATTTGAGCAAAATAGGTGTGGGGGTTTACTTTATTTACTGTCCTTGCTGTATTTACTGTCTTTACTGTCTTCACTGTATTTACTGTCCTCGCTGTTTTTAATGTGCTTATGATAAAATTGCTCAAAAATTTCATAGATAAAAGTAACAATTTTCTCTATAATAATAAATCCTATTATAAATAATATGACAATGAGAGCAAATTTTTTAAACTCTTGCGTAACGGTGAGCGCGGTAAAACTGAAGAAATAACCGAGCGATATAACAATGCTTCCCCACAATAAGTTAGAAAAAATTTCGGCTTTGAAATAAGTTTTAAATTTCAGTTTCAAGTAACCCGCAAAGATGAGAGCAAAATTATTCAAACTAACCAAAAATTTAGAAATGAATATCGACCAAAATGGCTTTTCTTCCATATGCGGAAAAAAGCGAGCGGCTCTTTTTTGAATGTATTTTAAAATTTTACTCTCCGGATAACGCTTCCGTAAAAAAGCGCCCAGATTGTAAGCAATAAAACTTTTGGAAACCAGGCCCGATAAAATTAAAATAATAGACGGCAGAAAATTTATAGCCCCCAGATGAAGCAAGATGCCGGCTAAAATCAAAACAATCTCGCCTTCAAGAATCATGCCCAGAAAAAGCGCGATGTAAGCGATTACTTGATATGAAATAACTAAATTTAGCAGAGCGTCAATATTCTCCATGCGGAATTTTAATTATTTCCTTACCTTATCAAAGATCCAGTTTATAAGCGAGATAATAATCGCGCCGATGATGGCGTCTTTCCAAGTTATGACATCAAAGCCGTCAATAATTGTGGACGGGAACCAGAAAAATAAAACGTTCAGGGCGACGGAAAACAGGCCGAAAGTAATAAGATTAAGCGGCAAAGTCAGAATTTTTAAAATCGGGCGGACAATAATATTTATAAATACTAAAATAGCGCCGACAATTGCCGCCACCCACCAAGGTGCCACATTAATTCCGGGCAAAAAATACCCAAGTCCATAGACCGCGCCTGAAAGTATTAACCACTGTAAAATTATTCTCATTTTTCTTTTAAATATTTTAATTAGGCCGCTTTCTTTTTTTCTTGCTGTGTCTGTTGCGCCTCTTTATCTTTTGCGGCTAGTAGTTCAGCTAAATTGGCTAAGTTGCGGGTTGAAATATCTTTTTCTTCTTTTTCAACCACTGTTGATTCTTTCTGACTTTTTTCCACCGCCTCTGGAATAGCTTTACGTTTTTCAATTTGTTGATGAAATTTTTCAATACGGGGATGAGCTTTTCTCTTACCCATTATCTCTGACCAGCTCCGATATTGCCAGCTCCGATATTGACCTTCCAAGTAAGGCTTGAAAATTTGTTCTATTTCGTCTCCTTTTAAATTATCTTTGAGAAGAATATCTCTTTTTGGATCTCCAGCTTCGCCCAAGAAACCGGAATCAGTCAATAGGGTAGATAGATTATCTACCCTCCCTTGAGTTAGATTTTCTATTTCTGTTTGAAGAAGGCCTATTTTTCTTTTCAATTTTTCAGCTTCTTCGGCCTTGTCTTTGTTGTTTTTCAAACTGTTAAAATCTCTGCTGTAGTTGCTTAATTTATCTTTTTTTAAACTGACAATTTTTTTTATATTTTTAAATTGAGTAAAGAGATTAATCATTATTCTTCTTTCAAGAACTAGATCTTTCTTAGAAGGATTCTTAATTATTAAGTTTTGATCATTAAGCTGACTGATTTGATTCCCATGAGACTCGATATTCTTTAAAACGGCCTGAAGAGCCAGGACAGAAGTCTGATCTGTCTTTCGGCGAAGCTCATCCCGCTGTTTTATCAAGTTTTTTAGAATTTTTTCTTCAAGGTTTATTTTTTGTTGATTTAATTCAATAGGGTTTATTTTTTGCTGATTTAATTTAATGATCTTTCTAGATTCTTTTCTGGATTCTTTAAACTTAATATAATCTTCCAGAGTCGCGAAGGCGGCTACGTCTTTCAGACCAGCTTTTGCCTGAACAATTTTTAAATTTCGGTCGTACTCATGGTAACGTTTGATCTGGCTTTGAAGCTTTTCATTAATTTCAAGAAGTTTCCGAGGAGAACCCTCTCTTTTTTTATTTAAACTTTTTCTTTCTGCCGTCCTTTGACTTCTTAATCTCATTATATCTGACACCAGATCATCCATTTTTTTCTTGAGTTGCCGGATCATTTCTGGCGAACTAAAAGAAGTCCCCCGCTTCTCTTCTGGCTTATTTGCTTGAGGTTGTTGAGAATTTTTTGTTGTTTTTGGAAATTCCATGTTAGTTGAATAAATTATCTACTAATTCTTTGACCATTGCGCCGTCAGCTTTGCCTTTTAATTCTTTCATGAGGGCGGACATGAGCATTCCTTTTTTTGCCGGATCAGTTATGCCAAGTTCTTCTTTCTTAGCTTTGGCGATCTTTTCAATCTCTTCGCGCGGCATCATTTCAGGCAAATATGCTTCTAAAATTTTAAGCTGGACTTCTTCTTCTTTAACCAAGTCTTCCCTGCCGCCTTTTTTGAACTGCTCTATGGAATCTTTTCTCTGCTTGGCTAAACGACTAATAACGGCTAAGGCGTCTTCATCAGAAAGCATTTCGTCAGGCTTTCTTTTCTTGGCCACCAATTCATTGGTAAAAGCCGCCAAAACACCCCGCAAAACATCGAGCCGCATCTGTTCTTTAGCCTTCATCGCCTTTTTTATTTCTTCTTTGATATTTTGATGTAACATCTTGATAAGTAAATTAAGTGAATAAAGTAAATCAAGTAAATTAAGCTTAATTCACTTAACTTGCTTACTTTACTTAACTCGCTTATATTTTAACAAATATGTTAAAATAATGCTATGTCTCAATACTACAATCCTAAACGCACGCGTAATCTCTTTGACCCTAAATCAACCCTGCCTTTTGGCGTCAGCCGATCAAAAATTGACCTTTTTATAGAGTGTCCGCGCTGTTTCTATCTTGATCGGCGGTTGGGCGTCGGCCGGCCGCCCGGTTTCCCTTTCACTTTAAATTCTGCCGTCGATAAATTATTAAAAAAAGAATTTGATATTCATAGAGCGGCCAACACTGCCCATCCTTTGATGAAAACTTACGGCATAAACGCCGTACCTTTTGCCCACCGAGAACTTGAACAGTGGCGGGATAATTTCAAAGGGGTCAGGTTTCTTCATAAGCCAACTAACCTGACGATCAGCGGCGCGATTGACGATGTTTGGATAAATCCGGCTGGCGAACTCTCTGTCGTGGATTACAAAGCCACCGCCAAAGAAGCGGAAGTTACTCTGGATGCGGAATGGCAAATCGGCTACAAAAGGCAGATGGAAGTTTACCAGTGGCTTCTGCGACAAAATGGCCACAAGGTTTCTAACACTGGTTATTTCGTCTATGTTAATGGCCGGACGGATAAAGAAGCCTTTGACGGCAAACTTGAGTTTGACGTAAAAATTATTCCCTACACCGGCAATGATTCGTGGATTGAAAAAACAATTGGTGTTATTAAAAAGTGTCTAACAGATGACCGCGTCCCCTCCTCATCTTCAAACTGCGACTACTGCGCATATCGAGATGCAGTCGCGGAACAAACCCCAGTAGCAGAGCAAAGCTCGCTACGGGGCGCGGCGCAGACACCACGTGGAAATGAAAAAATAAAACCTTCCGATCGATCTCCAAAAAGCTTATTTGAATAAAAAAACTGCGGCTGGTGATAAATCATCTAGCCGCAGTTTGTTCGGATAAATTGTTAAAGTTCTTCCCTAATTTCATAGAGGTCAACCGCAATCAAACCAAGAAAAACTATAACGGGCAAAACTGATAGAACCCTCAAATCATTTGTAATGAACGCTAGCAGCACGACTATAACAACGGAAATAATGTTTAGAATTAAATATAATATTTTCATTACTTATGGGTTTTAAAAATGTTAAAGAACTAATTGATTTAACTCTTCAAACCCTCCTTTGCATAAAGCTACGGATGGGCAAAGCAAGAAGAGTGTTTTGGGAACCTCTTATCTTTAATAAATTTAATTTTAATGTGAGATCCCCAAAAGACTCTTCTCGTTCCATATTTAACCTTTAATCCCTTTATTTCAAAGAAAATAACTGTTCAAATGATAGCATAATAAATAGCTCTTTGTCAAGTTTTGAAATATTAATATTTTATGGTAGATTAAAAATATGACCACAATTACTATCCCTAAAAATCTAATAAGTCAAAAGGAGCTAACTGTTATTCCAAAGCAAGAATATGATCAATTTAATGCTTGGAAAAAGTCAATTCAAGTTAATTTAGAGGACGCTTGGTTTTGGAGCCCGAAATGGCAAAAAAAAGAAGCTGAAGCAGACAAGGCCATCCGGGCCGGCCGAGTATCAGGTCCTTTCTCTACCCATAAGAATCTTGTAAGCGCCCTTCGACGCAAGAAAAAATGAAAGTAATTTTTACTGATCCTTTTCAAAAGGATTATAACAGGCTTCCTGTTGATATTCGACAAGCTTTTGATAAAGCGCTTAAATTTTTCATTACGAATCATCTTCATCCATCGCTTCGAACAAAAAAATTACCCGCTACTAATATTTGGTATGCGCGCATAACGCGCGGTTATCGATTCACTTTTGAAATTGAAGAAGATAAAGCTACTCTCCGGCGCGCCGGCTCGCATGATATTTTAGATAAAGAAAGAAGACGATGGTAATGCGACTACTGCGCCTATCGCTCGGCTGTCAAAGAAGTCACTCCTGAAAATAAAAAAACTGCGGCTGATGATAAATCATCCAACCGCAACCCGTTCTGGTAATTTTTTATATTTTTCAAATTACCTAACTTTTGCGACCGTTAGAGTTAGGTAAATTGAAAGATTTGCGCAAGTGCCAATCATTTTCTAGTTTTTCTACTATCATATATAAAATATCTTTGCCTATTTTAAAATCAGCCTTTAGCAATGAAATCAAATCTTCGCAATCGTACGGATAAATCCAAACGCTGTTTTGAAGCCTGATAAAACCAATCTGTCTAAGGGTCGCTCTTAAAAGAGCGCGGGTTTTCTTTCTAGATTCTTTAATGTCAAAAATTACCACTCGCCAACGGCCATCCCATTTCTTTGGAATTTTTAATTTAAAATTATGTCTTTCCAGAAAATCAAGCTTGCTCTCCCCTTTTTTGGTTATTCTGGCGACTTTCTTTCCATTGATTTCAACAATCTCAATTAATCCTTTGTCTTGAAGCCGAGCAAAAGAATCGTTGATGGAATACTTCAAATTCTTTTTTCTTTTAGAAAATCCCCCGAGCTTTTTAATTGCAAATAAAATATTAGGCGCCACAAGCGCAACGCTGAGCATACCGGCAGCAAAAACTGTGCCCAGAATTATTTTCTGTATATTTTTTCGCTTGTCTTTTATTTTTATCTCTTTTTCCAAAATACCCATAGAAAGAATTATATACCCGCGAATTAAAATTACCTAACTTTTGCGACCGTTAGAGTTAGGTAAATTGAAAGATTTGCGCAAATGTTATTTTGGGTTATAATTTAGGTATGGACAGTGCTGTTCTAATTGCATTAATTGTCATAGTTGCCCTGCTTGCAGGGATTTTGATTTACACGCTCTCTAGGAAAAAACAAGGCCCTGCCAGCGAGGGGCTTAATTTGATTTTGCAGCAGATTAACGAGCTCTCGCGAACCGTTGACCAGAGAATAAGCGAAACGCACAAGCAAGTGCATGAAACTATGCGTTTTCATTCTTCTGAATCCTCCAGGTTGATCAAGAGCATTACCGAAGAATTAACCAAGGTCGGCGAGGGGCAGAAACAAGTAATCAATTTCGCTGACCAGCTCCAGAGCTTACAAGACATTTTAAAAAATCCAAAACAGCGCGGGATACTGGGGGAATATTATTTGGAGACGCTTTTGAAAAACGTCCTGCCGCCCGGAAGCTACCAGATGCAGTACACTTTTCCTGATGGCAACATTGTTGATGCCGTAGTTTTTGTCAAAGACAAAATAATTCCGATTGATTCAAAGTTCTCGCTTGAGAATTACAATCGGCTGGTCGAGACGCGCGATCCGGCTGAAAAAGAGCGTCTAGAAAAAACATTCGTGAATGATTTAAAAAATAGGATTGCCGAGACGGCTAAATATATCCGCCCCGAAGAAGGCACGATGGACTTCGCCTTCATGTTCATCCCGCACGAAGCCATCTATTACGATCTACTAATAAATAAAGTCGGCGCCGTCTCTGGTGACACCGAGAGCCTAATCCAGCGAGCGGCCGGCAAATACAAAGTGATTATCGTCTCTCCGACATCATTTCTGGCATACCTTCAGACCGTATTACAAGGCCTCAAGGCCATGCAAATCGAAGAGACCGCCAAAGATATTATCAAAAGAGTAGATGAGCTTGGAAAACATTTGAAAGGCTATGAAGGATATCACAATAAGCTCGGGAGTTCACTGGACACAGTCATCAATCACTACAACAGCTCAAGCAAGGAATTCAAGAAAATCGGCAAAGACGTCTTGCGGATTTCCGAAGGAGAACTTAATCTTGCACCGCGCCTTCTTGAGAAAAGCACGGAATAGTTAAGGACTGCCCCTCTGGAAAATTCTTTTTTTTGGGGTGTCTCGCAGCGCGACGGCGCGACCTGCCCGCCGAAGCCTCGGCGCAGGCGGGGAGGCAGCGCTGTGCCAGCAGGCACAGACAGCGACCCCAAAAAAAGAATTTTCCCCGGACAGAATTGCGATTACTCCCCTTCCTGTCTTTTGTTAGTAAGCAAAACTAAGAGCCAGAGAGAAATACGCATTGCATAATAAGACCACCAATCAATTATTCTATTCCATAATTTCTTTTTTCGGCCATATTCTTCCGGCGCAATTCGCACGCAATCCTCCTTAATAATTTTATTTAAATATTTGTTGAAACTTTCGGCAAAATCTTTACCCCAAATATCCAAGTTCATCTCAACCATTCCATAAGTGCTTAAAAAATTGAGGTCGTGCGAACCGATAGTTGTCCAGATGTCATCGGCCACAGCCGCCTTGCCATGCACGACCACCGGCTGATATTCATAAATCTCGACGCCGTGCCGAAAGAGCCATTCATACAGATAGAGAGCGGCCATCTTAAACATTTTCTCGTCAGAATTTTTAGAAAGAATCAGCCGAATTTTGACTCCCCTCCCAGAAGCCGCCTTTATCAATTTCTTTAATTTGCGCCCGGGAAGAAAGTATGCGCCGACGATCGTAATATATTTTTCTGCGTTTCTGAATATATCTTTGTAACTTTTTGAGATTTCGAGTTTTCTTCGCATCCAGTCATTCTGCCTTACCCTGACCAGCGGCCCGTCAGCCAGACTGAATATTTTTTTGGCCTTAACCTTTTTCTTTCTTCTGAATTTCCTGCCCCAGATTGCTTCGCAGGAAGCGAAAATTTCACTGCAAATCTCTCCTTCTACCAAAACGCCGAAATCAAGCCAAGGCAAAGCGTCTTTGCTTCCCCGATAACGGTCGGTAATGTTTATACCGCTTATGAGAGCTTTCTTGCCGTCTGCTACTAAAACCTTGCGGTGAAGTCTTCTGCCCAAATGAATTCCTTCCTGGGTTAAAAAAGGCGAGAAGAACCGCAGTTGAACTCCGCCCTGCCGCAAATCTTCCACGAAAGAAAAAGGCAGAGCAAATGATCCAAAAAGATCCAATACCACATATGCGGCTACGTTTCTCCTCGCCGCTTTTTTAAGCGCGCCGGCCACCGACCGCCCAGTATTGTCGTCGCTTAAGATATAAGTTTGCAGGTGGATGCTTTCTTTGGCGCCGTCTATCAAATCAAGCAGGGCCTTAAAATATTCCTCGCCGCTTTTTACTAAAGACACTTTATTGCCGGATTGATAATCCTTAAATCTTCTTTTTTTAGAAATTAACATATTATTTTAATTTGCCATTCTGTCTGACCCATTCGTATATGGCCAAGGCGGCGCTAACCGAAACATTTAGAGACTCCACCGCGCCATGCATCGGAATTCTTAATTTAAAATCAGCCCGTTCCAAAGTCTTCTGCCGAATACCCTGTCCTTCATTGCCCACGACAAAACAAACAGGCATAACCAGATCTTCCTGCCAGAAAATTTTTCCGTCCTTTCGACTTCCCTCAGGACCTGCGGCGTTCTGATCGAGCGCCACGATCCAAAAACCGGCTTCTTTCAATTTGTCTAAGGCGTTATTTATATTCGAGACGCGAATAATCGGAAGCCGGGCCGCCGCGCCGGCGGAAACTTTAAAAACAGCGGCCGTAATCGGCGCTTGGCGATGCTTGCCTATTATGACAGCGCTCGCGCCGGCCGCGGCGGCCGTGCGGATAATCGCCCCGACATTATGCGGATCTTCCACTTCATCAAGCACAATCACGGCAGGATTCTTTTTGACATTGATCCCCGACAGAAATTCCTCAAAATTCATGAAGCCGGCCTCGCTTACTAAGGCGGCCACGCCCTGACTGACGGCTTCCTGCCCAGCAATGTCGCTTATCCGCTTCTGATCGACAAAAGAGACGGGCACTTTGTTCGCCGAGGAAAGCTCTTTAATAAGCCCAAAATCCGTAGTCGTGGTTTTCTTAATAAAAATTTTCTGCACCCGCTTCGGCTCGCTCTTTAGCATCTCCTCGACTGGATGTTTACCGTAAATATAACTATTTTCATTATTTCTCATTCGTGCTATAAATTATACACAAAATGGCCCTATCGTCTAACGGTTAGGACACATCCTTCTCAAGGATGGAATCAGAGTTCGATTCTCTGTAGGGTCACAAAAAAACAAGCGAAGCGTTTTTTTTGTGACCCTAAGCGAGCAAACTGCTTTGCTCGCGTCAGAGAATCGAACAGCGGAGCTTATGTTTTTGCACCAGCAAAAATAGGCGAGCTGGTGCCCAGACCAAAATTTTTGACGAAAAATTTTGAGTCGCGGGCGATTTCTCTGTAGGGTCACCGCGTCAAACGCGGCTGATCGCTATTGCCGCGTTCGACCGCGGTGAAGGACGTTTGACGTCCTCACCATGAATTTTATAAAATCAGATTTTATCTTATGAATTACGTTTATATTCTATATTCACAAAAAGATAACGGTCTATGTATAGGTAAAACTAAGGATTTAAAAAAGAGATTTGATGATCATAAGAATGGAAGGTCTCTAGCAACTAAGCATAGAAGACCTTTTGTTTTAATTCATTATGAAGCTTTTGTCTCAACAAAAGACGCAACTGCTAGAGAAATATATTTAAAAAGTGGCCACGGCAGAGCTCAGCTGAAAGAAATGTTGAAATCAACATTTGAGAAATATAAAATATAAAGAAGCTCGAACATTTCTGTCGAGCTTCAGTAAAATTTCTCTTGGCGATTGCCAATAGCTGGAGAGATGCCAGCGAAGTTATCAAATTAGTGTGGAGACGGTTCTTGTTCTGCCTTTAATCTCGCTAGAAATGAAGTGCAATTATCCGTTTAAGAAGCATATCAATGCTTCACCATAACTAATTTTAACTTTTTTAACTGATAGTGAGTTCACAAAAACCAGTTTGCAAATCAATTTCCGCATGATAGAGAGGTAAAAGAAAATCTCTCAGTTCTAACATAGGAATACCGATTTCCTTGGCTATGTTTCCGAGGTCCCTTTTCAAATCCGCGGGAGCTGAAATTTGGGTTTTTCTCAATTGCCGTTTTAAGAGCAAAAGAGCAATCTCACCTTGTCTTTCTTTTGAAAGAACTTTATGGGCGGCTTTTTCGGCCATGTTGTCTGCAACACATATGAGTTAATTGCATTGCTAAAAGTATAGCATACTTATTATTAGTTTGTCAAGAAAACCCTCAATAAAATAGGATCTTAAAAGCAAAATTGTTCATTTAAACCAAATATAATTCCAACTCCCTAATGCTAATTCCTATATAATAGTTCACAACATTGGACAAAAATAAAAATAAATGGTAGATTAAACTAATATTTTGTAACTTTTATAATTTTATAATATTTAATACCTTATAAATATGGGGGCAATAAATACCAGCATTGGCGCACTTTTGTGCGAGTGCCTAAACGAAGAAACAAAAAAGTTTAGGAAAATCAAGGAAAATCCCTTGTGGGCCGTAGATCGTTTTGCAAGAAGAAACAAATTTTATTAGGAAAATCAAGGAAAATCCCTTGTGGGCCGTAGATCGTTTTGCAAGAAGAAACAAATTTTACTGTAAACGTAAAATCTTTGTCCCAAAAGACCAAGGATACGGGGCCGACCTGCTTGATAAATACCAGGCCGAAAAATTTATTTTTGTTATGCTTGGCAAATACCACTTTAGATTAATCTACAGAAGCAATTTTCTTTTCTTTTTTGAAAAAAGATGGATACTGCTAACAGATGTCAAAAAAGAGGAAGCGGCGAAACAGCACTGACCGGGAATTTATTCCCGGCTTTTTTATGTCAAGGTTGCCATTTCTGAAATATCGAATTTCAGAAATGGCAATGCGCGCTACGAATGCGCTCATGCGAAAAAGAATTTGACATTATGCGAGAATTAGTTTAACATCTATTTTTTGAACTTTTAAATAATAAAAAATAATATGAAAAGATGTTCTTTGTTTTTAGTGTATTTTTGCGCAGCGGTATTAGAGCTTCACAGCCAAACTGATGATATGAAAAATTCCCCGATTGGAAAGCTTATCTATGACCCTAAATCTGCCGATATAGAGACAACTTCTTGGTCTCTTTACGCGTGGAAAACTATTCTTAATAGTCCGGAGGAAAGAGACATTTTGCTTTTAGATTGGGCGCCCATATTTAGTGATGTGACGCTTAACGTGAGATTAAGCAAGCTTAAAGACGGCAGAATTGTCATCATTTCTATTTCTGATCGTAGACCAGAATCTTTCTACGTGATGATCAGATATAAAAAGGGCGACAAATCTTTTAACGAAAGCAAGCTGGTGGAGTGCCGAGTGTCTCCAGAAGGAACCATTGTAGAGCTCTCGACCCAGCATGGCATTGATCCGAATGGCAAAGATGGGTTCGTGGAATATGTTAACGGAAAATCACCAAATGGAACAAGCAAAAAATATGCTATTAAGACCGAAGACCCTCTTGTAAAGAGGTATCAGAATGAAGTTAATAATGCATTTCTTCTGCTCAAAAACGAGTAACCCTGTCTTGTCAATCAAGCAGGGTTTTTAATTTAATTATTCTGGAGACCTGCCGGAGAGTTCGATGCGCGCTCTCTCGTCTTGGCGGACGAGGAGGTCGGTTTTAAGTTCGGGGTTGGCCATGATTTCTTCCACCGCTCGTTCCATATTAACTGCCTGCGAACCCTTGATTAAAATAATGTCTCCTTTTTTAATAATTGATTCCAGAAATTTTCCGGCTTTTCTTGAATCTTCAAATTCATAAATTTTTTCTTCGCTCATGCCGTGATTCATCGCCCCTTCGGCGAAATTGACCGCCCGCACTCCGACGGCAACCAAAATATCCGCCGTCTTGGCGACCAACTTGCCTATCTCTTTATGTGCTTGGTCCGTATGTTCTCCGAGCTCAAGCATATCTCCCAATACGGCAATTTTTTTACTTGCCCCGAGCTCTGTCGAGGGACCGGAAACTTTAATCTCCCCAAGAATTTTAAGGGCCGATTCGCAAGCCAAGGGTGAAGAATTGTAGCTGTCATCAATAATAATAGTTCCTTTAATGCCGCGGATGATTCTCATTCGGCCGGGCGGCAAATCATAATTGCGCAGGGCTTGAGCCGCCGGAACCATGTTGAAGCCCATCACCCGCGAAACCGCCAAGGCGGCTAGGCCCGCGTAAATGTGATTGGCTCCGAAAGCTCCTTCGATCATGATTGGCAAGCTGGACCCTTCCGAATCCACCCGGAAAACAATGCCTTTCGGAGCTTGTCCAAGCTCCGAATAATCGAGTTCCGAGTCTTCGCCGTAGAGAATTTGCGAATTGGAAGCCACTAGATTAGCTTCCTCATTAAAGCCAAAAGTAATAACTTTATTTTTAGAAGTGTTTTTGAGCGACAAGGCGTGCGAGTCGTCCGCATTCAAGATCAAAACGCCGTCTTTTTTTAGAGTTTTGATGAGCTTCCCTTTCTCCAGAACTAAATCTCCCACGGACTTAAAAAATTCAACATGCGAAGGAACGGACCCGATTCTGGTGACTACGACAATATCAGACTTGAGCCAGTAAACGATCTTGTCCATATCTCTGGGCTTGCGCACAGCTACTTCCAGGATGAGCCATTTGGGATAAGCCCGCCTGATGAGAAGAAGGGTCATGCCTTTGAATATATTTCCAAGCCACAAGAGCGGATTATTGCCTCCGCTGCCCTGTCCTAAAATACAAAGCGGCAATCCGATCGAGCTGTCAAAGCGGCCTTCGCTCTTCCTGACAAAAGTTTGTTTTGATAGGACGGCATAAATGGCTTCTTTAGTCGAAGTCTTGCCGACACTGCCGGTCACGGCAATAACTTTCGGCTTGTATTTCTCCAACACAAGCCTAGCCTCAAACTGCAGGATTCCAATTATTAAATTTTTCAGAAAGTTTTTCATCTGTCTGGTGGTACCTCATAATAGTTTAGCAAAAATTTAGCCGTATCCATAAAAGACGGCATGAGCGTCTGCACGGCAAATTCGCCTCGGCGCGGATTTTTAAGGTAAAAAAGAGCCAAAAATTTCGGATTATAAGACGGGAAGTAGCCAAAGAAAGAGTGCAGGTGCTTGTCTTCATAATAGCCGCCATCTTCCAGATTTGCAATCTGGGCCGTGCCGGTTTTGGCCGCCACGCTGTAATGCTCCATTTTAAATTTGCCTCCGCCAAAAGCCTTGTCCACCGCAAAAGTCAGCATTCTGGTTATCTCTTCGCTGGTTTCTTTCTTGATTACTTGTTTACCCGGTCCATAAACAAATTCTTTTTTGCCGCCTTCTTTGTAATCGATTTGATATACAATGTGCGGGCTTATAAGATATCCTCCATTGGCCACTACCGAGAAAGCCTGCACGGCTTCGATTGGACTAATGGCCACGCCTTGCCCGAAAGAAGCAGTGGCGTATTCAAGATCGCGCGGGCTCTTCAGATTCGAAGTCAGGCTCTTAGCTTCGCTCGGCAGATCAATGCCGGTCCTTTCATCTAAGCTGAAGGCAAACATATAATCCCGGAATCTCTCGCGGCCTAATTTCTGCATGATCATAACCGAACCGGTGTTTAAGGATTGGCTCAAAATTTCTTGAATCGGCACGACGCCGCGCGCTTTCTTGTCGAAGTTTTCAATTTTCTTATCTCCAACCACAACGTAGCCCCGGTCATTATAAGTTGTCTCGGGGACAATGGCGCCCACGTCCAGTCCGGCTGAAACAGTCAGCGGCTTGATAATCGAGCCAAATTCAAAAACATTTTCCACTAGAGGATTGGAAAAAGTGGAAACTTCTTTAACTTTGGAAAAATTATTCAAATCAAAAGTAGGATAACTCGACAAGGCGTAGATGGCGCCGCTTAAAGGATCTATAATAATAGCTCCAGCTTGTTCCGCCTGCCAGTTTTCCGCTACTCCCTGGAGTGTTTTTTCTAAAAATCCCTGTACGACCGGCTCAATGGTTGTTATCAAATCGCCTTCCTTTTTCGGATTCTTAAAAATTGTGTCTTTGAGAGTTCCAAAAACTTCGGCAAAAAAATTCACATAAAGATCAGTCCCTTCATAAGACAAAACGTCATTATAAAAACGCTCCAGACCGTAACGGCCGGAGAAATCATCTTCCTTGTAAGCCACGAAGCCGATAGTTTGAGCGGCCATTTCATTCCCCGGATAAAAGCGCCATTTTTCCCTGACGGCAAAAACTCCGTTTAATTTTAAGGCGCTTACCTTGTCCGCTTCTTCTTTGGAGAGCCTCCAGGCAATCTCTTCGTAAGGATCATCTTTTTTGCCGGCTCGCGCCAAAAAATCCTCCTTATTTATAAAAACAATGTCTGAAAGCTTCTCATAAACCGACTCTGGCAGGACTATGTCCTTGGGGCTGATCGCCAGCTTAAAACCGGCGATGGTCATGGCGGCAGAGACCTTGGAGCCGTCTTTTTTCTTGAAAAAGATAGAGCCGCGCTCAAAAACTTTTTCCGAAGGAGTGACATATTGGCGATCCGCCCGGGCATCATATTGCGAACCATGCACTATTTGGACTAAAAAAAGCTTTCCAATAAGAAAAAGATACGAGGCAAAGATAATAATGGAGATGGCTCGAATTCTTATGGGAAGATTAGATTTCATTATTTTTTCCGCCAGAGGCGGATCCGCCTTTGGCGGACAAAGTGTTCTTGGTTAAGGTGGTGCGGCCGACAAAGCCGATTTTTTGCGGCTCTTTAAAGCCTAAATTCTTGGCGTACTCCAAATTAATTTCCCGGCTCTTGCTTAAATATTTAAATTCCAATTGGCTCAAATTATTGCTTAAAAACTTAAGTTCCGTCTCGGCGTTCCTCCGTTCGACGACATTGAAAACAATCTGGCCGATAAGATAAATATACACAAAGAAAGTCAAACCGGCAAATCCAAGCAAGCCAAAAAATAATCTCTTGCGAAGATCTGTATTTAAAGGAAGCATATTTGATTTTAAAATTCTTATGGTCATGGTTTTCTCTACGAATTACGAATTTTGTACGAAAGTACGAACATTAAGAAAATATTAAAGTTTTTGTAGGACGCGGAGTTTGGCGCTGCGCGCGCGGGGATTATTTTTTATTTCTTCAGGGCTCGGCACAATCGGCTTTTTGGTTAAAACTCGAGCCAGTCCCTCTTTTTGCTTCTCTCGGAAAAATCTTTTGGCGATTCTGTCCTCAAGGCTGTGGAAGGCGATGACGGCAATGCGGCCGCCCGGGGTAAGTATCTTAAACGCCTTGTCTAAAAATGTTTCGAGCCTCTTTAGTTCGTCATTGACAGCGATTCGGATCGCTTGGAAAGTCCTAGTGGCGTAGTGGAGCCGCCTTCTTTGGTAACTTTTTGGAACCGCTTGCCTGATTATTTCAACCAGATCAAAAGTTGTCTTAATTGGCTTAACTTTTCTTATTGTCACGATTTTTTTGGCAATCCTTCTGGCATAACGCTCCTCTCCGTAGCCATATATGATGTCCGCCAAGGTTTCTTCCGACCAAACATTCACAATCATTTCGGCCGTAACGTCTTCCGGTTCAAGTTCCCTTTTCATCGTCATTAAAAGCGGTTCGTCCCTCTGGAATGAAAACCCCCTGCCCGATTCTAGAAGCTGATAACTGGAGAGACCCAGATCGGCCAAAATCCGGTTGGCTCGCTCTATGCCGAGTTCCGCCAAGACTTGATCGATGTCTGAAAAGTTTTTTACTTTAATATTTTTTTCACATTCAAAATTTTTAAGATTCTCCTCCGCTCTTTTAACCGCTTGACTGTCAGCATCTAGGCCGATCACTTTCACTTCTCTGCCAAAAAGTTTGCAGACATATTCGGTGTGCCCGCCGTCGCCCAAAGTCGCATCTACAAAAATATCGCCCGGCTGGATATCAAGCCCCTCTATTGATTCTTTTAAAAGAACTGGTTTATGCATAAACATTTTTCGCGCCTATTCGCTTGATATTCGCGAAGATTCGCTTCTACAATACTCCGACCTGTCCAAGTTTTTCCGCCAGTGTGTCCGCTCGCTTCTCAATTACTTGCTTGTAATCATCCCAGGCTTTTTCATTCCAAATTTCCAAACGATTCTGGACTCCGATAATGACAACTTTATTTTTTAAATTTCCCCTCTCCCTCAAGAAATCCGGCAAGAGTACCCGGCCAATCGAGTCAACTTCCGCTTCAACCGCCCCGCCGAACATGAAACGATTGAAGCTTCGATTGTCGGAAGCGAGCATCGATGATAGAGAGAGCTTGCCGGCGATTTTCTGCCACTCCTTAAGAGCGAAGACAGACAGACAATTATCAAGGCCTGGAGCAATAACAACACGCTTACCCATTTCGCTTCGAAACTTCGCCGGAAGAGAAATGCGATTCTTGTCGTCTAATATGTGTTTGTATTCGCCGATGAGCATAGTTATAAAGTTATAAAGTTGTTATAAAGTTAATTCCACCACTTCCCGCCCCGTAGGGAGCGCGAGGCGCATTCGGCCGAGTGATCTCCTTCGGGGTGTTTGTATTCGCCGATGAGCATATGATTTTATTTATTAACATGTTTTCCACTTTCTCCCACTTATTTAACATTATAAACCACTACTTCCCACTTGCAAATCCCAACCTGTGGAAACTGTGGATAAAGTGGATAACTCCCCCTCCCCTTAGTTGGTGCTAATCAATGCCATAAAGAGCTGGTTTTTATTGGTGAATACAAAAAATCCCTCGGTTTCCCTTGGGTTTTTTGATTTTAACTTTATAACTTTCAACTTTATAACTAACTCTTCGGCCTCATCACTGGAAAAAATATGACCTCTTTAATGTTATGGGTGTCCGTTAAAAGCATGATCAGCCGGTCAATTCCAATTCCAACACCGCCTGAAGGCGGCATGCCGTACTCCATGGCTTCCAAAAAGTCTTCATCCAAAACTTGAGCTTCCTGCTCCCCTTCTTCTTTGGTTTTTTCTTGATGCATGAAACGGCTGCGCTGATCAATAGGATCGTTTAGTTCAGAAAAAGCTTTGACTAATTCCATGCCGCCGGCTACCATCTGGAAAGCGCTGACAAGCATTTCATTCTCGGGCTTGCGTTTGGCGAGCGGCAGATAAGTGGCTGGATAATCAATAATAAAAGTCGGCTGAATAATTTTGGGTCGGCAGACTTTTTTAAAAACATTATCTAAAATTTTGTCGAAAGAATCTTGCGAACCGAAAAGCACTCCAAATTTGTGAGCCACAATTATAAGCTCTTCTTTGGAAATTGTTTCTGGATTCGGGATTATGGCATGGCGTCGAAGAAGATCAAAATAGGAAATAACCGCGAACTTTTTGCCAAAGTCTATCACATTACTGGCAAAGTTTATTTTTATCTTGCCTAAAACTTTTTTGATTAAAGTCTTCAGGGTCTTTTCCAAAAAAATCATTTGTTTCTCGGCGTCGCTGTAGCTTTCATAATATTCAAGCATCGTAAATTCAGGATTATGAGTAGCGTCAATGCCTTCATTACGGAAGTCCTTGCTTATTTCATAAACTTTGGGAAAGCCGGCAATTAAGAGACGCTTTAAATAGAGTTCGTCCGAAATCCGAAGATACATATCAAGATCGAGAGTTTTGTGATGCGTTTTGAAAGGCAGAGCCGAGGCCCCGCCGTAGAGCGGTTGAAGAACGGGTGTTTCAAATTCCAAATAGCCGGCATCGTCTAAAATATTTCTAAGTTCAGCGATTATTCTAGACCGCAAGATAAATC
>MFVF01000017.1 GCA_001785965.1 Candidatus Nomurabacteria bacterium RIFCSPLOWO2_01_FULL_42_20
TTTGAGGGCGTTTTGGATAGTTTCGGGGTCGGAGTATTCCAGCTCCAGCCCGGTGGAGATGCCGCGGCCGAGGGAGGAGATTTTAATTTTCTTTTGAGTGATGATAGGGGAGAGTGCTTGGCGCAAAATTCCCTCGTTGTATTCGGCTTGAGGAGTGAGCGAAAAAGCCAAAATTATTTCTGAAATGTCTTCTTTTTTAATTTTCTCAATCAACTCTTTTTGTCTAGGCAGGTTTCCTAAAATGAAATATTTGGCCGCGAGGTTGCTTTTCTGAAGTGTCTCCAAGCCTGCTTCTTTTTCAACCACGACCAGAATCTTTGCGTCTCCATGGTTTCGGCACCAAGTGCAGACTTTTTCATTTAATTCAGCGAAGCGGAAACAGTAAGCGCATTGGCCAATGTTTTTCTTTAGATCAACTACTGTTTGAATAAACTCCTTAACATCAGCCGGTTTTTCGTTGAGCAAAAAATACACGAAACGCGCCGCCTGCCGCTCGCCAATGCCCGGAAATTTTTTGAAATATTGAGAAAGTTTTTCGATTAAAGACATAATTCTCTACGAAATACGAATTTTGTACGAAAGTACGAAATTAGTGTTCGTATTTTCGTAATTTTTCGTATTTCGTAGATTATTAAAACCTATCTTCGTTTTTTGGCTGTCCAGATGCAATCAGTTCGTCGATATTGCTTTTCTCAAGCGGAAGGAAGGTGGAACGCTTTGCGTCAAAATAGAGTTCTATTTTGCCAGTTGGCCCATTTCTGTGTTTTTCAATGAGTATTTCAGCAATATTTGTTCTCTCGGACTCCTCTTTATAGCGATCTTCGCGGTGAATAAACATGACCACGTCCGCATCTTGTTCAATAGAGCCGGAATCGCGCAGATCCGAAAGACGAGGCTTGCCGCCGCGCGATTCGATCGCTCTAGAAAGCTGGGAAAGGGCGATCACCGGCACTTCAAGTTCGCGGGCGAGCGATTTGAGCGAGCGGGAAATTTCCGTAACTTGATTGACCATTGAATCATAATTTTTACTGGTAGTCATAAGCTGAAGATAATCTACTACAATGAGCCCGAGACTATGTTCGGCCTTGAGTTTCCGAGCAGTTGATTTCATCTGGACGATTGTGTTGGAAGGTCTGTCGTCAATATAGATTGGAGCTTTGGAGAGCTTGTCTAAAGAATCGCGCAGTCTCGAGAATTCTTCATCAGTCGAAAGTTTTCCGGTGCGCAGATTCCAAGCATTGACTTTAGCCTCGGCTGCGAGCAATCGGTCCACCAGCTGCTGCGAACTCATTTCCAGAGAGAATATCAAAGTCGGCACGCTCGAGCGCGTGGCGGCATTTCGGACGATGTCTAAGGCAAGCGTTGTCTTACCGACAGACGGCCGAGCGGCTAAAACAATCAAATCCGATTTTTGAAAGCCGGAGAGGACAATGTCGAGGTCTTTGAAACCGGTTGGTATGCCGCGCAGTTCGCCTTTATTCTCATGAAGTTTCTCCAGTCTCTCCCAAGCCTCTTTTAAAGTGTCTTTAAGCAGCGTAAATTTACGGCTGCCGGGAGACAGCGTGATATTGAAAATTTTTTTCTCGGCCTTGTCTAAGATCTCTTCAATAGCTTCCTCATTTTCACTGAAGCCCAATTCGCCGATATGATCGGCCGCTTCAATTAATTTACGCAAAATATTTTTCTTTTGGACGATTTGGGCATAGTGCTTGATGTTGGTCGAGGCTGGAACAAATTGCGTGAGCAGGGCTAAATAGGAATTGCCGCCGATGGAGTCCAGTGCCTTCTTTTCCCCTAGGCGGCTGCCAAGGGACAGGAGGTCAATCGGCTCGTTTTTTGAGGCCAATTCAAGCATGTTTTCAAAAATTATACGGTGTTTGTCGGCGTAGAAAGATTCCGGAGTCACGAGGTCAACTATCTCGTAAAGAGCTTCTGGACGCAGCATTATGGAGCCTAAAACTGCCTTTTCGGCATCTAGATTTTGGGGCGGGATTCGCAGAGGAGATTTACTCATACTTTCATACTACCCCTAAAGGTTTAAAAGTCAAAATCAGTTAGTTTAAAAATTTGGGAGTAAACTGTGGATATGTTAAAATTATCTTTATGACTAATGAAAAGTCGAAAAAAACAAGCAAAAAAAGCAACATGGGTTCGATAGACTCATCACAAATTGTTCTAACTGGCGACAGGCCCACTGGTAAACTCCATCTTGGGAATTACGCGGGTTCTCTGCGAGAGCGAGTGGAGCTTCAGGATAAATATACGCAATATGTGATGGTGGCTGACATGCAGGCGCTGACGGATAATTTCGAGCACCCGGAGAAAGTAAGAAATAATGTTCTTGAGGTGATGCTTGATAATCTGGCTGTTGGCGTGGATCCGGCTAAAACCATATTTTTTATTCAATCGCAGGTTCCGGAGATTGCAGAGCTTGCGATGTATTTTTTAAATCTTGTTACGCTGGCGCGATTGAAGCGAAATCCTACAGTTAAAGATGAAATGAAACAAAAAGGTTACGGTGAAAATGTACCGGCTGGTTTTTTAATGTATCCGGTAAGCCAGGCGGCTGATATTTTATTTTGCAAAGCAACACTAGTGCCGGTCGGGGCGGATCAATTGCCGATGATTGAGCAGACGAATGAAATTGTTGAAAAATTTAATCGCATCTATGGAAAAACATTCAGTAAAGTGCATGCAATTGTTCCGGAATTTGGCCGTCTGCCGGGAATTGACGGCAAGGCCAAGATGTCGAAGAGCTTGAATAATGCGATTTTTCTTTCCGACTCGCGCGAAGAAATTGAAAAAAAAGTGATGCAGATGTACACCGACCCCGGTCACATTCACGCGGCTGATCCCGGGAAAATCGAAGGTAATGTGGTTTTTGCATATCTTGATGCTTTTGATGGACAAGGGCAGATCACCACCCCCAACCCCCTCCTCGACAAGGAGGGGGTGAAAGCCTCCCCGCCTTTTCAAGGAGGGGACGGGAGGGGTGGTAATTTTTCTGTTGCAGAACTTAAGGAGCAATATCAAAAAGGCGGCTTGGGCGATGTGGAAA
This sequence comes from Candidatus Nomurabacteria bacterium RIFCSPLOWO2_01_FULL_42_20, assembly GCA_001785965.1. Lineage (GTDB taxonomy): Bacteria > Patescibacteriota > Minisyncoccia > Phycocordibacterales > CAZVEC01 > 2-01-FULL-42-20. Next base: position 3,059 of record MFVF01000017.1, read on the forward strand.
TTAAGCGCAGACTGATTGATGTCCTAGATAATTTGATTTCGCCGATCAGAGAGAAAAGAGAATATTTAGCCAAAGACCCAAAGGCAATCATGCAAATTCTTGAAGAGGGAACTAAAAAAGTTAGAATTATAGCCCAAGAAACCCTCAAAGAAGTCCGCCGAGCGATGAAAATAGATTATTTTTAAATAACAAGAAAATATAATGTTTGTTTTGCAATACTTTCATAGTTTTACCACTTCTCGCCCCGTAGCGAGCCGAGCGCGCATTCGGCGCGAGGATCTGCTACTGGGGTGAAGATAGATTATTTTTGAATAACAAGAAAATATAATGCTTGGCTTGCGTCAAAGATTAAAATTTGATATATTTAAATCATGACTACAATTACCATACCTAAAAAATTAATATTTAACGATGACTTGATTATATTGCCTCGCAGGCGTTATGAAGAATTGCTTAAGCAATCAAGCACTAAGACTAAGTATGACAGAGAAAAATTGACTTGGAAAAAATCAGCTAAAAAAAATCTTTTCAAATTATATAGCAAAGCTGATTCAATTTATGACCAAATATAAGTTTGGCGACATAGTCTTAGTAATTTTTCCGCAAACTGACGGCGGATTGAAGAAAAGGCCAGCTATGGCAGTTCTTGATATTGGGGATGATGATATTGTTCTGGCCCCGATTACCACGACTCCCAGAAAAGGAAAAGGCGATTATAAAATAAAAGATTGGCAGATGGGCGGGTTGCTTAACGAATCTTGGCTCCGCTTGGCAAAAGTCACTTGTATTGAAAAAGTGGATATTGAGTATTCCCTTGGACATATTTCTAGTTTTGATAAAATCAAGATTGTTTCAATATGGAAAAGACTTTTTTAATAAAGATCAAGTTTTCCACAGCCATTTTTCACGGGGCTTGCCTAAAGCGAAATCGAAGGATATAATGAAGCAGTCAGCTAGAAATGGAGTCGAGTTTCCGGCTGGTATTATTCGCGAATAATTTAGTAATATTCTAATACCTCGAATTTATCCCGCTTATTGGCGGGACGAATACCACGAATTTATTAGCGGTATTTGTCCCCCGACTTAGGTCGGGGAAAGATTAGTGGTATTAGTGATTAATATGCCAGAAAAAAAATTCAATTGGGGTACCCTGATTTTGGGTATCATTATAGGCGCAGTAGTCGTCGGCATCATCGTGGCGGCTTCCAAGCCAGCAGTGACGGGAGGGCAGAATTATGGGCTAAGAGGTATTGTGAGTACGGATTTTGTTAATGGACAATGTGAGATTGTTCACTCAGGAAGCAAACAATCTTCAAATCTCGTTGTACGAATAACACCTGCCACTTGCCAGGGATCGTTATCAGAGCCTCTTGAAGGTTTTGACTGTACAAGAACTGGAATTATGGACAGTAAACAGTGTGCATTCCTTGGGGAAACAAAAGCAAATATTGAAATTTAAGGATAAGCAGTTTAGATAAAAGGAGCCAGGTACCTTTTTCTAAAAAATCAAAAATCCGAAGGGAAAAGGGGTCAGTCACCTTTTTCTGTCCCTGCTTCGCTCGTTAGATTAGAGCTTCGCAGGACAAGCCCCTGCTTCGCTAAAGCTCCGCAGGACACGGAATCAAAAACCACCCCCTAAATCCCGCTTTGCGGGATCGGGCGAACAAAAAACACCCAAAGCGGTGTTTTTTGTTTTAGCCGGGCGGGTTTTTGATTTGGATTTTTTTTATCGCATCACTAATTTTCTAAGTGAAGAGGGTGGGCTAAGAATACAATTCACTGTGCGTGCCTATGGCAACAAACTCAAAACAGTCATTGCCCAATTCTTCGTATACCGCGCGAAAATCTCCGGTTATATTTATACTTCTACACCCAAACCATACACCATCTAAAGGATGATTATTTAACAAAGGATGATTAATATCTTTTATAAACAACGAGAGGCGTTCTCTGAATTTTTCTTGTACCCAGACATCCTTTTTTCTAAACATTTTCTTAAAGATCCTGCTATATGTGATAGCCATAAAAAATTAAGATAGGAGCGACTTCATCATATCTCGAGATGAACTAAATGGTCCAATAGACTTACCACGAGCTCGGTCCGCCCGAGCAGACCTAATGGCATTTTTTAAAAGCGGGGTGGGTTCGAGAAGCGAATAAGACACCGTCTTGGAACGGGCTAAATTTTTAAGGGAAGCGTTTATAATGGCGGAAAGAGTAAAACCAAGCTGATCGGCTACTTTCTGCGCCTCATGTTTTACTTTTGGATCTATTTTTATGCTCAAGGCTGATGTTTTCATACTTGTCCGTCCGTGGTCCCGTGTTAGCCTGGAACGAAGGAGGATACCTAAAGTATATACAAAGCAATTTTAAAGTCAAGAGGAAAAGGGGATAAAGGGGTCAGGTACCTTTTTCTAAAAAATCAAAAATCCGGCTTAATCGCCGGGTTTTTGATTTTCCCAAAAAACAATTTTTATGTTAGATTACTATTATGCCAGACCGCATTTTTATTAAAGATTTAAAAGAATATATTGGTCAAGAGGTAACTATCGCCGGATGGGTGGATGTCAGGCGCGACCAAGGCAAGATGGTCTTTTTTGATTTTCGAGATATGAGCGGGAAAGTGCAAGGCGTGGTATTGCCCGCCTCGACTCGCCGTCAAGGCGAGGCCGGGCCCAAATCCGGTGCAATGGAGGTGGCTCAAAAAATTCGGACAGAATGGGTTTTGGGAGTCCAGGGCAAGGTCAATAAGCGTCCGGAGAAAAATATAAATAAAGATCAATTAAATGGAGATATTGAATTAGAAATTTTAGATATTAAAGTTTTAAACGAGGCCGAAACTCCGCCTTTTGACATTTCAAGCGACGGACTCGAGATAGGCGAGGAGCATCGCTTAAAATACCGATATGTTGATCTTCGCCGGCCGCGTCTTGCTAAAAATATCAAGAGCCGTCATAAAGTTATTAAATTTATCAGAGACTTTTTAGACCAAGAAGGATTTTTTGAAATTGAAACGCCGATTTTAACGAAGTCTACGCCCGAGGGTGCGCGTGATTACGTTGTGCCTTCTCGGCTTGAGAAAGGTAAATTTTACGCCTTACCCCAATCGCCTCAACAATATAAACAGCTCCTAATGGTGGCTGGTTTTGAAAAATATTTCCAAATTGCTAGGTGCATGCGCGATGAAGATACGAGAGGCGACCGCCAGCCGGAATTTACTCAACTTGATATGGAAATGAGCTTTGTCGAAAGGGAAGACGTGATGGATGTTAATGAAAAACTTTTGATTGAAATAGTTAAAAAACTTTATCCTGACAAAAAAATTCAAGAAATTCCGTTTCCCAAATTTTCTTACAAAGAAGCAATGGAGAAATATGGAACAGAACGGCCAGATTTGCGAGTCAATAAAGATGATCCTGATGAATTAGCTTTCTGCTGGATATTAGACTTTCCGTTCTTCGAAAAAACGGCAGAAGGCGGCTTCACTTTTACCCACAATCCTTTTTCTATGCCGAAGGAAGAGCATATTGAGGATTTGCTGAATGAAAAAAATATCGGCGAAATTTTAACCTCGCAGTATGATATTGTCTTAAACGGATTCGAGATCGGCGGCGGTAGCATTCGCGCCCACCGCGCTGATTTACTTAAAAAAGTTTTTGAAACCATTGGACATAAAGAGCGCGATATTGAGCGTGACTTTGGCCACATGCTCCGCGCTCTTTCATCCGGCGCTCCACCCCACGGCGGCATCGCTTGGGGCCTTGATCGGCTGATCATGATCCTCCAAAACGAGCCGAATATCCGCGAGGTTATCGCATTCCCTAAAACCGGCGAAGGCCGCGACCTCATGATGGACTCACCGTCTATAATTCCCGAAAAGCATCTTAAAGAATTAGGGCTTGAGATTAAGAAGAAAGATTGACGTATTGGTGTATTGACATATTGACGTATTAACAATGGCTAAGAGTTTTACAATTTCAAGAAAAATATTAGAGAAGTACGCCGATGTACTGGTGAATTTTGCGCTCGGAAGCGGCAGGGGCATCAAAGGGGGAGAGGTGGTGCGCATTGTGGCGCGTGAATCGTCTAAGCCGCTTTTTATTGAGCTTAGGAAGGCCGTATTGAAAGCCGGCGGGCATATTATCGCCCATTATGGTCCTGAAGCCGATGAAAAACACAATCCGGCTAAAGACTTCTATGAGCTGGCTTCCCGCGATCAGCTTACTTTCTTCCCTGAAAAATATTACAAAGGGTTGGTTGATACGATTGATCATAATGTTGTCATTATAAGCGAAGAAAATAAAAAAGAGCTGGAAGGAGTTGATCCTAAAAAGATTATGCTGGCTAGCGGCTCGATGAAACTTCTTCAGGAGTGGCTGCGTAAAAAAGAAAATCAGAAAAAATTTACCTGGACGCTCGGTCTTTTCGGCACGCCGGCGATGGCCCGCGAGGCCGGGCTAAGCTTAAAAACTTATTGGGACCAAATTATAAAGGCGTGTTTTTTGGATAAAAAGAATCCAGTCCAAGAATGGAAAAAAGTTTTTGAAAAGCTTGAAAAGTATAGAAAGAAGCTGAATCAGCTGCCGATTGAAAAGTTTCATATCAAAGGCAAAGATATTGATCTTTGGATTACCCAAGGTGAAAAAAGGGCTTGGGTCGGCGGCACCGGAAGGAATATTCCGAGCTTTGAGCTTTTCACTTCTCCCGACTGGCGCGGCACCGAGGGCTGGATTAGATTTAACCAGCCCCTTTATCGCTATGGAAATCTTATAACCGGAATTGAACTTTGGTTTAAAAACGGCCGGGTGGTGAAAAGCAAAGCTCGCAAAAATCACAAGGTTCTAAAAGAAATGATAAAACAAAAAAATGCCGACAAGGTTGGCGAATTTTCGATGACCGATAAACGTTTTTCCCGCATAACTGCCTTTATGGCCGAGACTCTCTATGATGAGAATGTGGGCGGTAAATATGGAAATACCCACATTGCCCTTGGCGCTTCTTATCATGACTGCTACGGTGGCGATCCCAGTAAAGTGACAAAGAAGGGCTGGGAGAAGCTCGGCTTTAATGATTCGGCCGTTCATACCGATATCATCTCGACGACTGATAGAATAATTACCGCATATCTAAAAGACGGAAAAAAGCGCGTTGTTTATAAAAACGGGCAATATACAATCTAATATAAAAAATAAAAAACGCTCTATCTTGTAGAGCGCGGGGGTTTTTCTTTAAATGGCTTTCATCTTCTCCACTCCCATTCTTTTTAAAAGCTCTTCTCCCAATTGTTTTTTATCAAAGGGTGATTTGCCATTGCCGCTTTGCTTTGTCTCAAGATAAACGGCTTTTTCAAAGAACTCAAGCAAATTTTTATTGCTTGTTTGTTTTAATTCGCGTTTTGTCATGCACATATTATAGTAGTTTTAATGGTTTGTACTTTTATTCATTGCTACTTTATCAAATTTTATTGTATTTTGTCAACATTATTGTTGTAGGTAAAATCAGCATATGCTAGAATTACCTACATAGGGGGGAATAAATATGGGAAATAAAAATAAATAAAAATACGGAAAATAACGAAAAGATAAATGAAAATATGGAAAATAAATATTTGGAAAAATTCAGGGATTTTTTGGATTCAGATACGCCCGGGGCAAAGGCAACATATGTAGCTCTTTGTGCGCTAGCGCTTGCTTCCTTGCCGGTACTAGTTTTCGCAGCCGCAGCTATGGGTAATGCCGTGCAAGTATTCAAGCGGTTTGATGCAGGAAGCAAATTTGATAAAAAACAGGCAATAACTGCCATTAATCATCTGAAGCGCGAACGTTTCATAGAATATGTTGCTGATAAAGACGGGAAAACAATAATGCGCATCACAAAAAAAGGCGAAATCAAGCTTAGGGCTTTTGCGATTAATCTCATAGAAATAAAAAAACCGAACCGATGGGACGGAAAATGGCGGCTTGTGATTTTTGATATTCCTATTAGATTCAGAAAAGCGCGTGAAGCCCTGCGGTGGAAGATAAAAGACTTGGGCTTTGTTCAGTTGCAGAAAAGTGTTTGGATTTATCCTTATCCTTGCGAAGACGAGATTTTATTTATAGCGGATTTCTTTGGTGTTGGGAAATACGTGGAAATTCTTACAGCCGATTCTTTTTTGCGCGAAAATAAATTCAAAAAACATTTTAATTTAGCATAAAAAAATTAATTTTAGATTTTAATTTTAGTATAAAAATTTTAGTATAAAATTTAATAAATATAAAAAGTAGGTAATTCTAGCATATGCTAGAATTACCTACAAACAATGTGTTAGGTAGGGTATATAAAATCTAAAAAAATCCATATTTCTTTTTTGGAAAAATTATGTATAATTTAAATCTTATGCCAAAAGCAAAGAAAAAAATTGAGAAAATTCTCCCCGCCTGCCATCGCCTAAATGCTGATTAAGTGGTTTAAGTAATAAAGAGGTAATTACTCACTTTATTACTTTTACCACCCTAATCGCTCTGGCATTGGCGGGCAGGTCTTCCAAAACCCAGTAAATTATTGTACAATAAAGCTGTGATAACCGAAACAATTCCAGAATACAAAGTAAAAACGCCGGTTTTTGAAGGGCCGCTCGAGGTCCTTTTAAGATTAGTTGAGGAGCGCAAGCTCTTTATCAATGAGATCTCTTTGGCCCAAGTGACGGATGATTATATTGCCTATGTCCGGAGCCTGCGAGAGAAGAATTTAAGCCAAGTTACCGGATTCTTGGTGATTGCGGCGACGCTTCTTTTGATAAAATCAAAGTCGCTTTTGCCGAATTTGGAACTGACAGAAGACGAAGAGGGACAGATTGGCGATCTGGAAGCCCGGCTTCGAATGTACCAGGTTATTAAAGAAGTCAGTAAAAATATTAAGGAAAAATTCGGCAGGCAGATTATTTTTGGAACTTCAGAAAAAGAATTGTTTAGTCCGATTTTTAGCCCAGACCCTTCTATTACTTTGCCAAATATCTTAGAAGCCATTAGTCTTGTTATCGAGGCGATGCCAAAGAAAGAATTCTTGCCGAAAGTAAAAATGGGGAGAGTCATAAACATTGAAGAAGTTATCAACAGTCTAATTAAAAGAATTCAAAACAGTCTCTCTGTCAGTTTCTCTGAATTTGCCTCCGATCACAAGGCTGATAGCCCTAAAGAGAAAAAAATTTATTTTATTGTTTCTTTTTTGGCGATGCTTGAGCTGGTGCGCACCGGCATTCTAGCAGTGGCGCAGGAAAATAATTTTGAAGATATTATCATTGAAAGACAGGGACTAGGTTCTAGGGACTAGGTTCTAGAAGAAACATGACTCTTGATCAAAAAATAGAAGCAGTTTTATTTCTAAAAGGCGAGCCGGTATCAGTCAAAAAACTGGCCGAGCTTTTAGAAGTTACTGGGGAGGAAATCGAGGCTTCGCTTGAAATTCTGACCGATAGAATTAAAGAGGGCGGGCTCAACTTGGTTATAAAAGGAAATGAGATTATGCTCGGCACTAGGCCGGAATTAGGCCCGCTTTTGGAAAAAATTCATAAAGAAGAGATTACCAAAGACCTTTCAAAAGCCAGCCTGGAAACTCTTTCGATCATACTCTACAAGAACGGCACGACTAGAAGCGAAATCGATTGGATCCGCGGAGTCAACTCAAGTTTTATTTTAAGAAATCTTCTTATTCGCGGATTGATCGAAAGGACGACGCATCCCTCCGACAGCCGGAAATATCTTTATCAGCCGACTTTTGAACTCATTTCCTTCCTGGGTCTTTCTCGGATTGAGGACTTGCCGGAATTTACGGAAACTAAGGCAGTTTTGGAAAAAAGAGAAACAGAGCTTAAAGAAGATAAAGACCAATGACCACCCCAGCCCTGTTAAATAAAATTTGATAAATCAAATTTTAATTTTGCATAGCAAAATTATTTAACAGGGCAGGGCGCGACTCATTTTAATATATATTATGAACGATAATCCAATTGAAATCAGAAATATAACCATCATTACTTATGTTGACCACAAGTGAAAAAAAATTAATCAGCATCTTTTTTATTACGGCGATCTTGGCCGCGCTCAATTTCGTTGGTCTTGAAAGGAAAAATAAAATTATTCGAGCCGAGGAAAAAAAAGAAGAGATGAGAAAAGAAGTTTATAAAGATAATTTTGGCAAATTGACGCTTCTGGCCGAGAGCGCCTTGGTCTATGATGTTTTAAATAAAAAAGCCATTTTTGGATTGCGGGAAAATAAAGAGCTGCCTTTGGCTTCCGTAACTAAGATTATTACGGCCATTGTTGCCCTGGAAGATATGCCTCGAGATACTGTTGTCCGGATTAGCCGAGAGGCGCTCTACGAAGAAGGAGACAGCGGCCTTTATGCGGATGAAAAATGGAATCTGGATGATTTGGTGAAATTTATGCTCGTTGCCTCCTCAAATGATGCCGCCAAGGCGATAGCTGAAACATATGAAAAAAATAGTTTGGGTACCGACGCTACCCTAGTCCGACCCGAGGTCGTCGGGTTTAGGACGAATGTCGGTCACGCGAATAAGGTAAAAAATGGCGGCGAGCCAAATTTTGTTGATTTAATGAACAGGAAGGCTGGGGGACTCGGCCTTCGGCACTCAAGTTTTTTGACTCCGAGCGGTTTGGATTTAAATAGTCAGGCGGGAGGCCTTGGCAGTTCGAGAGATATGGCTCTGCTTTTTTCTTATGCCCTGGAAAAGTATCCCGATATTTTTGAACCAACCGCTTATTCCGAGCAGATTTTCCAGTCTTTAAGCGGAATAAAGCATACTGTCCAAAATACAAATAAATCAGCCAATTTATTTCCGCAAATGATCGCCTCCAAGACCGGACTTACGACGCTCGCCGGCGGCAATCTGGCGATTTCTTTCGATTTTGGCATCCAAAATCCGATTATTGTCGTTGTCTTGGGCTCAAGCGAGCACGGCCGGTTCAAAGACGCGCTTGCCTTGTCACTTGCCACCGTAAATTATTTAACAGATTTAGCAAAAATTGAGTAATTAGGTATAATAGAAAAATAAGGAGTGAGCAAAGCGAACGACTATATTTTTCATTACCCCGTGAAATCCCGCCAAAGGCGGGTCGGCCGAAGGCCGAATTTCACAGGGGTGATGATTTTATGGAATTCGAACATCGCTACACTCGTTCTCATTAATAAAATCTATCATGATATTGCCGCTTTCTTTAATTAAGGTTTTTGTGCCGACGGCGGTGGCTTTTTTCATCGGGGTTTTGGTGACGCCGCTTTTTACCCATTTTTTTTATAAATACAGGCTATGGAAAAGGCGGCCGCGCAAGGCAGATGAGCTTCCGGAGACAGAAGAAATATCAGAGAATTTCAAGCGTATTCACAATACCGAAGCCGAGCTTAAAACTCCGCGGCCGGGCGGGCTTATTATTTGGGTGAGTGTTGCTCTGGCCGTTCTGGTTATTTTTATCGTCTCTAAAATTTTTCCAACTGCCGTCACGGAAAAACTTGATTTTCTTTCGCGCGGCCAGACGCTTCTGCCATTTTTCGCGCTCATCGCCGGCTCCTTAATCGGGCTTGCCGACGACCTCATGGCGGTTTTTGTGCGGCGCGGAGTTTTTGTAAACGGCTTTCCGCGGCGGATGATGATTGGTATTGTGACTGCCATTGGGCTGATTGCCGGCTGGTGGTTTTTTGCAAAACTCGGTGTTACGGCAATCGCGGTGCCATTTAACGGATTTTTGGAATTGGGGTGGCTGATTGTGCCTTTATTTGCCTTTGTGGTGCTGGCAACATTTTCGGGAAGTGTGATTGACGGCGTCGACGGCATGTCAGGCGGGGTACTGGCGATAACCTTTGCCGCCTACGCCTTTTTGGCTTATTTCCAAAATCTTATGGACATTGCCGCGCTCTGTGGAGCTATTTCGGGTGCAATCCTGGCATTTCTTTGGTTTAATATTCCGCCGGCTCGATTTTATATGGGCGAAACAGGGATGCTGGGGCTTACGGTTACTCTTGCCATCATCGCCTTCCTGACCGACTCGGTGCTTCTTCTGCCGATTATCGCTCTGCCGCTTACCGTAACCGCTCTTTCCTCGGCAATCCAGATTGTAGGCAAAAAGCTCTTCGGGCCGCGCGGCAAAGTATTCAAAGTGGCGCCGCTCCACCATCATTTTGAAGCGATCGGCTGGTCGCGGGAGAAGATTGTGATGCGCTACTGGGTTATATCAGTGGTATTTGCCGTCATTGGAATTTTAATTGCTCTAATTTCTAATTAAATCCCAAGCACCAAGCACCAAATTACAAACAAATTCAAAATTCTAAATTAAAAATTCGAAACACATTTTGGTCATTCTAAATTAAAAATTCGAAACACATTTTGGTCATTTGGATTTTGATCATTAGATATTGTTTGTGATTTGGAATTTGTAATTTGGAATTTTTTAGAATAATTAGGTTAATTCAAGGTGCCGATTTTTAAATCTTAACTTTAATTTTATATGAAGACGAAGTCGGTGGACAAAATATTTCTCGGTCTAGTAATTACTCTTTTAGTAGTTGGCATTTTGGTATTCGTTTCAGCTTCTTTAGGAATCTTGCCCAAGAATGAAGCGAAATTTTACGGAGTCTTGTTTAATCAGCTGGTTCTGGGCTTCGGCGGAGGAATTATTGTTCTTTTGATAACTTCCCGAATCAATTATAAATTTTGGCGGAAATATTCCTTCTACATATTTCTGGCGGCTCTGGTAATAAGCGCGCTTGTTTTCCTGCCGGGGCTGGGTTTTGAGCATGCCGGGGCCCTGCGCTGGATTTCTCTCGGCCCAATTTCTTTTCAGCCGGCGGAATTCTTGAAGATCGGTTTTATTATTTATTTTGCCGCTTGGCTCTCTTCCGTTAAGGACCGAGTCAGGAATTTCAAGCTGGGCATTTTGCCGTTTTTGATATTTTTGGGGCTCTCGGCAGTTGTATTGCTCAAACAGCCGGACATAAAAAGTTTTATTTTGATCGTTTTAGCTTCGCTGGGAATGTTTTTTATTTCAGGAGTCAGGCTAAGAAATATTCTAATTTTAGGATTAGTCGTGGTTTCTATCTTAGGCTTCATGATCTTCCAAAAGCCGTATCTTTTGGATAGGGTCGAGACTTTTTTAGAGCCTTCTCGCGACCCGCTCGGCTCCTCATATCAGCTTCAACAAGGCCTGATCGCCATAGGCTCGGGAGGAGTTTTCGGCCGCGGCTTCGGCCAGAGCATTCAGAAGTTCAGTTATTTGCCGGAACCCCAAGGAGATTCAATTTTTGCCGTAATCGGAGAAGAATTCGGCTTTGTCGGCAGCACCCTGGTCATTCTTCTTTTTATAGCTTTTATTTTAAGAGGGCTTCGTATTGCCAATCGGGCGCCGGACTTATTCAGTAGACTTCTAGTTGCCGGAATTGTTATACTTATAGGAGCCCAGGCATTTTTAAACATTGCCTCGATTACCGGGGTTTTCCCGCTGACCGGCGTGCCATTGCCTTTCATAAGCCACGGCGGCACGTCGCTTTTAATTACTTTGGCGGCAGTCGGGATAATATTGAATATCTCTAAATATCAGCGTTAACAAATCACTACTGTCCGGGGAAAATTCTCTTTTTGGGGGTCGCTGTCTCTGCCTGCTGGCAGAGCGCTGCCTCTCGGCCCGTCGGCCTGCGAGACACCCCCAAAAAGAGAATTTTCCCCGGACAGCTATGGTCAACAAATATAAATTATGCGCGTTTTATTCACAGGCGGAGGAACAGGGGGGCACTTTTATCCGATTATTGCCGTAGCCGAGAAGTTAAATCTTTTGGCCGAGAAAGAAAAAATTCTCGATTGGAAGCTTTACTTCATGTCGGATGCCCCGTATGACAGGACTGCTTTGTACGAGCAGGGTATTTCTTTTATCCAAGTACCGGCCGGCAAACTGCGCCTATATTTTTCAATTAAGAATATTTTTGACGGATTAAAAGTTGTTCTCGGATCTTTCACAGCTTTATTTAAAATGTTCACTATTTATCCGGATGTTATTTTCTCCAAGGGCGGCTATGCTTCTTTTCCAGCTTTGCTGGCGGCCTGGATTTTGCGCATTCCGGTCATCATTCATGAGTCCGACTCGGCGCCGGGGCGGGTGAATAAATGGGCGGCCCGATTTGCCAGGAGGATCGCCGTGTCTTTTGATGAGGCCGGAAAAGATTTTCCGCCGGAGAAAACTGCCTGGGTTGGCCAGCCAGTTCGGACATCTCTCCAGAGAGTCGCTCGCGAAGGAGCTTTTGAATATCTTAAATTAGATCCCTCCGTACCTGTAATTTTCATCATTGGCGGATCACAAGGGGCTCAAATTATCAATGATAACGTGGTGGAGGCCTTGCCGGAATTGCTCAATCGCTATCAGATTATTCATCAGTGCGGCACCAAAAACATTGAAGATATTAATACAATAATTTCCGTTTCTCTCAAGAATCATCCGCATAAGGATCGCTACAAGCCTTTTGCTTACTTGAATCTTCTGGCCATGCGCATGGCCGCCGGGGCGAGCTCTTTGATTATTTCTCGGGCCGGCTCGGTAATTTTTGAGATTGCTTCATGGGGCCGGCCGTCAATTATTATCCCGATCACAAATTCCAATCGTGACCATCAGCGCAAAAATGCTTATAATTATTCGCGTGTTGGGGCTTGTGATGTTATTGAAGAGGCCAATTTGTCGCCCCATCTTCTTATTTCAGAAATTAATCGTTTAATGAAAGATAAGGGCAAAAGGGAAGAAATGTCCAAGGCCGCTATGGCCTTTGCCAAACCCGACGCAGCTGAAAAAATCGCCAGAGAAATTATAACTCTCGCCCTCGAACACGAGAAATAGCCATTTTAAATCTTTTTCTTTTTCGACTAACTTCACGATCGTGAAGTTAGTCGAAAAAGATTATATTTAAATTCAACATGAGAGGAGAATTAATGAAAAAAATTTTAAATGTACTAAAAGATATCACTTTAAGTCAAGTTGATTTATTGGAAGCCATTATTGCGTCTGGCTACGGAGCTTCATCGGGCAAGATTAACTACACATACAAAAAAATAAGAGAGGAAAGATACATCAGCGAAATCGAGTATGCAGAATTTCTTGAAACAAAAAAGAAAATTCAGCAATATTTGTATAATCTAAAAAAAGACGGCTTGATAGTAAAAATCGATAATAATAAAGTTAAAATTTCCGAAAAAGGAAAAGAAAAGTTGGCTTCTTTGGATAAAATTTTTGATATTAAAAAATTACCGAAAGAAATAAGCAATATTTTGATTATTGTTACTTTCGATATACCAGAAGACCAAAGGAGCGATAGAGACTGGTTTAGAAGTATATTACGCTTTCTTGATTTTAAAATGGTTCATAAGAGTGTCTGGTTGGGGAAAGTAAAAATTCCAAAACAACTTATTTTAGAAATGGGGAAGAGAGGCATTCTTGATTTTGTGGAGATTTTTGAAATTAGTAAAAGCGGCACCCTCTTAAAATTAAAATAATCCAAAAAACCAATTCATACCTTACCAGTTCATATTTTAACTATTAACTGTTTTTCGACTAACCTCACGATCGTGAGGTTAGTCGAATACAGAATATCTCGACTTTCTAGGCTAATTTTTAGGCTAAATAAAAATCCCTCGCTGGTTTGCGAGGGTATTTTTTAAACTTCATTTAACTTGCATTATTTCTCCTTGGATCTTCTCAAGGACAGCAAAAAAACAATCAAACAAAAAATCGCGGCAGATATCTGCGGCAATCGGTCCGGGACCGTCCAAGCTGGCGCATTAATAACTGCCAAAATTGATGATGACATGAAAAAAAAGTAAGCCGAGGCGGATGCTGTCTTTGGGTCTTTGTAAGTCAAAACAATTTGCGGGATACCAGCAATGTTGAGAGCCACAGTTGTAGCAATTACCGCCATGTAAGGACCCGAAGTAAGATAAATGATTATACAGACAACCACAAGCCCGGTTACAAGTGTTTCAAACCATTTCCACGAAAACTGCTGTTTAATAATGAGAACAGCAGTCACCGCGAATGTTCCAGCCGTAAAGACAGAAAATAAAGCAATGTCTCCATGTTGCGCGATAATTCCCATAAGAACTACAGAGTCCAGTATAAGCCAAAGCAACCATGTCGCGAAATTTTGTTTAACTTTATCTTTTGCTATGCCGATGCAAAGTTGAAAATATGGTATTATAGCCGTGACAATAATACAAATTAGCAGAAGAATTTTCATAATTTTGTTGTTTAAAAGAGTTTAGGTAATTAGTGTTGATTATTCAGAAAACAACAATTATTTTAAATGTACTTAATGAGCAAACAATATCATATAAAATTTAATTTGTCAATATAATGAAAAGCACATTTTTTGATGATATGATAGGTAAGTGAGTGATAAATCTAAAAAAGTTGTGACGAGGTTTGCGCCCTCTCCGACGGGGTATTTGCATATTGGGGCGGCACGGACGGCTCTTTTCAATTGGCTTTTTGCGCGTCAA